>NZ_OZ252217.1:2259726-2580758 GCF_965249125.1 Pelagibacterium sp.
CGCAGGGCGTGCTGAATGCGGTTGCCCAACTGCGCGAGTACGCCTTCGGGTACGTCGGCGGGATTTTGCGTTACAAAATAAACACCTACACCTTTCGAGCGCACCAGCTTGACGACTTGCTCGATCTTGTCGAGCAGCACTTTTGGTGCCTCATCGAACAAAAGGTGCGCTTCATCGAAAAAGAACACCAGTTTGGGCTTGTCCGGATTGCCCACTTCGGGAAGCTGTTCGAACAATTCGGACAGCAGCCAGAGCAGGAACATAGCATAGAGCCGAGGGGCGCGCATAAGTTCGTCGGCGGCGAGAATCGAGATGAATCCCCGGCCCTGCGTGTCGGTGCGCATGAGGTCGGAAATTTTGAGCGCGGGTTCGCCGAAAAAGCCCTCTGCGCCCTGCTGTTCGAGCACGAGAAGGGCGCGCTGGATGGCGCCGACGGAGGCCGTGGAGATGTTGCCGTAGTGGGCGGAAAGCTCAGCGCGCCGCTCGGAGACATGAGCGAGGAGCGAGCGCAAGTCCTTGAAATCAAGGAGCAAAAGGCCCTCGTCGTCGGCCAGCTTGAAGGTGGCGTTCAAGATCCCTTCCTGCGTGGCGTTGAGGTCGAGCATGCGCGAGAGCAGCAGTGGTCCCATCTCGGAGACCGTGGTGCGGACGGGATGGCCCTGGCGGCCGAAGAGGTCCCAGAAGATGGTTGGGAAGCCCTCGAAGGCGTAGTCGGAAAATCCGATCCTTTCGGCGCGCTCGGCAAGGAAATCCCTGGGTTCGCCGGGCTTTGACAGGCCCGCCACATCCCCCTTGATATCGGCGCAGAAGACCGGGACGCCCGCGCGGGAGAAGCCTTCGGCAAGTATCTGAAGCGTAACGGTTTTTCCCGTTCCAGTGGCCCCTGTGATCAGGCCGTGGCGGTTGCCGAAACCCAGGTGAAGGTATTCGGGCCGGGTGCTGGTTCCGAGATAAACGGCGTCTTCGACAAGCATGTGCAGTGTCCGATTCGACAGCGGGGCCCCAATCTATAGCGGGGTGAAAGCGCGTACCGCAAGGTTTCACTGTTGCGGGTAAAAGGTATGGAGTTGAGTGAAATTTACCCGTTAGTTGCCGGAATCGGTGTGAAATATAGAAATGACCCCGTCGCTGGGCACTTATCCCCGCGCGGCACACCTGTGTCATGCTGGGCTTCTCGGTGTGGGTGCCGCCCTTTTCTCAGAGCGTGAGGCGGGCGGCGTCGGTGGCTTGGATGTAGCCGATGTCGTGACCGGCCCAGTTGCGCTGGATCTGGCGGGCGCGGGCCCGCAGCACTTTTGCCTGTTGCGGGGTCGGATCGGAAATTTCGAGCAACAGGGCGGCGACCATGGCGGTTGCGGCGGGGACGCTGCCGTCGTCGCATTTAAGGGCAAACCCGATGCCCTGCTCTGGCAGCGCGCCGCAATAGATGCCGTCGGCGCCGAATTTGAGCATCAGGCGACCATCGAATGCCGCCATCGCATCGGTATCGAACGCACCGGTGCCCCCGACCAGAAAGGGGTGGGACGTGGCGGCGACGAAAATTTCCCGGGCGGCAGCGGCCGTTTTTTCGCTAAGCCCCTCGCCCGTGGCCATGCGGGCAAAGCCCCTGGCAAAGGCGTGGATCGGGGCGGCCCAGGTGGGAATCGAGCATCCGTCGACGCCGCATTTGCCTTCGGTGAGGGGGTGATCAAGAACCTCCTCGACCGCCAGCCGTACGCGTTGCTGGACGGGGTGGTCGAGGGTGGAATAGCCCTTGGGATCTTCACCCAGAGCGCGGGCCATGGCCAGCATGCCCGAATGTTTGCCCGAGCAGGCGTTGTGCAGGGCAGAAGGCTTTCCGCCCTGTGCGAACAGCGCCTTGCGGGCTGAAGGGTCGATGGGCGGATGGGCGCCGCATTCGAGTGCCGTCTCATCGAGGTCGATGGCGGCAAGCATGGATGCGGCAAGATCGGTATGGGCCGGCTCGCCATTGTGGGAAGCGCAGGCCAGGGCAATGGCGGGGCCGGAAAGACCGTAGCGGGCATTGGCGCCGGTGGCGAAAATAGGCAGGGCCTGCATGGACTTGATGGCCGAGCGTGGAAAGACCTCTGCGGAAACGTCGCCAACACAAGCGAGGATATTGCCCTTGGCATCGGACACGCAGATGGCGCCACGATGGCGGTTTTCGACCCAGTTTCCACGCACCGAGTGCGCCAGAACAGGATTGGCGGTCATACAAAAATCCCCACGAACTGTTGGTCCTGATGGACCGCAGGCCATGGGGAAAGTCAAGGGTGGAGGTCAGAGGCTTTGTGGCGGGTTCAGATGTCGGCGGGCGTCAGGTATTTCGAGTTCACCCAACCCTTGATGGTGTCACGTTCGACCAGGCACCAGTCGGTGGAGCGCTCGACCTCAATGCAGCGTTCGACCCAGACGTGGACAAGCGGGGCCAGATGGCCAATCTTTTGGGAATAGGACGCCGGCCAGCGGCGGACGTTGAGATGATCCCAACCTTGAACGCCGGTAACCTGGGCAAGGATGTCCACGGAATAACCACGGGCCTGAACCGGCGGCGCAAAAATTCCGGAGGCGACCAGAAGAAAAAGCCCCCCGGCGATAGCGGGCAATGCAAGACGAGATGATAGCGACATTTCAGGCTCCCCAAAAGCGCAGGTTGCGCGGTTCAATTTGCCTGTGGAGAATTAGCCCGAACTGTTTGAACCCATGCTGATTTGACTATTCAGCCACTGTTCAGCACCATGAACCCGTATTAACCCTAGTTAACGGGACGAGGGGGTGTCGCAGGGGTACGTTTATGGAGCCGAGGAGGTATTTTGATGTCGGCCACACGATTGCTTGTTCTTGCTTTTGTTCGCGCACATAAACGCGCGCATGGCTATCTTATCGGGCAGGAACTCATGGCCTGGGACGCCGACAAATGGGCCAATACCAAAACCGGCTCGATTTACCATGCACTGCGGCAGCTGGCCAAGGAAGGCTTCCTCGACGAGATCGAGGTTCCTTCCTCGATCAATGCCCCAGGGCGAACCGACTACTCGATCACCGAGGCGGGGGATGCCGAATTCCATCGGATGATGGAAAAGGCGCTCACCCTGCCCCAGCCGCGCCCTGACATGTTGTGCGCCGGGCTGGTACTGATGTCGGCCCTGCCGAGGGCAACAGTGCTCGCACTGTTGGGCAAGCGTCTGGCAACCCTGGCAAAACAGCAGACCGAGGTCAGTAAGGCCAATGACAGAGCCTCATTCAGCGGTGCGAATGCCCTGCCCCCGCATGTGGAAGCGCTTCTGAGTTTCTGGGCCCGCAATACTGAATGCAACCACGACTGGATTGCCGGTCTGATCGCAAAGATCGAGGCCGGCGCCTATGTATTTGCCGACGAGGATCCCATGGCATTTGGGGTGCCCGGGGGAACCCTGGTTATTCCGTAAGCTCCCTGGACCGCACCCGACGGGCCTTCGGCTTGTCCATGAAGGCGTCGATGGCCCGCGTTGCGCGGCTGCGGCAGGCGCTTTCTCCTTCGGCGCTGCTGGCGCGGATTTTCTCCATCGCCTGCGCTGGCCGAAGGGGTGGCCACATCCTGATTTTCCAGTCTTTTTCAAAAACCGTCCTGACGCGAAATCCGCGATATTCGAACTCGGCCATACCCATCCTCCGCTGTGGGTTTTTTTATGATCGTACGCCATCAGATATGCATGGCGCTAATGTGACGATTTGCGGGCATTAGAGCCGAGGATTTGATTGAATCAAATCCTCGGCTCTAAACGTTTGTTTTGTCGCGTGTCCGAACCGGAAAACCGTTTCCATCCCCGATCAGGTCGAGGACATGCTTTTGCTTGACACGCTCTAGCCGCCCGTCTGATTTCGCCCATTAAAAACAGAAAAGCGCCGGCCTGAAAATGGTTGCGGAGGGCTGGTTGTGTTGATCGAAAGCAATCGGATCGGAGCAGGATCGGGCCAGGCTATAAAGCATTTCAGCGCTTCCCGAGATCGGTTCAATTGCTCTAAGTCTTTGTTTTGTCGCGCTTCCGAACCGGATAAGTGGTGGCCACTTATCCTGGAAGCGCTCTAAAGCATTTCAGGTTGTAACGGAGCCATTTGGGTCCCTTCCGTCGCTGCCCCGGTCCCGGCTTTCGCCGGGATAAACTCCAGCCGGGGCCCAGCAGCGTGAGCCGAGGCGCCGGCGCTTGACGCAGCTCTCATGGACCCCGGCTTTCGCCGGGGAAGCGCAGAAGAGAACGGCGATTCCGTAAAGAGCTGAAGGGCTCTAGTTGAGCGTGACCCGGTTTTCGAGACCGCCGGTGAAGACCGCAATGATGTCGGCCAGCCGTTCCGGCGTTTCCACACATGGGATGTGCCCGGCACCCTTGATGATTTCGAAGCGGGAACCGGGGATCGATTTCGCCAGGCCCGCGACCATCTCGACGGGCGTCGAGCCATCCTGATCGCCCACAATGCAGATGGCCGGCACACCGATCTGGCGGGCTTTCTCGCGCAGATCGGCATCGCGGATGGCGGCGCAGGTGGCGATATAGCCGCGCGGGGACTGGCGTTCGAGCATTGTGCGGTAACCGGCGAGCTCTTCGCTGCGGTTTGCCCGAAAAGCGGCGGTGAACCAGTTGGGCATAACGCTGGCGCTCAGCGCCCTTATGCCGTTTGCCTCCACCGTGGCGATGCGCTGGTTCCAACTTTCCGTATCGCCCAGTTTCGCGGCGGTGTCGCACAGGATGAGGGCCGATACGAGATCGCGGCGGTCGATATAGAGTTGCTGGGCGATCAGCCCGCCGACCGACAAGCCGCATATGATTGCCGATCCGAGCCCGGCATGATCCATGATCGCGGCGAGGTCTTCGGCGTGGCGTGCAATGGTGACGGGCCCCTGCCCTGTTTCGGACAGCCCATGGCCGCGCTTGTCATAGGTCAGGATGGTGAATTTTCCGACCAGACGCACGATAACGTCGCGCCAGATGCGGAAATCGGTGCCCAGGGCGTTGGCAAAGACCAGGACGGGGCCGTTTTCGGGGCCGCCGATCACCTGATAATGAAGGACGGCGTCATCGACTTTAACAAACTGCATAGGATGCTCCCATTTGGGCGCACCCTAGAGCATTTTCGCTTTTCGTTGAATCGCGAAAGTCCACTAAGTCCTTGTTTCAACTGCTACGGAAAAGACCGCATCAGCGCGCCGGCAGGAGAAAGCCCGCGAAGAAATCGGCGAGCTCATCGTGGGCGTTGAGCGGCAGAACGTGGGCGACGTACTGGTCCGGCCTGACGATCACCAGTGCGCCCGCCGCTCGGTCTATGCCGCGCTGGTCGTAAATGTCGGGCCCCGCCTTGAGCGGCGCGCAGAATATCTTTTCGTAATCGATGAGTGAGAACCGGCCCTTTCTGGGCAGGAGCAGGCCGGGCATCCGATCGAGCATCAAGTCGCGATGGCTGTCCTGAAACACGGCGCGCAGATCGAGCACGGCGTCAACATCGTCCCCTTGCGGCGTGAACCGGAGCACCGGGCTCCTGGCATCTTCTGAAAGGAACGCGCAAAGCTTGGCGATCGGGCCATCCGGCGCGCCGCGATCGTTGGCACCGGCAAAGGCATAAAGCGTCCAGCGGGCGTCGATTGAGATGGTATGGCCGAGATGGACGGGCTTGGCGTCGCCCAGACGGATGACCGGGGCCGAATGAAGACGGGTGCCGATGGCAAACCCTTTGGCCAGGTCCTGGTGACGGTCGCTGCCGATCAAATCTGATGGCTTGTAGGTGACCGACATGCCAGCGGTATAGCGTCCGTGCTCGATGAAATAGCGTTGGAACTGGGGAACGTCCGAGTTCTGTCCATCGGCCTGCGAGGGGCGCTCGCTGATGATGCGCGACCATTCCCTGTCGAAATCGATAAGGTCCTGGGCGACGGCCCGTCGCTCGGCCGAATAGCTTTGGAGAAGCGAAGGCGCGGCACGGCCACTGAGCACGGTGACAAGTTTCCAGCCAAGGTTGAAGCCATCGCCCATCGACACGTTCATGCCCTGCCCCGCCTTCGGGCTGTGGGTGTGGCACGCATCGCCGGCGATAAAGACGCGCGGGGTGCGCGTGCCGATTTCGGCCTCGGGGACATCATCGAACCTGTCGGTGAGGCGCTGGCCGATCTCATAGACCGACCACCATGCGACATCCCTGACCTCGAATTTGTAAGGGTGGAGCACGCGCCGGGCGCGGCCAACCAGGTCTTCGAGCGTGATGTTGCGCTGGGACACCCTCTCGTCTTCGCCAAGCTTGTCCATCTCGATATAGAGGCGCGCCAGATACCCGCCCTCGCGCGGGATGATCATGACGCTGCCATGCTCGGACGACTGGATGAGCGATTTGAACCGGACGTCGGGGAAATCGGTCAAAGCAAGCACATCCATGACGCCCCAGGCCTTGTTGGCGGAATCGCCCTTGAGCTGAAGCCCGATGGCCTTGCGCACGGCGCTTCGGGCGCCATCGCAGCCCACGACATATCGGGCGCGCACTGTTTCGATTTCGCCTTCATGACCGGCGTCGGTGCGCTCTAGCGTTACGGTGACGGGGTAGTCGGCGGCGTCGGGGTCAACGATCAGGTCAACGAGCTTGCGGCTGTAATCGGGGCGCAGGCGCGTTGGTGATTTGGCCATGGCGTCGAGATACATGTCGTGCACGCGGGCCTGGTTGAGGATCATATGGGGCATTTCGGAAAGCCCCTCCTCGACATCGTCCACCCGGCCATTGCGGATCACCTTGCCGGGCACGGCGGGATCGGGACGCCAGAAGGTGGTTTCGTTGACCCAGTACCCTTCCTTCATCACCCTGTCGGCAAAGCCGAAGGCGTTGAACATTTCCATCGACCGGCACGATATGCCGTCGGCCTGCCCGCGTTCCATGGGCCCCGATTTCTGCTCGACGAGGCGGGTGCTGATTTCGGGAAACATTGCGAGCTGGGCTGCCAGGGTCAGCCCGGCGGGACCGCTCCCCACAATCAGAACATCGACCCGGTCATTGTAGCGGCGCGGTGTCGCCGCGTCGTGCAGCTCGGGGTCGCCGGGCCGGAATCCGTTGAGATGAAACTGCATGATAACCCCCTCCCGGGTCGTATCGCATTTGATAAGCATCAATATAATATGTATACGTACTAAATGTCAAACCGATATGTGTACATGCCATTTCGGTTGCTGTACTGAATTGCCAATCGCCGGGAATGAGAGAGGCGCTATGCGGACCACAGCGATGGCGGGGCATCTTATCAGGCGCCTTCACCAGTTTTCGACGCAGGTGTTTCTGGAAAAGACGCGTGCGGCGGGATTTGATCTGACCTCTGTGCAGTTTGCCGCGCTCGACGCGCTCCGGGCGCATCCGGGGATCGACCAGGCCCGGCTTTCGACGCTCATTGCCTATGACAGGGCAACGATCGGCGGCGTGGTCGACCGGCTGGAGCGCAAGGGACTGGTCAGCCGCGAGATCAGCGCGCGTGATCGCCGGGCCCGCGAGGTGCGGCTGACCGATGAGGGGCGCGCTGTCGTTGCGGCGATGACGCCCGTCGTCGAAGCGCTTCAGGACGACATTGTGGCCAATCTGAGCGCCAGCGAGCGGGCGAGCTTTCTTGCCATGGCCCGAAAAGCGCTGGGTCCGGATCTGGCCGAGTGAGCCAATCGCGGTTCAGGAGATGGCCAGCCTCTGGCCGGTCCGGGCATGGAACAGATGAAGGTGCTCGAGCGGCAAGCTGAGCGTTACGGCTGAAGCGGGCTGCCACCGCCCTCCGGCAGCCCTGACCGTCACCGGTTCATCGACCCCGGCCACGGCAATATAGACCAGCGATTCCTTGCCGAGGATTTCCACGGCCTCGATCCGTCCGGCCAGCGATAGAGCCGGACGGGGGTCGTCGCCCAGAACGATATCCTCGGGGCGTATGCCGATTGTGCACCCCGACTGTGGGACCGTGTCGGGCAGATCAACCCCTTGGGCCGCAAGGGCCGTCGACTCCAGCAAATTCATGCCGGGCGAGCCGATGAAGCGGGCGACGAAGGTCGTGCGGGGCCGCTCATAGAGTTCGGTGGGCGTTCCGACCTGCTCGATTTTTCCAGCCTTCATGACGACGAGGCGATCGGCCAGGGTCATGGCTTCGAGCTGGTCGTGGGTGACGTAGATCGCCGTGGTATCGAGCGTTTTTTGCAGCCGGCGGATCTCGACGCGCATCTGGCCGCGCAGCTTGGCATCGAGATTGGACAGGGGCTCGTCAAACAGGAAGGCGCGGGGCTTGCGGACGATGGCGCGCCCCATGGCGACACGCTGGCGCTGTCCGCCCGAAAGCGCTGCCGGGCGGCGCTCGAGATAGGGTTCGAGTTCGAGGATGCGGGCGGCTTCGGCGACGAGAGCCTGGCGGTCCTGCTTGCCGACGCCGCGGTTTTTGAGGCCATATTCGAGATTGCCGCGCACCGACATATGGGGATAGAGCGCATAGTTCTGGAACACCATGGCAATGTCGCGGGCCGCAGGTTCGACTGTGTTGACCACGCGCCCGTCGATGGCGATGGTTCCACTGGTGATGGTTTCAAGGCCGGCGATCATGCGCAGCAGCGTCGATTTTCCGCAGCCGGACGGGCCGACCAGGACCATGAGTTCGCCCGGCTCGACGGCGAGGTCGATGCTGTGCAGGGCCGTGACATTGCCCGAATAGACTTTACAGGCCTCGTTGATTGCAATGCTCGACATTTTTTTGCAGTTCCCGTCTCTAGAGGATTGAGGGCGCCAGATCGGCGATGATCAGCGCGGCCAGGTCTTTGGCGCCCACGGCCACGCCGGCGGCACCGGCGGCAAGCAGCACTTCACGCCGGTCAGGGCGCGGGTCGTTGGGGTCGACAAAACCGATGGCCTTGACCCCGGCGGCGCGGGCGGCCTGGATGCCGTGGTGGCTGTCATCGATCATGATGGAGCGTTCGGGGCGCGCGCCGAACGCTGCGAGACAATGGAGGACCAGATCTGGCGCCGGTTTGGGCCGTGCCACCATTTCCGCACTGAAAATATGGGGCGCGAAGATGTCCCATAGCTCAAGCAGACCGAGGCTCCTTTCGAGCCGGGCCATGGTGCTGTTGGAGGCAACGCATTTGGGGACATCGAGGGCCCGCAGCAGCGGCTCTATACCGGCCATGGCCTGCAATTCCCTCGCAAACGCCGCATACACATCGGAATGCCAGTTCGAAAACAGCGTATCGATCGCGCCGATGCCGGCCGCCTCGAAATAAAAGCGCATATCGCTTTCGGACTTGCCGGTGAAGGTGCGATGGGCCTCTTCGGCGGTCATAGAAAGACCGGCGGCGCTCAGGGAGTGGGCCAGGGTGCGGCTGGCGATCGGCTCGCTGTCGATGAGCACGCCGTCGCAATCGAAAATGACGAGATCGAGTGGCCGGGTCATAGGCGGTTCACTCCGGCCATGCCGTCCAGCACGGCAAAGCTCTGGAAGATCGCGGCGCTGGCATTGGGGTCCTTGCGGTCGGACACGGCGATGAAATCGGCCTGAGCCTTTAGCGCGGAGAGCGAGAGAATGGCGTAGCCATGCTCGCTGCCGCTGGCGAATTTGAGGTGCGGGTTTTCGGCGAGCGCCGTCGCGATGCTTGCCTGGGACGGCCCATCGGAGGTGATGGAACCGGTCACAAACTCGGTGGCGAGGGTGGGACCGTCAGGGTTTGCGAAATCCTCTTTGACGTCGGCGGCGTAAAACGCATGCAGATCGCCGCCGATGACCAGTGGATTGGCCGTGCCCGCGGCGCGCACCGAATCCAGCAGCCGGGTCCGGGCCGAGCGGTATCCGTCCCAGCCATCGAGATTGTAGCCTGTCGCGTCGCCCGCCTTTGTGTCGCGTTCGGAGAGGAGCGTCTGCTGGGCGATGATCGTCCATTTGGCCTTTGAGGCCTCAAGGGTTGCATCGAACCAGGCTTCCTGCGCGTCACCAAGCATTGTGCGTTCTGGCGCATCGTCGGATCCTTCGAGCGGTGCCGAGCGGTATTGGCGGGTGTCGAGCATGGCGATATCGAGCAACTGCCCGAACCCATGCCGGCCATAGATTCTGAAACTGGAAAAATCGCGGCCGGCGATGGGTGGAACGGGCATATGCTCGTACCAGGCCTGATAGGCCGCAGCCCGCTGGCGCAGGAATTTTTCGCCTCCGATGACATTGGGGGCGTCGTCATCGGCGTAATTGTTGATGACCTCATGGTCGTCCCACACGGCCAGCCAGGGGAAATTGGCGTGGGCGGCCTGAAGGTCGGGATCGGATTTGTACTGGGCATGGCGTTCCCGGTATTCGCCCAGAAGGGTTGGCGGCCAGCCATTGCCGTGCCGGCGTACCAGATGGGTGCCGTAGCTGACCTCGTAGATATAATCGCCCAGGTGGACGACCAGATCGAGATCGCGTTCGGCCATGTCGCGATAGGCGCTGTAATAGCCCTGCTCATATTGCTGGCATGAGGCAAAGGCGAAGGTGAAACGATCATTGGTGGCGTCAATCGGGGGCGCGGTGCGGGTGCGACCGATCCGGCTTTCGGCATTGCCGCAGCGAAAGCGATAGAAATACCAGCGGTCGGCCTTAAGCCCGGTCACCGCCACATGCACCGAATGGCCCCAATCGTGAACCGCCCGATAGATGCCGGAGCGAACCGGCCTCGAAAACGCTTCGTCCTCGGCCACCTCCCAGAAAACGTCCATGGGAGGAATGATGACATCAGGGATCGGGGCGAAGGGATCGGCGAGCGGAACCGCCTCGACCGGGAAGACCAGCCGCGTCCATAAGATGACGCCGTCGGGCGTCGGGCAGCCGGACGCCACGCCGAGAGAAAACGGATCGGTATCGAAAGTCTGCGCACGCGCGCTTCCAAGGCTTGGCCATATAGCGGCGGCGGCCAGGCCCGTGCCGAGGAAAAGGCGGCGGTTCAAAAAAGGCACGAAGGTCTCCACAAAGTTGGTGCAGGCGATCAGGCCGAAAGGGCAAGCCGATCGCGGACAGACAGGGCGAGTACCGGATCGTCCGAGGTCAGATAACCGGTGCGGCGTTCAAGCCAGAACCCGATATCCTCTTCGGTGTTGGGCACCCAGGCGCAAAGGCGCTCGAGCGGCACGATGGCCAGAACCCCGTCCCAGTGTTCGGCGAGGAGGGATTTTTCCACGGCAATGATGTCGGCGCGATCGGACGCAGCCCGCAGTGTTTGCTCGAGCCCGAGCGGTTGCGCCGATCTGTGGTTGACCGAGCACAGGCGCGGAATGGCCGGAGCAGCGGCCTTGCAGGCGTCGAGCACTTCGGGGTTGAAGCTGGTCATATGGCTTTGGCCGGCCAGCCCGAACCGGGTCAGCGTAGCGGCCACCCGCTCGGGGAGACCGGGATAAGGAGCGCCCGTTTCGTCGGATTTGAGCTCGACATGGAGATGGCAATTGCCTTCGGCGAGCACTTCGAGCACCTCGGCCAGGGTGGGCAGGGTGTCGTTACTGTCCTTCAGGCGGAGCGCGCGGCGATGTTGGGGGGTGACCAGGCGCACCGGTCCCGTGCCTTCCGCCGTCCGTTCGAGGGTGGCGTCGTGGATGACCAGAAGTTCGCCCGCATCGGAAAGATGCACGTCAAATTCGACGGCATCCACGCCGGTGCCGAGCACGTTGCGAAAACCGGTGAGCGAATTTTCCGGCCAGAGATTGCGACCACCGCGATGGCCCACGATCTGAGTCATATTGAGAACCTTTGGGTTGGAATTACTTGCCCGAATCCACCAGCCCTCTGGCGAACCAGCGCTGGAGCACGAGAATGACGACGGTCGGGGGGAGCATGACGACAAACGAAGCTGCCATTGCGTAGCTCCACCAAGCGGCGGGATCGTTTGGCCCGGGCATCAGCCCCTTGAGGGCGATGATGACGGTCATCATGTCCTTTTGCGTCGTGAACAGCAGGGGCCAGAGATACTGGTTCCAGCCATAGACAAACAGGATGATGGCCAGCGCGGCGATGTTGGGCAGCGAGAGGGGCAGCAGGATATCGCGCAGGAACTTCATGGGCGTGGTGCCGTCGAGCTTGGCGGCCTCGCACAGATCTTCGGGCACGGTCATGAAGAACTGCCGGAACAGGAACACCGCCGTTGCCGAGGCGATCAGCGGCAGGGTCAGGCCCGGATAGGTGTTGACCAGATTCCAGTTAAAGCGCGCATCGACGGTGTATCCGGTCAGCATTTCGATCAGAAACGAGATGCCGGTGATGTCCATGAGCCAGCGGATCGGCCCGGCCACGTCGGCCACGGATTCATAGGTCGGCAGGATACGCACCTCGACCGGCAGCATGAGCGACATGAAGATCAGCCAGAAGGCCGTCAGCCGGAAGGGAAATCTGAAATAGGTGATGGCGAAGCCGGCAAGGATCGACAGGACGATCTTGCCCACCACGATGCCGGTGGTCACGATCAGCGTGTTGAGGAAGGACTGTCCGAAATCGGCGGTTTCCCACGCAATGGCCAGGTTTTCGAAGAACATCTCCCCAGGCACCATCGGCATGGGGACCTGCTGGATGGCCTGCCCTGTGTGCGAGCCCGCCACGAAGGCGAAGTAGAGCGGCGCGCAAACGATGACCGCGCCGAGGATCAGGATGACGTGGCAGACGACGGTGAGGATTGGACTACGCTCGATCATGGCTAAACCTGGTAGTTGACCTTGCGGTCCATGGCGCGGAACTGCAGCACGGTGAAGGTGACGGCGAGGATCATCAGGATGACAGACTGGGCGGCCGACGAGCCCAGATTGAGCATGACGAAGCCGTCCTGATAGACCTTGTAGACAAGGGTTGTGGTCGAACCGGCCGGGCCGCCGCTGGTCACCGCATCGATGATCGGGAAGGTGTCGAACAGCCCATAGACCATGTTGATGATGAACAGATACATGATCGTGGGGGTGATGAGGGGCAGCGAGATCGTGAAGAACCGCTTGAGCTGGCCGGCGCCGTCGATGGCGGCTGCCTCACGCAGCGATTGCGGCACGGCGAGCATGGCGGCCACGAGGAATATGTAATCGTAGCAGATGTGCTTCCAGACCGCCGAAATGGTGATGAGGATAAGCGCATCGCCCGAGCGCAGGTTCGGGTCCCAGGGCAGGCCCATGGCGTGAATACCCATGGCGACGGGGCCGACGGTGGGATTGAACAGATAGGCCCAAATGGCGCCCGAGATCACCGGCGCAATGGCGTAAGGCAGCAACAGGATGCTGCGATAGGCGAAGCGGCCGCGAATGATGTGGTCGGTGGCAAAAGCCAGGGCGCCAGCCAGCGCAAGCGTGGCGATGTTCTGGACGATTGTGAACCAGAAGGTCAGCCAGGCGCTGTTGCGGTAGGATTCGCTGGCGAACAGTTCGGTGAAATTGCGCCAGCCCACAAACAGCGATTTGCCGCCGAAGGGATCGACCTGGACGAAAGCGAGCGAGAGCGCTTTCCAGGAGGGAATAAAAAAGAAGAACAAGAGGATGATCAATTGCGGCGAGAGCAGCGCCGCGGCGATCCAGTGGTTCTTGAAATGCGCGCGCTTGAGGCCGTCTTCGCTGGACCGCGTGAGCCTTTCGAACAGGCGGCGGCCACCGAAGAGAGGGGTGCCTTTCGGCACCCCTGCGGGGATGAGGACGTCAGCTGCCGGCATGGAGCTGCTCGAACTGGCGCAGGATTTCGTTGCCACGGGCAACCGAGCTGTCCAGCGCTTCCTGTGCGGATTTCCGGTCGGTCCAGACCGCTTCGAGTTCCTCGAGAAGAACGGCCCACCACTGGTTGGAATTGCCGAACCGCATGCCGCGCGAGTTTTCGGTGGGTTCGTGGCGGGTGAGCTGGAGCAACGCGATTTCGCGGGTCGGATACTGCTCGAAGAAGCCCTGTTGGGCCATCAGCTCGTAGGCCGCGTTGGTGACCGGGATATAGCCGGTCTGTTCGCTCCACCAGGCCTGGGTTTCGGGCTGGGCAACGTAATCGATGAAGGCCGCAGCAGCCGCATACTCCTCGTCGGCCTTACCCTGGAGAACCCAAAGGGCCGCGCCGCCGATGTTGGAATTGTGCGGTTCGACGCCAGCTTCATGGGGCTGGAGGGTGGCGCTCCAGTTGAACTGGGCCTCGGCCTCGACGCCGGCATGGGAGGCCGTGGAGGCCGACCAGGTCGAACAGGTGCCCGAGTTGAAGAGCTGAGCCGGCGACATGCCATTGCCCGAGAGCTGGATGATCCCGTCATCGATCCAGCGCTTGAGGCGCTCGACCTGCTGAACCACCGGCGTGGTGTTGTAGACATATTCGGTGCCCAGCCCACCAAAGCCGTTGGCCTGGGATCCGAAAGGATAGTCGTTGATGGTGGAATAGGCTTCGAGCAGGCTCCAGGGGAAATCGGAGTTCAGCACCATGCCGCATTCGGAGATGCCCTGGTCCCTGATCGCGTAGAGCTGATCTTCAAATTCGTCCCAGGTCTGGGCGGGCTTGTCGAACCCGGCGGCTTCGAAATGGTCGGCGTTAAACCACATGATGCCGGTCGAGGAGTTGAACGGCAGGGCAGCGGGCGCGCCGTCGACGACGTAGAAATCGGAGACCGGGGCGATGAAGTCGCTCCAGTCGGTGTCATAACCCTGCTCGGCCATCAGCCGGTTCACCGGAACCGCGGCGTTCGAATGGAGCATGGTGAGGAAGCTGCGTTCGGTGGCCTGGATGATGGTGGGATGCTGGCCGACGCGATAGGCAGCGATCATGGCGGCGAAGGTTTCTTCGTAATTGCCCTTGCGAACACCGACGACTTCGTACTCGTCCTGGCCGGTGTTGAAATCGGCGATCATCTCCTGAATGACCTCTTCGATGCGGCCGCCATTGGCGTACCACCATTCGATTGTCGTCTTGTCCTGGGCCAGAGCGGGCAGAGCCATCACGGCAAGCGATCCCGCGAGGGCCGTCAGAGCGGCGCCCCTGAAAATCGTGTTCATTGTCCTCGTCCTTGTTTCGATCCGCCTCTGAATGAAACGGGTTGAATTTCTCGCCGTTCGCGGCAATTGAGATCATGCCGCCTTGCGGTCGCTCGATACCGTTACGTTACATATGTTACGGTCGCGTGACATATGTAACAAAGAGGGATGACGATGCAGGACGAGAGCGAGGACCTGATGGTTCAGGCGGCGTGGTATTATCATGTCGAGGGCATGACCCAGGCCGGCATCGCCGAGCGCCTGAACCTGACGCGCCGGCGGGTCAACGAAATGCTGTCGCAGGCCCATGAAACGGGCCTGGTTTCGGTGCATTTCAACTCTCCGCTCAGCCTGTGCGCCGAACTCGAATCGCGGCTGTGCAACAGGTTCGGGCTCGAAGCGGCGGTCGTTGTGCCCTCCCCGTCCGACCCGGCGCTGGTGCACAAGGTGCTGGGCAAGGCAACCGCCGACCATCTCACGCGGCTGATCAATGCCCGTAAGCCGCACACCATCGGACTGGGCTGGGGCACCACCCTGCGCGAGACCATAATGTCGGCCCGACCGCAGAATTTCGAGGAGCTCGAAGTCTATTCGATCATGGGCGGGCTGACCCACGGCACCGAGATCAACACCTTCGAGATCGTGCGCAGCTTTGCCGAGCGTTTCGGGGCCAGCGGCAATTACCTGGTCGCGCCGATCTATATGGACAGCGCCGAAGCCCGCGAGGCCATTTTTGCCCAGAGCAGCTTTCGCAAGGCACTCGAGGCAGTCCGCAGTGCCGATGTGGGGCTGGTGAGCGTCGGCGACGTCTCGGGCCGCTCGCTTCAGGTCCGCTACGGGCTGCCCGAAGGGGTAGCACCCCACGATCTGATTGTGGCCGGAGCTGTGGGCGATGTGATCGGGCGTTATGTCGATAGCGAAGGGCGGCAGATCGACCACCCCCTCAACCGCCAGGTCATGGCGCCCGAGCTAGAGGATTTCAGCAAAATTCCCACCCGCATCGTTGCCTCGGGCGGGCAGCACAAGCACGCCATCATGCGCGCTGTGGTCGCCGCCGGGCATGTCAATGTGGTGATCACCGATGCGGATTGCGCAGCACAGCTTCTGGACGATGAGGCACCACGCGACCGGCGGGCGGTTTAGGCGTATCGACGAGGGGCGCTCGCGAGTCGGGAATGTGTGAGGATGCTGGCTGGGGCGGCAGGATTCGAACCTGCGAATGTCGATACCAAAAACCGATGCCTTACCACTTGGCGACGCCCCAAGGCGCGTTGGTTCCTACACCGTTTGCACAGCACCCGCAACACCTGTGGCGCATGGGTTTTGCATCAGATGTGAAAATTGCACGGGGTTGTAACAGAACCCCTGTGGCGCGGTGAATCGGCAGCGAAATTTGCTGGCCGGGCGGGCGCGAACAGGCTTGAACAGGCGTCGGGCGCATTATATAAGGCGCCCAATCGTTGCTGGCCCGGCCCTGCCGGACAGGCAAAGGGCCAGAACAGACCTATCGGAGTATAGCGCAGCCTGGTAGCGCACCTCGTTCGGGACGAGGGGGTCGGGTGTTCGAATCACCCTACTCCGACCAATAAAGCCGGGGGCTCCAGAGCCTCCGGCTTTTCCTTTGGCCGAGAGCTTGCTCAATCGACCGCGTTGGCGGTTTTGTCGAGTTCTTCGTCGACCGCTTCGGGGCTGTCGAGGGCGCGGGTGGCGGACTGGTCGGGGCCGGTTATCAGGCGGGCGCCCTTGGCGTAGGTCAGCCAGTGCCAGAGCCAATTGACCAGAACGTTGATACGGTTGCGAAAGCCCACGAGATAGGCGATGTGGACGGCGCCCCAGAGCATCCATGCGGGGAAGCCCTTGACTTCGAGCTTGCCGAATTTGCCCACCGCTGCCGAGCGACCGATGGTCGCCATGGTGCCCCAGTCGCGGTAGCGGAACGGGCCCTGCGGGCCCTGACCCTGTTGCGCGCGGATTATGGCCTCGGCGACATACTGGCCCTGCTGCTTGGCGACCGGGGCCAGGGCTGGAAGCGGTTTGCCGTCTTCGCCGGCAAGCGAGGCGGCGTCGCCGATGACGAAGATGCCGGGCATACCGGGGACGGTGAGATCGGGGGCAACGGGGACGGTGCCGTTCTTATTGGTTTTCAGACCCAGCCATTTGCCGACGGGGGTTGCCTTAACGCCGGCGCACCAGAAGATGTTGGAGGTTTCGATGAAATCGTCACCAGCCAGGACGCCGTTTTCGTCGATGCGCTCAACGGCGGAATTTGTGTGAACCTCGACGCCGAGATCGGCCAGTTTGCGCTCGGTATAGGCGCCAAGGTGGGCGGGATAGGCGTTGAGCAGGGTATCGACGGCTTCGACCAGCACGACGCGGGTATCGCGGGGGTCGATATTGGTGAAATCCCTGGCCAGGGTCGCCTTGGCCAGGTCGGCAAGGGCGCCCGCGGTTTCGACGCCGGTTGGGCCACCGCCGATGACGACGAAGGTCATCAGGCGCTTGCGCAGTTCGGCATTATCGGTCGTTTCGGCGCGCTCGAAGGCAAGAAGGACGCGGCGGCGGATGTTGAGCGCGTCGTCGATCGATTTGAGCGCCGGGGCAAAGGTCCGCCACTCATCCTCCTTGCCGAAATAGGTGAACGAGGACCCTGTTGCCAAAATCAACTGGCTGTAGGCGATTTCATCGCCGCCCACAGCCTTTACGATGCGGCGCCCGGTATCGATATCCTCGACTTCCTCCATGAGGATTTCGATGGAGCCGCCCTTGCCCGGAGCGAGCACTGCGCGGATGGGGACGGCGATTTCGGCGGGCGAAAGCGCGGCGGTGGCCACCTGATAGAGCAAGGGCTGGAAAAGGTGGTGGTTGCGCTTGTCGATGATGGTGAACGGAACACCGGCCCGTGCGAGGGTTTTGGCCGCGCTCAAACCGCCGAAACCCGCGCCCACGATAACGACGCGCTCCTTGTCTGCCATCAGTCCTTGCTTTCGTCCTTGTGGTAGAGGTCATGGGCACCGCGTTCGGCAGCCTCTTTCTGGCGCGGCGTGGCTTTTGACGACCTGATTACGCCATAGGCGATGACAAGGGCGAGAATGACGGCTCCGCCCAGGACGGCGAACAGCCAGGGAAAGGATTCCATTTCGTTCTCCTTTGAAAGGGAAACCCCATGACAGAACGCCTGCCGCTCGCGAGGGTTGCAAAAACAAAGGGCCGGTCAACCGACCGGCCCCTTGCGATTTTATCAGGTGCGAAGCGCTTATTTGCGCTGGAGCAGCGACCAGCCGCCCGCCACCGTCAGCGCAGCAAAGGCCATCTTGACGATGTCCCAGACGATGAAGGGCTGAACGGCGCCCTGGAAGGCGGAAACGAGCGCATTTGACTGATCGATCCATGCGGCCTGGCCAGCCATGGTCAAAAGCCAGACAAACCCAAGCACGAACATCACGACATTGCCCGCCAGCATGGCGGAAAAGCCTGTAAAGACATTGCGCATGGCGCCGCGATCGGCCAGCCAGCCGATAATGGCGGCCATGACAATAAAGCCGATAAGAAAGCCGCCGGTGGGGCCGAGAAGGTAGGGCAAGCCCGCAAAGGCGCCGGCAAAAACCGGGATGCCCGCAGCGCCCTGCGCGAGATAGAGGCCCACAGTGGCGGTGGCCATGCGGAAGCCGAACGCTCCGGCGATCATCGCGATGGCCATGGACTGGAGCGTGACCGGCACCGGCCAGACCGGCACGTTGACCTTGGCCGCCATGGTGATGAGCAGTGAGCCCAGGAATGCGACGGCAATTGCCGAAGCAATGCGCGCAGCCTGCGATTTGGGCTGGTAAAGACCGAGAAGCGTGTTGGAAGTGGCTAAAGTCGTGGCCATAACTTGTCCCTTTGGGTTAAAGCCGAAGCAGAGACCAACGTTCTAACCATACATGGCACGGCGCGCAATGGCTGCAAGTTTGCCCTCCCCATCCTATGATCGCGCATTCGAGCCTCGAACTGGCGAACTTGTTGAGGTGGCACCCGGCATCGCGCGGATCACCGCACCCAATGCCAGCGCCTATACATTCACCGGCACCAACAGTTTTCTGATCGGGAGCGGTCAAATCGCCGTACTCGATCCCGGCCCGGACGATGACGCCCATCTGCGGGCCCTGCTTGCCGGTATCGGAGGGCGCAAGGTGGTGGCGGTGATTCTGACCCACACCCACCGCGACCACAGCGGGCTGGCCCGCAGGCTCATGGCAGAAACGGGCGCGCCGCTGTGGTCGAACGGACCGCACAGGCTCTCGCGACCGCTCAAGCTTTTCGAGTTCAATCCCTTCGGGCGGTCAGGCGACTTCAGGCTCAGGCCCGACAGGGCGCTGACCGATGGGGAGCGGGTCGAGATCGACGGGCTGGTGCTTGGCGTCGTGGCGACGCCGGGCCATTGCGCCAACCACCTCGCATTCGCAGTTGAGGGCAGCGATTTCGTGCTCATGGGCGATCACGTCATGGGCTGGAATTCCACAGTGGTGGCAACGCCCGATGGCGATCTTGGCGACTATCTGGCTTCGCTCGACAAGGTCGTCGCCCTGCCCCAGAGCCGCTATCTGCCGGCGCACGGGGGCGAGATTGGCGATGGGCGGACCTTTGCCCTGGCACTCAAGGCGCACCGGCTGATGCGGAATAGCCAACTGCTCGAGGTGGTAGGGCGCGGGGAGACGACGCTTTCGGCGGCGGCGCGGGCAATCTACCCGGACCTGGCGGGAAAATTTGCGCTGGCGGGCAAGCAGACGCTGCTCTCGCACGCCGAATATCTTGCGGCGCGCGGGGAAATCGAGCTGCGGCGCACGCTATTGGGCGTGCGGCTCCTGGCTCGGGGGTAGATCGGAGTGGGGCACCGGGGGCTCCGCGGGCACAGCCTGGACCATGTTGTCCTGGATATAGGTCGAAACCCTGTCATCGAGCGCGAGCAGGAACGCCTCGATGGCCCGGCCATTGTCTCCGAGGTCGTGATAGACCGGATTGAGCGAGGCGGCGCGAAGATCGATCAGCGCGCCGATGGGGTTTGGCGAAACGCGAAAGGCGATCTCGTTTTCAAACCCCAACAGCGAGTGGCGCAACGCATTGAGCTGGCCGGTGCTGGTTTGTGTGGGGGGCGTTGCGGCCAGGATTTCCCAGCCATTGGCGCGGGCCAGCGTTTCCCCGAGGGTAAAGAGCACCTCGGGCGGGATCTGATAGGCGCGGGTGATAAGATTGGGAAAGGAGGCAAGCACCGTTTCCGAATCGATATCGGGATCGTTGGGGCGCGCGTCGAGCAGTTGCGGAGGATCGACCAGCGCGGTCGTGACATCGGCCGTCGAGGGATAGATTTCGCTCAGAGCCAGGGCAATGCCGGCCGGAGCCAGACACGCAAGGCCAAGCACAAATCCCACGCTGGCCGGGCCCCAGCCCCGGTCGCCGGTGAACCAGAGCCGGATATAGGCGGCAATGCCGATCAGAAATGCAGCAGCGGCGCTGATCGTGCCGATCGCCAGGCTGATTTCAAAGACATCGGCGGCGATCTGGCCGAAAAAATGCAGGCCGGTTGAAATGAGAATCAGAGCGGCGGCAAACAGGGCCAGCCGTCGCGCCCAGATCGCCAGTTTCGAGGTACGGACAAGGATGCGCATTCAGGGTCGAGCCTAAGGGAAAAGCCGGGTGCGCGACCAGTCGGAGGCGAGGTCGGGGCGCGTGAAGAGCACCCTGTCATGGAGCCGGAAGGCGCCGTCCTTCCAGAATTCGATCTGGAGCGGGCGCACCCGAAAGCCCGACCAATGGGCGGGGCGGCCAATTTTGCCATCGGTAAATTTTTCGGTCAGCGCCTCGACGCGCTTCACCAGGACGCTGCGGCTTTCGAGGGGCCGGGACTGGTCCGAGGCGTGGGCGCCGATACGCGACTCGGCGGGACGGGAGGCGAAATAGGCGTCGGCCTCGGTCCTGGCGACCTGTTGGACAGGGCCGCGCACGCGAACCTGACGGCGCAGGCTTTTCCAGTGGAACAGCAGTGCCGCCTTGGGCTGCGCGAGCAATTCGCGGCCCTTGGCCGATTCGAAATTGGTGAAGAAGACGAATCCCTCGTGCGAATAGCCGTTGAGCAGCACCATGCGCAGGTCGGGCATGCCGGTGTTATCGACGCTTGCAACCGCCATGGCGTTGGGGTCGTTGGGCTCGTGCTCGCGGGCCTCTTCGAGCCAGTGGGGGAACAGTTCGAGAGGGTCGATGCTACCATCATAGTCATCGTCGAACAGCAGATCGGTGAGCGAAGCCGTCACGGGTACAATCCATCCCTGCTGGACATTATCAAGGGCCGTGGCCATATAGAACGCAAAGCCGCGGAGCTTCAATGCCCCGCAAATCGTGGATCGAAAGGATTTGGCGCTGCCGGACAACATGCCGGAGCGCCCTTTTCAAGGTGTAACAAAGCGAATGCGCGACCCCTATACAGTGCTCGGCGTGCCAAAGAGCGCCAGCGACAAGGAGATCAAGAGCGCCTACCGCAAGCTGGCCAAGACCTTTCACCCGGATCAGAATCCGGACGACAAGGCGGCGCATGAGAAATTTGCCGAGGCAACGGCCGCCTATGATCTCCTGTCGGACAAGACCAAGCGCGGGCAATATGACCGCGGCGAGATCGATGCGGACGGCAATCCAAAATTTGCCGGTTTCGGCGGGTTCGACCCCTCGGGCATGCGCGGCGGCCGGACCGGCGCGGGCGCAGGAGCGGGCGGGTTCAATGCCGAAGATATCCTAAAGGAATTCATGAGCGGGTTCGGCGGCACACGACGCGGTCCGGGCGGCAGTCCGTTCGGTGCCGGCGCCGGCAGCGCGAGTTGGGACCCGTTCACGGGCACGACGACCGGCGCTTCGGGATCGGCCAAGGGCGAGGACGTCGTGGTCAATCTCGCCGTGTCGCTGGAAGACGCCCATAAGGGCGGTTCGGTTCCGGTGACCCTGCCTTCAGGCAAGACGGTGTCGGTCAAGCTCCCCTCCCCGCTCGAAGAGGGCCAACAGGTGCGATTGCGCGGCCAGGGCCGGCCTTCGCCGCTGACCGGGCAGCCGGGCGATGCGCTGGTGACGATAAAGTTTGCCAGGCACAAGCAGTTCCGCAAGGACGGGCACGATCTGCGCGTCGACGTGCCGATTGCGCTTTATGAGGCGGTGCTGGGCGCCAAGGTGCGCGTGCCGACGCTCGACGGCGCCGTGGAACTGACCCTGCCGCCGGGACCGGACACATCCAAGGCCATGCGGCTCAAGGGCAAGGGGCTGTTCGGCAAGGGCGATCTCTACGTCAATCTGCGGATCGTGCTGCCCAAGGGCGGCGACCCCGATCTCGAGAGCCTTATGCGGTTCTGGAAGGACCAGAAGCCCTACAATGTGAGAGACTGAACGCGGCCCTCAGCCGCGTGGCGCGGCGGCGCGTTCGAGACGGTCGTTGATCGCCTCGCCCAGACCGGCTTGGGGAATGGGCGCGACAGCAATCGATTTTGCCCCCGAAGCATCGAGCCGGGCAAGATGGGAGAAAAGGTTTCGGGCTGCCTCGCGCAGATCGCCGGTTTCCGAGAGATTGAGGAGCGGGCCCGCATGGGCGGTGCCCGGGCCGAAAGCGAGGTAGGCCTCGCTGGGCTCGGGCGCCGCGACCTCGAGACGGAGGGGCGCGTTGGGGGCATAGTGGCTCTTGAGCATTCCCGGCGCCGTGATGGCGGCGTTGGGGGTCGCGAGCGCTATGGGACGACCGAGAAAAGCCTCGATTTCCTCACGGGCCAGCGCGCCGGCGCGAAGCTGGGTGACCGCTTCGTCGGTGACTGCAAGGATTGTGGATTCCAGGCCGCGTTGACACGGGCCGCCATCGAGAACCGGGACCGCTCCGGCAAAGGCAGTGCGGACATGGTCGGCGGTGGTGGGCGAGAGTTTGCCCGATGGATTGGCCGATGGCGCGGCGACGGGACGGCCCAGCGCAGCGATCATTTCGCGCGCCATGGGATGGGCCGGAACGCGCAAGCCGACCGTATCGAGACCAGCGGTGACGAGATCGGAGAGACCCGCGCCGGGTTTTACCGGAACGACGAGGGTGAGCGGGCCGGGCCAGAAGGCGTCGGCCAGGCTGCGGGCGAGTGGGGAAAAGTCGCCGAAGCGCCCGGCCATTTCCATATCGGCGCAGTGGGAAATGAGCGGGTTGAAGCGCGGGCGGCCCTTGGTTTCGTAGATTTTCAGGACAGCGTCGGAATTGGTGGCGTCAGCACCGAGGCCATAGACCGTTTCCGTCGCGAAGGCGCACAACTGCCCCCTTTGCAACAGGGCTGCGGCGTCTTCAATGGTTCGGGGATCGGCGGGTGCTGGCTTCATCGACGTTGTTTGACAAGCGCCCGGTGCCGCGTCAAGAAGAGGAAACAGCCAAGGCACAGGTCCTGAGCCCTAAATGACCACCCTTCTCATCAGCCAGACAAACGGGTCGGCACATGCGACACCGAGCGGCCATGCCGAGCGGCAGGAGCGGATCGAGGCCGCGACAAGGGCGCTGGCCCATCCCCGTTTTGGCGGCCTGACGCGGGAGGCGGCAACGCCGGGCGATCTCGACCTGGCCGAGCTGGTCCACAGCCCCAAGGTCATGGATACCATCCGCGCGGTCCGGCCCGCCGAAGGGATTGGGCAGATCGATCCCGATACGTTCGTCTCATCGCGAAGCCTTGAAGCATCGGCCACGGCTCTGGGTGGGGTCTTGCGCGGGATCGAGGCGGTCATTCTGGGCGAGGCGCATAACGCGTTCGTTCTGGCGCGTCCGCCGGGACATCACGCCGAGCGCGACCGCTCCATGGGGTTTTGCCTGGTCAACACCATCGCCATAGCCGCGCGGCAGGCGCAACGGCTGTATGGCGCCGAGCGTGTCGCGATCATCGATTTCGACGTGCATCACGGCAATGGCACGCAAGACATTTTCAAAGACGACCCCTCGATCCTTTATGCCTCCTCGCATCAGATGCCGCTTTATCCGGGGACGGGGGCACCTCATGAGAGAGGTGTGGGCAACATTTTCAATGCGGCGCTCGAAGCCGGGAGCGGCGGAGAAGAGATGCGGGCGGCGTATAAAGGGCAAATATTGCCGGCGGTCGACAATTTCGCGCCGGACCTGATTTTGGTTTCGGCAGGCTTTGACGCCGAGCGGCGCGATCCGCTGGCACAGCTCGAATGGGTGGGCGCCGATTTCGCCTGGCTCACGGGAAAGTTGATGGACATTGCCGAAAAGCGCTGCTCAAACCGTTTGGTCTCGATGCTCGAAGGCGGCTACGATCTTGGCGGGCTTGCCTCAGGGGTGTCGGCGCATGTAGGCATGCTGCTGACCGGCCAAGCCGGACCCGATTATCACGATTGAAGACGAAGGGGCAGTTATGACCGAGATCGCCGAAATGAGCTTTGAAGCCGCGCTGGACGAGCTTGAAAAGATCGTTGCGCAGCTCGAAGGCGGCAAAGCGCCCCTGCAGGAATCGATTGCTATCTATGAGCGCGGCGAAGCGCTCAAACGCCATTGCGAAGCCCTGCTCAAGCAGGCCGAAGCGCGGATCGAAAAGATCACGCTGGCCAAGGACGGAACGCCGGTGGGCGTCGAGCCGCTGGATCAATAGGTCAGGAATTTCGCAGTGCTGGGAAAAGTGCGCATCGTTCTGTGGGCCCTCGTGGCGCTTGCGGCGGTTTCTGCCACGGTCATCTATCTGACAAAGCCCATCCAGCCATCGGGTGCGATGTTTGGCGGGCCGTTCGAAATGGTTGCCACATCGACGGGCGAGAGCTTTACCCAGGACGATCTGCTGGGCACGCCGACGCTCATGTTTTTTGGCTACACCTATTGCCCGGACGTGTGCCCCACCACGCTCGCGGAAGCGACCGGCTGGAAGCAGTCGCTCGGGCTCGACGATGACGAGTTGCGCATCATTTTCGTTTCGGTCGATCCCGAGCGCGATACCATCGAACATACGCGCGAGTACCTGTCCAATTTCGGACCCGATGTGATGGGCCTGGTGGGCGACGAGGGGCAGACCGAGCAGATCAAGCGCTCCTATGGGGTGTTTTCCGAAAAAGTGGATGCCGAAGGCTCGACCGACTATCTGGTCAACCACACAGCCTCGGTTTTCATGATCGATGCCGAAGGGGATTTCTTTGGCACCATCGCCTGGGGCGAGGACAGCCAGACTGCGCTCGACAAGGTGAGGCGCCTCACGGCGTCATGAGCCGCATAAGGCTCGACATTGCGCTCGAAAAGCGCGGGCTCTCTCAATCCAGAGCACGGGCGCGTGACGCCATTCTGCGCGGGACAGTCACGGTCAATGGCGCTGCGGCCGGCAAACCGAGCCAGCTTGTGGGCGAAAGCGATGCAATTGCGCTCGATGATCCCGCCTCACGCTATGTTTCCCGCGCGGCGCTGAAACTTGTCGAAGGACTGGAAAAAAGCGGCTTCGATCCCCGGGGAAAAATCTGTCTCGACCTTGGCGCCTCGACAGGTGGGTTCAGCCAGGTGCTGGCCGAGCGCGGCGCGCAGCAGATCTACGCCGTCGATGTTGGGCATGGGCAATTGCACAACGATGTTGCCGGGCTCGACAATATAAGAGCGCTCGAAGGGGTCAATGCGCGCGATCTGACGCCCGAGTTGATTGCCGAGCCGATTGCATTTCTGGTGTCCGATGTGAGTTTTGTCTCGCTGACCAAGATCATCGACGCCCCTTCGGCCCTATGCGCGCCGGGGGCGCAGGCCATTCTGCTCATCAAGCCGCAGTTCGAGGTGGGGCGCGATCATATAGGCAAGGGCGGCATCGTGGTGCCCGGGCCACATGTGGCGGCGGCGGTCGAGGCGGTGATGGCCCATATGGAAGCCCTGGGCTGGGAACGGGCCGGGCTGTGGCCCTCCCCGATCAGGGGCGGGGATGGCAATGGCGAATTTCTGGCCGGTTTCCGGCGGCGCTGGGCACCGATCTAGCCGGGACGGTGCGGGCGGGAGCGCCTGAAGGTCCGGGCTATGGTGCCGGCGGTGCGCGTTTCAAGCCGTGTCAGCGCCTGATCGAGCCCCCTCCAGCGGCGGCGCAGGCGGCGGACCGAGCGCAGGGCGAATTTGGAGCTGCCGATCAACAGGAAGATGGCGAGCGCCATAAGGGGCACGCCGACAGGGATCGGGGTCGGCGCCAGAATGGCTCCCGCGACAAGGAGCACCAGCGCGACGGGAATCGTTACGATCCTCCACATATCCGCCGGTCTCCCGATTCCGAACAATCGGGCCATTGCTAGTCGATGTCGACCACAGGATTATGACGGGCGATCGGGGCTTCAGTCGGAAATTGTGATCCCGAAGGCTTCGAGCCCTACATAGCGGCGCGAGCGTGAGGACATGGGCTTGATGGCCGAAATGCCCAGATCGCGCAGGATCTGGGCGCCAAGCCCGACCTCGCGCCATTCCGCCTCGCGGTCGCGCGCCGAGCCATGGTCTTCGCGCTCGGCCTCGGCGGCGGCCTTGTCGTAGGCGACGCCGGCATTGCCTTCGCGCAGATAGACGAGAACACCGCCCGTTTGCGACAGGGCGGCGATCGAAGCGTTGAGCTTTTCCGCACCGCCGAACACGTCGGTCACGATGTCTTCGCGCTGGAGGCGGACGTTGACCGGAGCGCCCTGCCCGAGATCGCCGAACACCAGGGCAAGGTGCTGCACGCGATCGAACGGGGTCGAATAGGCATAGGCGATGGCACGGCCCGCCGCCGTATCCATTTCGAACGTCGCGACGCGCTCGACGAGTTTTTCGCGGCGCTGGCGGTAGGCGATGAGATCGGCGACCGATATCAGCGGCAAATCGTGGGTTGCGGCGACATCGGCAACCTGCTGGCCGCGCGTGACGGTGCCATCGTCATTGACCAGTTCGCAGATGACCCCGACATCGGGCAGACCGGCGAGCCTGCACAAATCCACCGCTGCCTCGGTGTGGCCAGAGCGCATCAGGACGCCGCCGCGCCGGGCGATGAGCGGGAAGATGTGGCCGGGGCGAGAGAAATCCTCGGCGGCCACATTGCCGTTGGTCAGGGCGCGCACTGTCGCCGTACGATCATCGGCGGAAATGCCGGTGGTGGTGCCGTGCTTGAAATCGATAGTGACGGTGAATGCGGTCGAGTGAGCGGAGTCGTTTGTGGCGACCATGGGATCGAGGCGCAGCTTTGCGGCGCGTTCGCCGGTGATCGGCGCGCAGACGATGCCGGAGGTGTGGCGGACGATGAAGGCCATCTGCTCGGGGGTGATGGTAGAGGCGGCAGCGATGATGTCGCCCTCCCCTTCCCGGTCGTGATCATCGATGACGACGACCATGCCGCCACGCTTCATGGCATCGAGGGCGGCTTCGACGCGGGTGTCGGATTCAGAGATCAACGCTTTAACTCCGTTATGCTTGGGAAGGCCCCCTCACCCGGCGCATTCGCGCCGACCTCTCCCCCAAGGGAGAGGTTAAGGCTGCGCCTTCTCACAAATCGTTGCGGCCGAAACCGATGCCGGCTTCGCGGCCAGTCTGGCCACGGTGGCGCAGCATGTGGTCGGCGAGAACGCAGGCCATCATGGCTTCGCCGATGGGGACAGCGCGGATACCGACGCAGGGGTCGTGACGGCCCTTGGTGACGATATCGGCGTCCTCATTGGCGGTGGTGACGGTCTGGCGGGGGGTGAGGATCGAGCTTGTCGGTTTGACCGCAAAGCGCGCGACGATGGGATCGCCGTTCGATATCCCACCGAGAATGCCGCCGGCCTTGTTGGACAGGAATTTGGGCAGCGGGCGCTCAGAGCGCATCTGGTCGGCGTTTTCCTCGCCGGTCAATTGGGCAGCGTGCATGCCTTCGCCGATCTCGACGCCCTTTACGGCGTTGATCGACATGAAGGCCGAGGCGATGTCGGCTGACAATTTGCCGTAGATCGGGGCGCCCCAACCGGCGGGCACGCCTTCGGCGACCACTTCGATGATGGCGCCGACCGACGAGCCGGCCTTTCGAATGCCATCGAGATAGGTGGCCCAGGTTTGGGCGGCGGCGGGATCGGCGCAAAAGAAGGGGTTCTGGTCGACCTGATCCCAGTCGAAATTGGCGTAGTCGATCTTGTGGGGCCCGATCTGGACGAGCGAAGCGCGGATGGTGACACCGGGGATCACAAGTTTGGCGACGGCACCAGCGGCGACGCGGGCCGCTGTTTCGCGCGCCGAGGAGCGGCCGCCGCCGCGATAGTCGCGGATGCCGTACTTCTGGAAGTAGGTGTAATCGGCGTGGCCGGGGCGGAACTTGTCGCGGATTTCCGAATAGTCCTTGGAGCGCTGGTCGGTGTTTTCGATCATCAGCGAAATGGGGGTGCCTGTGGTGCGCAGGCCATCGGTGCGCTCGTCCTCGAAGACGCCGGAGAGGATTTTGACCTCGTCGGCTTCGCGGCGCTGGGTCGTGTAGCGCGACTGGCCGGGCTTGCGACGATCGAGATCGCGCTGGATGATTTCAGCCGAGATGGGAAGATCGGGGGGCACCCCGTCGACGACAACGCCAAGCGCGGGCCCGTGGCTTTCACCCCAGGTGGTGAAGCGGAAAAGGTGGCCGAAAGAATTGTCGCTCATGGGAGTGCCCCCGGAAATGGTGAGGGTGTTCTAGGCAGCGGTGGGGGTGCGGTCAATCGTTCGATGGGATTAGCGGACACGCTGCCGCAATGGCGCGAAGGCACTCCGCAGGGCTCCTCCATCCCCTGGACAGGGGATGGGATCATTGCAGGAGCCGGGGCAGAATTCGTGCAACTGGAAAGGGTGTGCAAGAGCCTGCGGAGCTAAGCCATGTTGGTTGCAGATAATTTCCAGAAGGGAGCAAATGGAGAGATCAACATGAAGTCAGGACTTGCTGCATTCGCGCTTGCGGTGGCCACTATCCTTTTCGCCACCAGCGCACACGCCGACCGCTATGACCGCCGCGTCAGGATCGAGAATTTCACCTCCACCACAATGACCTATTTCTACGCTTCCAATGTGGATAGAACCACCTGGGAGGAAGATATTCTGGGCAATTCGGTTCTGCCGGCCGGGCGGTCGATCGTTATCAACGTGGACGATGGATCGGGGTATTGCCGTTATGACTTCCGCGCGATTTTCGCAGATGGCGCAGACCTCATTCGATCGGGCGTCAATGTATGCGAAGTGGGCGTCTATACCTACTACGATTGACGCCCGCGTCATGTCCGATACCTGCCAATCGCGGAGCGGCCGCCCTTCAATCCCGTTCGCAGCGCCGATAACTCCTGGGATCGTCCCAATGGGCCTGCCCGGTGACCATATCGACGCGATAGAGCAAAAACTCATCCGGCGAGGTCCAGACGGCAACCGAACTTTCGCCGGCCTCAGGAAACCACGTTGTGCGGTTGGAGAACTCAAAGACCTCAAACGATACCGATTGTCCCGAGGACGTACTATGGCTCAATCTATTGTCGGTCAGATCGGCAAGGATTACAGGCTCCTCGCACGTCACCAGGGGCGCGCCAATTATCCCGCCGTCTGCCTGGGGAAACCCGACCTGCCATGAGCCGACAAAGGGCGAAACGATGCCATTGGGAACCGTCGGGATGCCTTCCCGGGCAAATTGAGCGCCGACCGGGTGGGTGAGGATCATAACGGCAATGCCAGCAAGGATCGGTGATTTTTTCAACTGCCCTACTCCATATCCAGGCTCGGGCCATCCGGAAAATTCCATCATGGAATCCGGGATACGTCAGCACGAGCGGCGGCCCATGAACGCTATAAAAAAAAGTTGAACTATGGCATCCTCTGTTCTGAGGATGGGTGGGGGCCGGTTTGTCTGCAATTTCGCTAGGTGAAAGACGGATAACCCTTCGCGGTTCGCCCAGCCTGATCTTGCTGGTTTCCGTGGCCTTGGCCGCCGTGGCGTTGATTGCGAGCCTGTATCTGGCAACCGCCCGCCCTTATCTCGATATCAGGGTCGGGCTTGCCGATGATGGCACCGTCCGGATATTCGAGGACGGCGGCCTGAACCTCACCGGGCAACGCCTTGTCGCCATAGGCACGCCCGAAACCGATGCGGTCGTCCTTGAAGCACGGGATCTGATCGAGGATCCCGATACAATTGCTACACGTTCGGCAAGACGGGCTTTCATCGAGCGGCAGAACGAGTTGACCGACATAATCGGGTCGTCTCAAGTCGTCCTGGAAACCATCACACCTTCAGGCGCAGTGGCACGACACGTCATTGAGCCTCAGTCCGCCCGCCCATGGACATCAATGCCCTTCCAATACTGGCTCCAGAATTTCGTAGGCATTGCGGGCCTCACGATAGGAGCCCTGGTCTGGGCCCTGCGGCGAAGGGATGCGGCGGCGTTCCTGTTTTTTCTAACGGGGCTTGGGCTGATGCTCTCGGCTGTATCGGCCTCTGTTTACAGCACCAGGCAGCTGGCACTTGAGGGCGATCTGTTTCAGGTGCTTTCGAGTATCAACCATCTTGGAACGTGCATGTTCGGGACGGCGCTGATCAGCCTTTTTCTGATCTATCCGCGTTCATTGTTGCCATTGGGATGGAGCGCTCTTGCCTGGGGTCTCACCTTCGCCGTCTGGATCGCGCAAACACTACGCTTGCTGGAAAATACGACGGTGCTTGCCTACGGCACCGTTCTTGCCCAGTTCTGCGCGATTGCAGCGCTGCTTGGCGTTCAGTTGTTTCTGGCGCGAAAGGACCTCGTGGCAAGGGCGGCACTTGGGTGGTTCGGCCTTTCAATTCTTTTGGGCACAGGCATTTTCGTTTTCACGATTGCCGCTCCGGTCATGCTCGGCATCGAACCGCAGATGTCACAGGGATATGCGTTCGGGGTGATATTTCTGCTTTACGCCGGGCTGGCGCTCGGTGTCGTCCGATATCGGCTCTTCGATCTTGGGACCTGGGCGTTTCGCCTCGGCGGGTACATGGTGGGCGCGGCGCTGCTTATCGGGCTCGATGCCCTTCTGATCTATGTCGTTTCCATGGATCGCGTTCCGGCGTTCGGGCTCGCCCTTCTTGCCGTCGCCTTCGTTTATCTGCCGTTCCGCAACTGGCTGGGCGATCTTGTATGGGGACAACGCCAAACCAACCAAATGCGACACCAGGCCATATTCGAGATTGCATTGTCCCGCTCTCCAACGGCTCAGAACCAGGCCTGGAAGGATTTTCTGGCGACAAGGTTTCATCCGCTGACCATTGAAACGGACGGGCGCCGCCCGCCATCGGTTCAACTTATCGAAGAGGGCATCGGGCTTTCGGTTCCATCGTTTGGAGACATCGATGGGACGATCCTTCGCTACGCATCTCACGGCCGTCGCCTGTTTTCCGAACGCGATGCGGTCTCCGTACGCGAGAATCTGGAGTTGCTCGGCCATGCCATCGACAGTCGCGACGCCCATGATAGAGGGGCGCGGGCAGAACGGGCGCGGATTGCACGGGATCTGCACGATAACATCGGTGCGCAATTGCTGCGTACGCTCAACAGCCAAACGCCAGAGCGAAAGGATGAAATCGTCAGCGAAACCTTGTCGGATCTGCGCGACATCATCACAAATGCGCAAGGCAATGGCATAGGGCTCGAGGAATTGCTGTCGGAATTGCGATACGAAACCGCCGAGCGCCTGGAAAGCCAGAACATCGAGTTGATCTGGCGGTCCTCGCTTGCGGACAAGGCGGTGGTCGGGGCGGGTTTGGCCCATACGATCCGGTCTATCGTGAGAGAAGCGGCCACGAACGCAATGCGGCACGCCGAAGCGAGGATGTTTACGGTCACAATCTTGCACGAGGGCGGCTATCTCAGCGCAACCCTCCACGACGACGGCAAGGGATTTGAACCCGGTCAATCGCGTTTGGGGAACGGAATAGAGAACATCATGGCGCGCGTTCACAGCCATAAAGGAACTCTTGAATTCGATGGCAGCCAGGGCACCACGATCAGCCTCAGACTACCTGTCGAACCGGAGACCGCGGCCCCATGATCGAGACCATATTGATCGTCGAAGATCAGCCCGACGCCAGGCTCTTGCTGGTCGAACTGGCGGGCAGGACCTTTGCCGGAGCCCATATCGAAACAGCCAGCACAATTGGCCAGGGTCGGCATGCGCTGAGCCTGGATGTTCCGGACCTGGCCCTTATCGATATCGGACTGCCCGATGGTTCCGGTCTCGACCTCATACGCGACATTTCCCATAGATGCCCCGAAACCATTTGCGTGGTTACGACCGTTCTTGACGATGACGGGCATATCGTGAATGCGTTTTCGGCCGGCGCACATGGCTATCTGCTCAAGGGCCAGGCTCCACTGCTGATCGAGCGCCAGTTGCGCAATATCGAACTGGGTATTCCCGCGCTGTCACCGACCATCGCAAGGCGAGTGATCGAGCACTTCCGCCGGACCGGTCCCATTGACGAGCCGGATGGGATTCTGACCGAACGGGAGCAGGAGGTTCTGTCCTATATCGCCAAGGGAATGCGCAATACCGATGTGGCACGCGTATTGGAGGTGTCCGCGACCACCGTCGCGAGCCATATCAAGAACATCTATCGCAAGCTCAACATATCTTCACGGGCAGAAGCAACGCGTCACGCAACGCGGATAGGGCTTTTGTAGCCGCTTCGATCCGTTGCAAACCCAACGCAGGCTTGCTCTATACATCCATGACCTGCGGAATGAATGCCGCGATGGCCAGCAGAGCAACAGTCAAAATGTACAGTGATAGCCATATATTCGCGTATTGCGGCTTGTGAAAGCTGCTTCCAATTGCATCCAGTACGGCCCTTAGACCTGGAAAACAAGACTGCGTTTTCGACACGGCGTCGCGATAGAGACAAAAAAGCATGCCGAATGCCAGCATGGTCCATACGGCAAACAGACCAAACTGAATCGCAAACAACGTATAAACGCCATCGCCGCCGTTCACATGCGTCTCACAATACTGCGCTTTCCTCACCTAGAGACGTTCAGGATTTGATTGAATCAAATCCTCGGCTCTAAACCTTTGTTTTGCCGCGCGTCCGAGCCGCAAAACCGTTTCCATCCCCGATCGGGTCGAGGACATGCTTTTGCGGGGCGCGCTCCAGAGGGACCGGCTGTATCGCAGTGTCCAAATGCTACCATACCGTCGCGATCAAACCTGGCCACTCCCCTGTTCAGGTGACCCGGCCCCGACGGCTATGCATTCGATCAATATGTCAGATCGCGCCGGCCGCGGTCAGCGCGAATGTCGCGGCGACCTGATTTCCCCGCGCATGGAGCCGATGGCGAGCTCGAAATTGTCGGCGATGCGGCGGGCGCGGATCATGAATTCGTGGGTGATGTCGGGGCGAAAGATTTCGGCGGCGGTCTGTTCGAACAGAGCAAGCCAGCGGTCGAAATGTTCAGCCTCGATAGGCAGGCGCAGATGGGGATTGAGCGGGCGTCCAGAATAACGCCCTGTACGCAGCATGATCGAGGACCAGAAATCGGTGATCTGGGCGATGTGTTCGTCCCAATCGTGGACGGCGCGGTTGAACACGGGGCCGAGGATTTCGTCCTCGCGGGCGCGGGCGTAAAAGGTCGCGACGAGTTTTGCGATATCGGGATCGGTGATATCGGGATGCGCCGGACCGGGGCGGGTCAGCGGGTTGTCGTCCGTCAAGATTTTCTCACCACGTCTTTTTGGCGGCGTGCAGGGTCATCCGGCCGGCGGTGAAATGGGCGATGACGCCCTGGGGCGGGGCCCAGTTGAGGACTTCGCCGCGGGCAACGCCTTCGACCAGGTGGCGCAGGACGCGCAGCACGCCGCCATGGGCGACGATGATGGAATGATGGGTCAGCCCCTGCGCGAAATCGAGCAGACGGTCGGCAAGATCCTGATAGTTTTCACCGCCTTCGGGACGGAAATTCCAGTAGGTGGCGTCGCGCTGGCCGGGGGCGAGAGCCTCGCGCTCGCGGGCGATCTCCTCGTGCAGCAGTCCCTCGAACTTGCCGAACGAAATCTCGATCAGGCGCTCGTCATAAATGACATCGGGGAGCGGGACATCGAAGGCGGCGCGCATGCGATCCATGGTCTCGCTGGCCCGGCTGAGGGGGGAGGCGTACCATTTGAATTTGGCGGGGTCGCTGCCGGCTTCCTCGAGCAGGAAGCGCAGCAGCGGGCCGCTGGAATCGGCCTGGCGCCTTCCGGTTTCATTCAAGGGGATATCGCGGCTGCCCTGATAGCGGCGCTCACGGTTCCAATCGGTTTCCCCGTGCCGTGCGAAGTAAAAATCGGGCCAGGTGACCTGGTGCATGGACGAATCAATCACTGATAATTGCAGGAGCGCGCACGATAGCGCGCTCCTGTGACGATACTACTGGCCGGCAGGCGCGTCCTTGGGCATGGCCTTCATGCCGATGATGTTATAGCCGGAATCGACATAATGGACTTCGCCGGTGACCCCGCTCGAGAGGTCCGAGAGCAGGTAGAGCGCCGAATTGCCGACTTCGTCGATGGTGACGTTCTTGCGGAGCGGCGCGTTTTCCTCGTTCCATTTGAGCATTTCGCGCAGATCGGAAATGCCCGAGGCGGCAAGGGTCTTGATCGGCCCGGCCGAGATGGCGTTGACGCGGATCTTCTGGGGGCCGAGATCGGAGGCCAGGTAGCGCACCGAGGCTTCAAGCGCCGCCTTGGCAACGCCCATGACGTTGTAATTGGGCAGGACCTTTTCCGCACCGTAATAGGTAAGGGTGAGGATCGAGCCGCCATCGTCCATCAACGCTTCGGCGCGCTTGGCGAGCGCCGTCAGCGAGAACACCGAAATGTTCATGGTCAGGGCGAAATTGCCCGGCGTGGTATCGACATAGCGCCCCTCAAGCTCTTCCTTGTTGGAAAAGCCGATGGCGTGAACGAGGAAATCGAGCTTGCCCCATTGGGACTTGAGCACGTTGAAGACCGCATCCATGGCATCGGGGTCGGTCACATCGCATGGCAGGACGAGATCGGAGCCGAATTCCTTGGCGATCGGTTCGACGCGGCGGTGCAGCGCCTCGCCCTGATAGGTGAAGGCCATTTCCGCGCCCTGCGCATGCAGCGCCTTGGCAATGCCGTAGGCGATAGAGCGGTTGTTGGCGACGCCCATAATGAGCCCGCGCTTGCCTTCCATCAAACCAGCCATGGTGTTCTCCGATGATCGTTTCATTGCTGGTGGTTTTGGCACAGGGGATGGGAACGGGCAAGGTGGGAAGCGGGTTGGTGCGGTAGCGAATCCCCTCCCCCGCATGCGATAGTTCGCCAAGTGCTTGCAGAAAGACTTTTGAGATGACCCTTTCCAAAGACCAGATCGTTCCGGCCCTCGTCCAGCTTTTGGGAGAGAGCAGCGTTGTTTCCGAGACGGGCGATATGGCGGGCTATGTTTGCGAACCGCGTCACCGGTTTCACAAGCCGGCTCAGGCCGTAGCCCTGCCCCGAACGGTGGCCGAAGTGCAGGCGGTTATGGAATGGGCCAACGAGGTGGGCGTTCATATCGTGCCGCAAGCAGGAAATACCGGGCTGGTGGGTGGGCAGGTGCCAGCGTTCGGCGATGAAGTGATCCTGTCGGTTTCCCGGCTCAAGGGGGTTCGGAACGTCGACGCGGCGGCCGGGCACATGACGCTGGACGCGGGCACCACGCTTCAGGAGGCCCATGAGATCGCCGAAGAGGCGGGAATGATGTTTCCGCTCTATATCGCCTCGCAGGGTTCGGCGCGGATCGGGGGCGTTCTGGGATCGAACGCGGGGGGCGTGCAGGTGCTCTCCTATGGCAATGCGCGCGAATTGTGCCTGGGAGTCGAGGCGGTGATGGCGGACGGTTCGATCTACAAAGGGCTCAATGCGCTGCGCAAGGACAATACCGGCTATGACCTGAAAGACCTGCTTGTTGGGTCGGAAGGCACTCTGGGGGTCATTACGGCGGCGACCGTAAAACTGTTTCCCAAGCCCGATGCGCATGAGACGGCGCTGCTCAATGTGGCAAGCCCCGAGGCGGCGCTCGAGCTGTTCACGACGATGCGGGCGCGGGCGGGCAATACGCTGACGGCGTTTGAATTGATGCCGCGCATCGGCATCGATTTTCAACTCAAGCACAAGATGATGGCGCAGGATCCGACGGCGGAGATGTCGGACTGGTATGTGCTCGTGGAGATTTCCGTGCCCAGGGGCGGCGCGGCGGGCGGGCTATCGCAGGCGGTCGAAAGGGCGTTCGAGGCCGGGCTGGTGAGCAATGGGGTGATTGCCGAAACACTGGGCCAGCGCGAAGCGTTCTGGAATGCGCGCGAGCAGATGAGCGAGGTGCAGTCACGCGAAGGAGCTTCGATCAAGCACGACGTTTCGGTTCCGGTTGCCGCGGTGCCCGAACTGATCGCGCGGGGAAGCGAGGCGGCACAGAAGGCTGTGCCCGGTATCCGGCCCGTGCCGTTCGGGCATCTTGGCGATGGCAATATCCATTTCAATTTTTCCCAGCCCGAAGGGGCGGACGGCAAGGCCTTTATGGATGGCGCCGGAGCTGTGCACGACGCGGTTTACGCCGTTGTGGGCGAATTGGATGGATCGGTATCGGCCGAGCACGGAATAGGGCAACTCAAGACCGGGCTGCTCAAGCAGGTGAAAGACCCCGTGGCGCTAAAAATGATGAAGGCGATCAAGTCGGCGCTCGACCCGAAGGGCATACTCAACCCCGGGAAAGTGCTGGGGTAGAAATTGGCGTCGTAATGCCTAAATTGGGTCGAGTTTAATGGATTCTGACACTGCCATGCTTCTCGATATTGCGTTTCTCGACGATTCCACGCGGCCGCGCGCGCCCAAGCTGGAAAATCTGACGGCCAGCCAGCGCGCGCCGGGCCAGCACCTGAAAATGATCCACGATCATCTGCGTGAAAACGTCAAAGTGCTGCGCACGATGATCGATCAGGTGATGGCGGGCGAGAAAACGGTCAAAGAGGTCGAGGCGGAGGCAGAAGCCCTGACGATGGTTTCGAACTATCGCCAGTTCGGCAATCTGTGCGGCCAGCATTGCCAAACCGTCCATATGCACCATTCAATCGAGGACGCGCACATCTTTCCCGCGCTGTCGGAGAAGGGTCAAGCCTGGAAGAAGGTCACCGACCGGCTGCAGGCCGAGCATGAGATCGTGCACAATCTGCTGGTCAAGCTTATCGCGGCGCTCAACGCGCTGGTGCGAGAGCCGAACGCCGCAAATTTTGCCAGCGCAACCGAGATCAACGACGCATTGGAACGCGTGCTGCTTTCGCACCTCGGCTACGAGGAAGACGAAATCGGGGATGCGCTGGGGTATTTCGGGATCGGTGTCTAGGCTGTGGTGACGATTTAATCATTTAAGCCACAGCATGACGCTGGCAATTTTGACGAAGCCTAGGAAGTGGGCGGCTCGCTTGTCATATCGAGTTGCGATGCGGCGCCACTGCTTGAGCTTGGCGAAAAAACCTTCGATGCCCCAGCGTTGCCGATAGGCGATCTTGTCGTAGCCATGTTGGTATTTGCGGTGGCGGCGGGGCGGGATCACTGGCTCGCCGCCTTCATCGAGAATGACATCATGGAGGCTATCGGCGTCATAGGCCCGGTCGGCGAGAACTTTGCCCGCGGCCAGTCCGGCGACCAGATCGCAGGCGGGTGCCATATCATTTTGCTGACCCGGCCCGAGCGCAAAGCGGACCGGCAGGCCAAGCGCATCAACTACGGCATGGAGCTTGGTGCCGAAACCGCCACGGGAGCGACCGAGAGCCTGGGTTTGCGCTCCCCCCTTTTTCGCCGCGCCCCTGCGGCCTGGGCCTGGGCGCGGATCACTGTGGCGTCGATGGCCAACCATTCGAGATCGGGAGCGTTTGCGACCGCCTCGAACAGACGATCAAACACGCCCATCTCGATCCAGCGGTAATAGCGCCGCTTGACCGTCTGGTAAGGACCGAACCGGTCTTCGGGCAGATCGCGCCAGCGGCCACCAGACCGGGCCATCCACAAAAGCGCATTGAAAAACCGACGCCCATCACTACGTGGGCCGCGCTTGCCCTTGCGACCGCCCGGGACAAACGGCTTGATCTGTTCCCACTGATCGTCGCGTAAAATCTCGCCATCCATCGCTGACCTCCCAAAAGTCAGCGTTGAATCTGATTTGCCGCGATGTGGGAATCCCAAAACATTAAATCGTCACTACAGCCTAGACCAATCCGTGCGCGATAAGGCTCTCGCCGGTGGCGATGAACGATGCGTCGGCCGGGATCAGCTCGCGGCCGAGCAGGCGCGTCGCAGCCGAGGAGTCGAGACGCTTGAGAACGCCCAGTTCACCCAGATTGGAGCGCACATCCTTGTCGAACAACCCGTAGATGCGGACCATCCAGTCCGCCAGTTCGCGCCGCGGAATCTTTCGGGCGTGGGCGGGGAACGCCTGGCGCAGGATTGCGGCAACCTCGGCAAAAAACATCGTGCGTTCGCCCATCGGGAAACGGTGGCCACCGGCCTCAGGCGAGATCATGGCGGCGAGGTGAGCCCTGGCGACATCACGTACGTCGATGGCAACGAGGGGAATGCGCGGCGCGGCTGGAACCGACCCGTTCATCAGGCGCTGCACAAGAGTCGCCGAGGTGCCCGGATCCTCATCGAGCAGCGGGCCGAAAATCCCCGAAGGGTTGATGGTTGCAAGATCGGTTTCGCGGCCGGCGGCGCGCATGATCTCCCAGGCGCGGCGTTCGGCCAACGTCTTTGACTCTGTATAAGGAGTGACGCCCCTACCCTCGAGATTTGTCCAGTCGTTGGCGGTGAATGGCGCGGTTCGGGATTTGTCGTGCCCATAGGCAATGGCTGCCATGGAGGAGGTGAGTACGACGCGCTCAACATTGGCAGCCAGAGCGGCATTGAGCGCGCGCTCGGTGCCCTCGACGGCCGGACGGATCAGTTCGTTCTTGTCGGGAGGCATCTGCAGCACGAAAGGAGAAGCCGTGTGTTGAAGAAAACGCACGCCTTCCATGGCCTCGTCCCAACCTTTGTCGCGTTCCAGATCGAGCGCGACAAATTCGAGACGCGAGATGTCCGCGCCCGCGCGCTGGAGCGTAGCCCTGACCTTGTCGGTCCGCGAAAGATTGCGCACGCTGCCGCGCACTGTATAACCGGCTCCGAGCAGTTCGAGCGCTACATGGCCGCCCAGGAAGCCGGAAATTCCGGTGAGAAGAACGCGGTCTGTCATGATATGTGTCCGATCGATTGAAACTTGAACGATATATACGTTATTCGTTCAAAACGTTCAATAGGAGCATTTGCTTTTGTCCACTCCCTCCCCGCGCGTATTGGAAAAGCGCCGCCGCATCCTTGAGGCGGCGCGCGCGGTGATGCTCAAGACCGGATTGCGGGCTGCGACGATGGAAGCCATCGCCAAGGCGGCCGGGATCGCCAAGCCCACGCTTTACGCCCAGTTTTCAGACAAGGAAGCGGTGTTCGACGCGCTGATCGAAGATCTGGTCTTGGACAAGGCCGAGACATTCGACCGGGCCTTCGATATCGACGCGCCGCTTGAAGAGCGGGTGGGCAACGCCATGGCCGAGATGTACGGTTCGATTGCCGACATGCTCGAGGGCTCGCCGCACGCCGATGAACTGGTGAGCGAACCACATCGGCTGGGCCGAAAATTCAAGGAAGTCGACGATGCGATTCTGGCGCGGCTGGGCAAGGCTCTTGCCGATGCGGGAATCGCGATGCCCGACCAGCTTGCAGCGGTCCTGCTCGCAGCGGGCAGCGGAATACTGGCGAAATCGCCCGACGGCGCGGCGGTGCGCGGCGCCATCAGGCTGTTGTGTGAGCGGGTGATCCGGGGGTCTCTCCAAAGCAGCTAAGCGCGTTGGAGACTGGCTTAACTTGTCTTGTCTTGTCTTGTCGCGCTTCAGGCAACGAGCCCGCTGTCATTGCCGTCATTGGGTTCGAGCGAACCTGCGAGTTCGGCCGCACCCTCGACCACGGCTTCGGCGGCGGCGCGAGCGGCATCAATGGACTGGAAAATCCGGCCATCGAGCGGAAAAACGCCCAGCTTGACCGCCATGAAGCGGAAGTCCGGGCCGTTGGGGACAACGACGCCCTGGGGTTCACCGGCAACTGAAATAACGATTGGCTTGGTCATGATCGAAACACTCTGCGATACGCGATTCCGCCCAGCCCTGAGCGGTTGCTAACAGTCTAATGTGAGGGTCTTGTGACGGGGCGAAGGGGCTAGTTGTCAGCCGCTATACGCGCCACATCCAGGAGCGACACATGAGACCGGTACGTTTGAGCTTAAATCGTACGCAGGTGTCCTCGGACGCGGTCAGGCGTGTCCATGCAGTTTGTGTTACCATTGCCGTTCTCCAGCCTGACCTCGGGACACCGCATTTGGTGCCACGAGCGATAAATAACAAGGCTTGACGAAAAAATCGAGTGCGTTTGTGTCAAATCGACATTTCGACGCGAAAATTCCTGCCCCAAGAACGGACAATCGAGGAACCGGTTCCGGCCCGAAACGTCAAAAAAGATCGAGTTGCGTCGACTTTTTTGCCTTGACTGTCATAGACTTGTCACCGGTGCCATCATCGAGCGCTTCGCTGACCGGCTCGATGAGATCGGGACCTTCATTTGAGGCGGAATTAACGCGCACCGAAACGGGATGAAAGGCCATGGAGCCCTCCGGCTGTGGCACCACGAAGGGTTCGACCTCGGCGAATCGCATGTTTTTCGTGTCGAGCCAGGAATCGATCTGGCCGCCCCGCATCAGGGCGGGCATACGGTCATGGATATGAGCGACATCGGGCCCGGCGGGCACCGTTATGGTCGCGACCGTGTCGATCTCTTCGCCATCGGGCCCCATCCAGCTCGAATAGAGCCCGGCCAACGCCAAAGGCTCATCGTCCTTGAGGGTGATGTAATAGGGCTGTTTTTTGCCGTTGGGCAGCGTTTGCCATTCGTAATAGCCCGAGGCGGGCAGGACGCAGCGCTTGTGTTTTACCGAGTCGCGGAAGGCGGGCTTTGTGGCCATGGTTTCGGCGCGGGCATTGACCAGAAGCGGAAACTCGCGCGGGTCCTTGACCCATCCCGGCACCAGCCCCCAGCGCGCCAGCTTTGCGGTGCGGCGCATGGCGTCGTCGACCCAGATGGCAATGACGGGCTGAGTGGGAGCGATGTTGTAGCGCGGCACGGACTGAATTAGATTGTCGGTAGCAAAAATCTGGCGCATCGCCTCGTCTGGCAAGGTAACCGCGTATCGTCCGCACATGAGTCTTTGGTCTCCGTTCCCCACCACTATAGCGATGGCAGCGAGCACATGAAGCCCGACGCCTGCTCGATCGGGCTTTTCAATGGCGATCAGGTGTTGCTGATCCAGCGCGCATACGCGCCCTTCCTGGGGCTGTGGACGTTTCCGGGTGGACGGATGGAGCCCGGGGAAACCCTGCTCGAGTGCGTCAAACGCGAATTGTTCGAAGAAACGCGGCTTCTGGTTGCCGACCCTGTTCAGGTGCTCGTTGAAACGGTGGGAGAAGGCGCCAAGACCTACACCCTTGCGGTGTTCGCCGCCCACTGCCCGATGGGCGCGCCGGTGACGAGCCACGAAATCAGCGATTGGGACTGGGTCCATGTGGATGAGGTTCAGTCCTATCGCACCACCGACCATCTCGCCGAGATCGTTCATGCCTGCGTGCAATGTCTTGGGCTGGCGAGGGTGGACCAATGAAACTTTTCCGGTGGCTGTTTGTCGCGGCGATCACTGCCGCCCCCTTCCCCGCCCTGGCCGTCGATCCACCCTATCAGGGGCAAATGGAGCGGCTGTCTGAAATCCTGGGATCGCTCTATATGCTGGCTCCCCTGTGCGGCGATCAGGTGACCGACTGGCGAGGGCAGATGGCGGAGCTGATCGAGTTGGACGAACCTGACGAGGATCGCCGGGCGCGGCTGGCGGGAGCGTTCAACGCGGGATATGAAGCCTATGCCCGTTTTTACCGAAGTTGCACGCCGTCGGCCGAGGTCGCCATAACCCGGTTGTTGACCGAAGGGGACGTGCTGGCGCGCGACATTCACCAGCGATACGCCGAATAGGCTTCCCTTCCTGTTCCCCCTCTATGTCGCGCTCCGAACGAATTTGATGCGACACGTTAACCAATTGGTCATTTCCTCTTAGCAGCGCCCCAAAGGCATGTTAACTAGCGGTCATGACGACGCGCACCACATTTCCGTTTCCCACCGAATCCGCTGCCATCGAGGCCGAGCAGGAAGAGCGCCAGATCGCTCTCGAATATCTGGCGGAAGCCTGGAATTCGGCCGATACCGATGGTGTCGATACGGAAGCTCTGGCCCACGCTGCGCTGTTTGCGGCGATCGCCACGCTGGTCCGCGATTACGGCGAAGAAGCCGTTGCAAAGCTGATCGGGAACATCCCGGATCGAATCAGCAATGGTGAATACACGCTGGACAGAGTGCTGCAGTAGGCTCTTGCCGTTACCGCGTGGATGACTTGCCCGCGGGCAGTTGCAGGATCTTTTCCAGCGTTCCCGGCTCGATCCAGGTCAGCGAACCGTCCGGCAGGCCCAAAAGTCGGTCGACCGCAATCCCCTGCATCTCCATCATGCGATAAAGCCTTTCGAGAGCCGGGCCACGCTCTCCCCTGTCGCGCTCGGCCATGGCGGCTGCGACCGCGTCATATGCGGCTGCGTTGAGATTGAGGATGATTTCGACGCAGCTGTCGGGATCGGGCACGTCGAAGACCTTTTCCGCCACGCCGTCGACGATGACTTTGGAGATGACGGGAGCCACTATTGCCGTGACCGCTCGGCGGACGCGATCGAACAGCACGATGTTTCCCGGCTGGAACGCGGCGTCGAACGCCTTGCCCACATCGGGGGCGGCTTCGCCCTTGCGGAGGCGCAACTGGCGGAGGATGCGGTTGAGGCGCGTGAACGGATCGAGCCAGGGATCTTCAAGAATCGGCTGCATGGCGGCCAAAGCCTGTAGCGCAAACCGCCCGGCCAGCGCCTCGAGCAGCGCCTCCTTGGATTGAAAATGGTGGTAGAAACCACCTTTTGAAACGCCTGCCATGGCCATGACATCGCCGATGGTCGTGGCCTCGTAACCCTTGGTTGCGAACAGGGCCTGCGCGCAGTCGATCAATTGGGCCCGGCGGGCTTCGGGTGACAGATTCTTGCGGCGTGTCGTGATTGTTGCATTCATCATTTGAAAAACCGACCGTCGGTTTGTATGGTGGAGGCATAATGACATTGCCAGTGGCGCAGGTCCAGAGGGTGAGCCGAGATGAGGTTCGGGAGAAGGTCCGCGGGTGAGCCGTGGGTCTTGAAGGAAAAACCGATCAGAGGGCGGGACTGCCGCTGGAGCCGAGCCGCGGCCTGCGCGATCGCGCCCATACCGGTTGGACGAGGCTGGCTATCAGGCCGGCCACGCGCGAACCGCAAAGAGAGACCTAGGGGATTACGGCAAAAAGGCGCAATTTCGCGCGCAATAGGCATGATGAGGGCGAGCCGGCCGGCAGCTTGGGCGCAGTTTTGGGGGCAGGTCAGACAGGAGACCAAATATGCGGCTGGACAAGGCAATAGAGGCGGGCATGGGCATGAGCGACGATTCCTGGGAGCGTCATGCCAATCCGTGGAGCGTGTGGACGCGGCTGATGAGCGTTCCCGCGTTTGCCCTGGCCGTGTGGTCGCGTGAATGGGTCGGCTGGTGGTCTCTGATTCCCATTGCCATGGTGGTGGGATTTCTCTTTCTCAACACAAGGATCTTTTCGCCCGCGACAGATATCGGCCGATGGGAAACGCGGGCGATCATGGGGGAGCGGTTGTGGCTCAAGCGCAAGGAGGCGCCACTGCCTCACCATCACGCACGCGCAACATTCTGGATCGTGGCGGGGAGCAGTCTCGGCGTTGTGCCGCTGATTGGGGGTCTTTACTGGCTCGATGCATGGGCGACTATGCTGGGCGTCGTAATGATGGTGGGCGGGCAGTTGTGGTTCCTGGATCGGTTGGCGTGGCTTTATGCCGATAGCGCCGCAAGCACCCAACAGGGCTGAGAACATGTATCGCATTGCCATCACCACAATGGGTACGCGCGGCGACGTTCAGCCCTATATCGCGCTGGCGCGCGGGCTGATCGGGCAAGGACACCGGGTAATCCTTGTCACGCCCGAGCAGTTCGCCGGGCTGGTCGCCGAACATGGTGTCGACTTTTCGCCACTGCCCGGCGACTTGCTGACCCTGCTCGACACGCCGGAAGGCAAGATGGCCGTTTCGAAAGCTGCCGGGGCGGTTTCGTGCCGATACGCTGAGCCCGCCGCCGTTGGCTTTATCGAGCGTAAGATGGTGGCAGTCAGGCCGTTGCGAGCGGTGAGCCATTGAGATCGCGCAGCCAGAGCTGACCGCAGGCGGCGGTGATGTCGCGGCCCTGGGTGTCGCGCACGACGACGGGGATGCCGGCGCGTTCGAGACCATGGCGGAAGGTGGCGAGCGTGGTGTCGTCGGTTCGGGCCAGCGCGACGCCATCGACCGGGTTCCAGCGCATGAGGTTGATGCGGGCCGGCTGGCCGGCAAACAATGCACAAAGACGGTCGAGATCGGCACGGGTGTCGTTGATGCCGGGAAGGAGCAGGTAGACGAAGGTGACCGTGCGGTTGTGGCGGTCGGCCCATGCCAGGGCGCGGGCGACGACTTCGCCGATTTCGTGCTTCCGGGCACCGGGGATGAGCGCGGCCCGGGTTTCCTGCGTCGTTGCGTGCAGGGAGATGGTGAGATTGATCTTGAGATGTTCCTCGCGCAGTGCCTTGAGGGCTTTGGGGATGCCGATGGTGGAAATGGTCATGCCTGAAGCGGGCAGCGCGAGCCCTGCCCTGTCGCGCAGGATGCGGATGGCCTTGAGGACATTGTCGTAATTGTTGAGCGGCTCGCCGATGCCCATGAAGACGATGCGGTTGACCCTTGGGCCGAGACGGACGATCTGCTCGACGATTTCGCCGGGCGTCAGGTTGCGTTTCAGGCCAGCCTGCCCCGATGCGCAGAAGCGGCAGGCGAAGGCGCAGCCGACCTGTGAGGAAACGCAGGCCGTGTAGCCATCGTGGCGGCGAATGAGCACGGTTTCTATGGCGTATCCATCGGGGAGCGCAAAGAGGAATTTTTCCGAGCGGGTGCCGCGATCGCGCGATTTGAGCGTCAGGCGGCGCAACTCGATACCATGACGATCGCCCCACCGCCTGAGGTCTTTGGGCAGATCGGCATGGGGCGAGAACAGCGCGCGATAGGACAGCGCCGGGCCGCCGGACGCGCACAGACGCTCGAAAGCGAGACTGTCGAGATCGAGGGCGAATTGCGGTTTTGCGGCGCGCGGCGAGGCGGCCGCTGTTCCGGTGTGGACGGCAGAAGGCATGGCGATGACAGGATCTGTTTTATCGGGCTGCATCTGGGATCGATGCGCGAGATATATAACAGTCGCGTTGGTTATTATCAAGTGGGGCGGTTTGGGCGCTGCGATGGGCCAGGTGGGAGGCGTTCGCAGGGCCAATCTTGGGCTCTGAGTGTACTGGACCCCGGCTCAAGGGCCGGGGTGACGGTGGGGGGATTTGAGGGTGGGGAAACGGCTGCGCTGCCGGCTGCTGGATTGTGGGAGACGGCCGGGGTTGGCTGCGGTGGAGCTTGATGTGCGGCCGATGCTAGAGGTGTTTCTCGAAGAAGAAGTCGGGATAGGGGTCGTCGTTGAAACGGTCGATCTCGGTCCAGCCGGTTCTGCGGTACATGGCGATGGCCTCGGGCAGTGCGCGGTTGGTGTCGAGGCGCAGCCGGGCGATGTCGAGCTCACGAGCGGCGATTTCCACCGATGCCATGAGACGATGGGCGAGGCCGAGGCCGCGCGCAGAGGGCGCGACCCAGAGGCGCTTGATTTCGGCGTAACCCTTTGTTGTGCCCTTGAGGCCGACGCAGCCGATGGGCAGGCCGTCGGACATGGCGAGAATGAACGCGCCGCGCGGGCGGATCATGTCGATTGCGTCGGGGTCTGCCGAGCGTTTTACATCAAAACCTTCCTCGAAGCGGCGCGCCAGTTCCTCGTAATATTGATGCAGGCAAAAGCGCGCCTCCTCACTGCGCGGATCGACTTCCGCCAGGATTATGCGGTCGCGGCCCAGGGCGGAGGCGACCAGATCCATGGCGGCCAGCAGCGCCTCCGGGTGGGAGTGCCGGGCCAAAAGCGCCTCGGCACGAGCGTTGGAAATATGCTCATAGGCGGCAAATTCAGCCAGGCCGGCAGCGGTCAACGCCAGAATGCGGCGGCGGCCATCCCGGGGGTCGGGGCGGGTTTGTACGAGCCCCTCGTCCTCCAGACCGCGCAGCAGGCGGCTCATCAGGCCCGAATCGAGAGCGAGATAGTCGCGGAGCTGGGTAATGTCGGTGCGGCCATGCCCGATGGCGTTGAGCACGCGGGCCGAGCCGAGCGGCCGTCCGCGTCCGAGAAAGGAATCGTCAAGCGCGCCAATTTCGGAGGTGACGGCGCGGGAAAACCGGCGGAAGCGGGCGACGGGATCGTGTGACATGATAGCTGACCTAAGTCAGCTATCTATATTCGTCAATCGAAATGGTGATCGGGATAGAGCACCGACAGAATGTGGCGGGTCTGATCGACAACGAAAGTGCTGAGCGGTCCCTGTTTATCGATCAGCCATTGCATGCAGGCACCCTGGATGACCGACTGGATCAAGGATGCCGCCATATCCCGATCATGGGGGCTTGCGGGAAGCCGATCACGAATGGCGACAAGAACGAGACGATTGCGCTCGCGGGCCAGGGCGTTGAGGTCGTCATCGACGACGTCATTCCACTCAAGCAGAAGATAGCCGGCGAAATCATCCCCTGTCCCCATGCCATCGATCAGGTCGATGAGCATGGCCCAGAGCGGCTGCAAGCCGGTCTGGCGCGAGGCAGAGGCGAAATAGTCGCGCACTTCCTGAGTGGAACGCTCCATGACCTTGAAATGAAGGGTTTTCTTGTCGGTGAAGCGCTGGATGAGGGCAGCGCGCGAAATGCCGACTTCGTTGGCCACATCGGTGAGGGTGAAGCTTGAAGGGCCCTTGGTCAGAAGCACCTTCTGGGCGGCAGCCAGGATGGTATCGTCAGAATGGAGCTTGGGTCTGGGCATTTTGCCATCCGCTGTGATTGCCTCTTCGATGGCAGAGCAGATGGCGGTTTGGCAAGGCTTTATGCGGCCGCGTTACCTTCCGGCACGAAGACGGTGATGGCTTTGGGGCGGATTTCGAAGCGGGCAGGCGTTTTTGTGATGATGTCGCCATCGACATTGACGTCCATGGGTTCTGCGGTGCGCAGTTCGAAGGCGACGCATTTTTCGGTGCGCACTTCGCGCCATGTGCCATGGGTGCCGCGACGGAAGGCGCCAAGCATTGTGACCAGTTGCCAGACGTCGCGGGCTTCGAGGCTGTAGAGATCGAGCGTGCCGTCATCGATGGTGGCGTCGGCTTCAACGACAGTGCCGCCGCCATAATAGCGGCCATTGCCGACCGCGACCTGGAGCGTCTTGACCTTGGAGGTGCCGCTGGCGCTGACGATATCGGCGTGGAAGGGATGGACGGTCGAGGCGATCTTGAGGGCGGTCATCGCGTAGCCCAGCTTGCCCCAGCGGCGCTTTGTGCCCTTGTCGAGCTTGTTTGCCAGCTCGGCGGAGAGCCCGATACTCGCGACGTTGAAGAAGGGGCGGCCGTTGACCAGACCGACATCGATGGTGCGGGTGTGGCCCGCTGCGATTATGTCAGCCGCCGTGGTGAAATTTTCGGGAATGTGGAGCGTGCGGGCCAGATCGTTGGCTGTGCCCATGGGAATGACGCCCATGGGCAGGCCGGTTTCAATGATGGCGGGTGCCGCAGCGTTCATCGTTCCATCGCCACCGCACACGACCACCAGATCCACTTCGTGGCGGCGGCGGGCGATGTCGGCGGCCAGTTCGTCGGGGGTTTCGAAGCGTTCGATGGTCACCTCAAGGCCCAGAAAGCGCAGCCGTTTTGCTATCGGCTCCACGGCCTCGCTGCCGCGCCTCGCGTTGGGATTGACCAGCATCAGGGCGCGGCGGATCTTGGGCGTAACGGGGCTCATGGCGGCACTTTCGACTGGAGGTCGGAACGATCGGAGTGGTTGTTAATGTGCCATATAAGGTGAATTTACGGCGGTTACCTTACCGTTTGCTCAGTTTCACCACTCCAGAACGATCTTGCCTGCCCCACCCTGAATCGCTGACTGAAAGGCGGTGTCGAATTGATCCGCGGGAAAGCGATTGGTGATGACGGGCCGGATATCGAGCCCGGACTGGAGCATGGCGAGCATCTTGTGCCAGGTCTCGAACATCTCGCGGCCATAGATGCCTTTGATGGTGAGCATTTTCAGGACCATCTTGGCGAAGTCGTATTCGAAAGGCTTTGAGGGCAGGCCGAGCATGGCGATCTTGCCACCCATGACGAGATGATCGGCGAGCGTGGCCATGGCGGCGGGGGCGCCGCTCATTTCAAATCCGACATCGAAGCCTTCGTTCATGCCCAGCGACTTGGCGACGGCGCGCAGATCGTCGGCGGTGTTGACGGTTGTGACACTGGGTTCGGTTTTTTTGGCGAGCTCGAGCCGATTGTCGTTGGGGTCGGTGATGACGACGTGACGGGCGCCGACATGTTTGGCCACCGCCGCGCTCATGATGCCGATGGGGCCGGCGCCAGTGATCAGGACATCTTCACCCACAAGATCGAAGGCCAGGGCCGTGTGGACGGCGTTGCCGAGCGGGTCGAGGATGGACGCCAGCTCGTCGTCCACGCTGTCGGGGAGCGGGACGATGTTGAAGGCGGGGATTTTGACGTATTCGGCGAAGGCTCCCGGGAGGTTGACGCCGACGCCCTTGGTTTCGGGATCGAGATGGAAGCGCCCTGCCCGGCTGGCGCGGGATTTGAACCCGATGACGTGGCCCTCGCCCGAGACGCGCTGGCCAATCTGGAGGTGGGTCACGTTGGCGCCAAGTTCGGCAATGGTGCCCGAATATTCGTGGCCAACGGTCATGGGTACGGGAACGGCGCCCTGGGCCCAGTTGTCCCATTTGTAGATGTGCAGATCGGTGCCGCAAATGCCGGTCTTGGCGACCTTGACGAGAACGTCGTCGGGGCCGATCTGCGGGACCGGCACGTCTTCCATCCAAAGGCCCGGTTCGGGCTTGGCCTTGACGAGGGCTTTCATGGTGCGGGTCATGAGACTTGTTTCCGTAAGCTGTGATCGTGGCGAAGGCCCCCTCACCCCAACCCTCTCCCCCAAGGGAGAGGGAGCAAGGGGCGGAAGCTGCGTGGATCAGACTATGCCGAGGTCTTTTCCGGCGCCGATGAAAGCGTCGATGGCAAACGAGATGTTGTCGTCCGATAGCCCGGCCGACATCTGGGTGCGGATGCGGGCCTTGCCTTTTGGCACGACGGGAAAGGAGAAGGCGGAAACCAGAACGCCCTTGTCCTGGAGGGCCTTGGCCATGCCTTGCGCCTTGACCGCATCGTGGAGCATGACGGGGATGATCGGAGTTTCGCCGGGCACCAGATCGAAGCCGGCATCGGCAAGCGCCGCGCGGAAGCGTTTGGTATGGCGATCGAGCGTGGTGCGGCGGTCGTCGGCCTTTTCGGCGATTTCGATAGCCTTGATGGCGCCAGCGGTCACCGAGGGCGGCAGCGCGTTGGAAAAGAGGTAAGGACGGGCGCGCTGGCGCAGCAGGTCGATGACCGGCTGAGGTCCGGCGATGAAGCCGCCCATGGCGCCACCGAGGGTCTTGCCGAAAGTCCCCGAGATGATGTCGACGCGGTTTCCGGCGCCGGTGAGGGCCGGCGTGCCCCTGCCCTTTTCGCCCAGATGACCGGTGGCGTGGCATTCGTCGATCAGGACAGCGGCCTTGTGATCTTCGGCGAGGTCGCAGATTTCGGGCAGCCTGGCGATGTAGCCGTCCATGGAGAAGACGCCATCGGTGACGATCAACTTAAAGCGTGCGCCATCGTCGTCGGCGGCCTGAAGCTGGAGGCGCAGATCGTCAATGTCGGAGGTTTGAAAACGATAGCGCCGGGCCTTGGAGAGGCGCACGCCATCGATGATCGAAGCGTGATTGAGCGTGTCGGAAATCACGGCGTCTTCGGGGCCAAGCAGGGTTTCGAAAATGCCGCCATTGGCATCGAAACACGAGCCGAACAGAATCGCATCGTCCTTTTCGAGATAGCGGGCGACGGTCTGTTCGAGTTCTTTGTGCAATTCGTGTGTGCCGCAGATGAAGCGGACAGACGCCATGCCCGAGCCGTATTTTTCCAGCGCCCTGGCGCTGGCTTCGACGACTTCGGGGTCGTTGGCAAGGCCGAGATAATTGTTGGCGCACAGATTGACCATGGTGCGGCCGCCAACAGTCACTTCGCCCTTCTGAGCCGAACCGATGACCATTTCGGACTTGAAAAGTCCCTCTTGGCGAATGCCGTCGAGGGTCTGGCTGAGGTGCTGGGCAAAACCGTCCATCATGATGGCCACTCCTTTTTGTTGGAGGCATTTTCCGATATATTGGAATTTACGTCAATGGGTATTGGATGGTCTAACGGTGACGGACATGGGGAGGTTGCGGTGTGTGGGAAAACGGAAGCGCTGGGGGTACTGGATCCCGGATCAGGTCCGGGATGACGGTGAGGGTGTGGCGCCGATGAATTTCAACCGGGAAGCGGGAAAAGTCAGTTGTAGAGAACCACGAGCCAACCACTGGCGACGGTGTCCGAGGTGTTGGATATGGCGTGGGGCACGTCGGCGGCGTAGCGCGCGACTTCACCGGCGGTCAGGGCGGTGGTCGTTTCGCCGCTGGTGATGGCGATGCCGTCGGTGAGAGCGGTGAAATGTTCGCGGGTGCGCGGGGCGTGGGGCGCGCTGACGAGGGCGCCGCCAGGTTCGATTTCGACCTGATACCATTCGGTCTTGCCAGCGAGGGCGGGCGGGGAGAGAATTTTGAGCCGGCAGGCGCCATCGGGAGATGCGATGAGTGGCACATGATCGGCGGGGACAATGTCGATAAGCGCCGATTTGCGGGCCACCGCATCGCCGGATACGAGATCGGAAAATTCGATATTGAGGGCCTGGGTGAGGCTCCAGACCACGGCGAATGTGGGATTGGTCTCGCTGCGCTCGATCTGACTGAGCATGGAGCGCGACACGCCGGAGAGCTTGGCCAATTGCTCGAGCGTCAGATGCCGTGCCTTGCGGGCCATCTGGATCACCGGGCCGATTTGTGGTGGGGTCGTCTCGCTCATAGGGTCAAGCTTTTAGAGAGGAAACACTGGAGCGGCAATATGGCGGCGCTGGTGCAGAATCGTCCGTAAGTCCGCCTCACACACGTCGTGGAAACGACATACAGCAGACAATTCCGTATCATTGTGGCTTTATTGGCTGTTATTTCGTGTTTTTTACGAACATCGCCCCCGCTTATCTCCTAGACCTCCGAAGGAACTCCCTTAGTTTCCGCAGCATTCACAGCATATGCCCCGCATCCCGGGCCAGAGGAGACGTCATGTCCATACCGACATCCCACACTTCCCCGTTTGAAGCGTTTTCGGATCGTCCCCTCAAGACCGACACGGCATTGCGCGAAGCGATCACTTCGGCCTATCGGCTGGCTGAACCCCAAGTGGTTCCGTCCCTGATCGATGCAGCGGCCGTTGAACCGAGCCAGGCGAAGATCATTCGCGCCACCGCGGAAAAGGCCGTCAGAGGCATCCGCGCCAAGGGCAATGGCGGCGGGGTTGAAGGTCTGATGCATGAATATGCGCTGTCGAGCCAGGAGGGCATCGCGCTGATGTGCCTGGCCGAAGCGCTGTTGCGGACGCCGGATAACTCCACCCGTGACCTTTTGATTGCCGACAAGATCGCGCCGGGGAACTGGCAAAAGCATCTCGGGCTCGACCGATCGGTGTTCGTCAACGCGGCGACCTGGGGGCTGGTGGTGACGGGCAAGCTGGTCACGCCCGTCGATGAATCGGGATTGTCCAATGCGTTGTCGCGGATCGTCGCGCGGTCAGGCGAGCCGGTGATCCGGGCCGGCGTGAAGATGGCGATGCGCATGCTGGGGGAACAGTTCGTCGCCGGACAGGACATCGGCGAGGCGCTCAAGAACGCCAGATCGTGGGAGGCCAAGGGGTTCGGCTATTCATACGATATGCTGGGAGAGGCAGCGACCACCGCGCACGACGCCGAGCGGTATATGGCCGAATATGTCGGCGCGATCCATGCCATCGGCAAAGCCGCTGCGGGAAAGGGCCCCTATGCCGGGCCGGGTATTTCCATCAAGTTGTCGGCGCTGCATCCGCGCTATGCCCGCACGAAGTATGATCGCGTGATGGCCGAGTTGCTGCCACGGCTCAAGGAGCTGGCGGGATTGGCCAAGTCCTACGATATCGGGCTCAACATCGACGCTGAAGAGATGGACCGGCTCGAACTCTCGCTCGACCTGCTCGAAGCGCTGGCTACCGATCCGGCGTTCGATGGGTGGAACGGCATCGGGTTTGTCGTGCAGGCCTATTCCAAGCGCTGCCCGTTCGTTCTGGACTGGATCATCGATCTGGCCAGGCGCTCGGGACACCGGATCATGGTGCGGCTGGTCAAGGGCGCCTATTGGGACAGCGAGATCAAGCGCGCGCAGATGGACGGGCTTGAAGACTTTCCGGTGTTCACCCGCAAGGTGCATACCGATGTGAGCTATATCGCCTGCGCCAAAAAGCTGCTGGGCGCGCGCGATGTGGTGTTTCCGCAGTTTGCGACCCACAACGCCCAGTCCATGGCGACGATTTACGAGTTGGCCGGGACCGATTTCAAGATCGGCAGCTATGAGTTTCAGTGCCTGCACGGCATGGGTGAACCGCTTTACGAACAGGTGGTGCCCAAGGACAAGCTGAACCGGCCCTGCCGCATCTACGCGCCTGTGGGGAGCCACGAGACGCTGCTGGCCTATCTGGTGCGGCGGCTGCTCGAAAATGGGGCCAATTCGAGCTTCGTCAACCAGATTGCCGACGAGGACGTGCCCGTGGATCGACTGATCGCCGACCCTGTGGAGATCGCGCGGCAGATCTCACCGGTTGGCGCTCCCCATGAGCAGATCGATCTGCCAAGGGACATCCTGGCGGCCGGGCGGCGCAATTCGCGCGGCATCGATCTGTCCAACGAGCAGGTGCTTCGGGCCCTGGAAAAAAGCCTGAAGGCGGGCGCTGAGCGGAATTGGCTGGCGAAAGCCGAGGACGCGAAGGGCGAAACCCGGCCTGTGCTCAACCCGGCAGACCATCGCGACGTGGTGGGCGAGGTGATCGAGCCTTCAATCGAGCAGATCGACTCCATCATGGCGAGAGCACAACGGGCCGCTCCGGGATGGGCGGCGACGCTCCCCGCCGAACGCGGCGCCATGCTGATGCGCGCTGCGGGCGCCATGGAAAGCCAGATGGAAATCTTCATGTCGCTGGCGATGCGCGAAGCGGGCAAGACCGCGGCCAACGCAATCGCCGAGGTGCGGGAGGCCGTCGATTTTCTGCGCTATTACGGCAAGCAGGTCAAAGAGAGCTTCGCCAATGACACCCATATCCCGCTCGGGCCGGTGGTGTGCATTTCGCCATGGAACTTTCCGCTGGCGATCTTTACCGGGCAGATGTCGGCGGCGCTGGTGGCGGGCAATCCGGTGATCGCCAAGCCGGCCGAGGAGACACCGCTGATTGCCCAACTGGCCGTGGATCTCATGCACGCGGCGGGCGTGCCGGCCGATGTGCTGCAGTTTACGCCGGGCGACGGCAAGGTGGGCGCAGCGCTGGTGGGGCATGAAGCCACATGCGGGGTGATGTTTACCGGGTCGACCGAGGTTGCACGCCTGATCCAGCGCCAGCTTGCGGGACGGACGCTGGTGAATGGCGCTCCGATCCCGCTGGTGGCGGAAACCGGGGGACAGAACGCGCTGGTGGTGGATTCCTCGGCGCTGACCGAACAGGTGGTGCTCGACGTTCTCGCCTCAGCCTTCGACAGCGCGGGACAGCGCTGTTCGGCGTTGCGGGTCCTTTGCCTCCAGGAAGAGATCGCCGACAAGACGCTCGACATGCTCAAGGGCGCGATGGCGCAACTCGATATCGGCAATCCCGACCGGTTGACCGTCGATGTGGGGCCGGTGATCACCGCGGAAGCGCGCGATGGGATCAATGCCCATATCGAGGCCATGCGGGGCAAGGGCCGCGCGATCACGCAACTTGAACTGCCCGAACTGGCCGTTCAGGGCACGTATGTGCCCCCGACGCTGATCGAACTGAACGACATTTCGGAGTTGGGCCGCGAGGTGTTCGGGCCGGTGCTGCATGTGGTGCGCTTCAAACGCAAGAACCTTGATGGATTGCTCGAAAAGATCAATGCGCTTGGGTATGGGCTGACTTTCGGGCTGCATACACGGATCGACACGACAATCGCCGAAATCACCACCAGGATCGAGGTGGGCAATATCTACGTCAACCGCAACCAGATCGGGGCCGTTGTGGGCGTGCAGCCATTCGGCGGGCACGGACTGTCGGGGACCGGCCCCAAGGCGGGCGGGCCGCTCTATCTGCGCCGGCTGGTCCAGACGACGAGCCAGACGGTCTGGGGCTTGCCGGCGCGGCAGGCCGGTCCGACGCTGGTGACGCTGGCCGAGTGGCTGCGGACAAACAACAGGAACGACCTCGCTGACGCAACACTGAGCTATGCCAGCCATCCCGCGATCAACGCGTTTTCCGAACTGGACGGGCCGGTGGGTGAGCGGAACACCTATCTGACCAAACCAAAGGGAAAAATCATGCTCAGCGCCAAGACGCTGGCCGGGCTTGTGCATGGGCTGGCAGCGGGGCTGGCCGCGGGAAACCAGGTGCTGGTCCAGGCATCGGGCGATCTGGGATCGGTGATCCGTGACCTGCCAGAAGATATCAGGGGGCGAGTTGAGATCGTGCGGGACGTGGTGGCCGGTTCAGTCCGGGCGGTTCTTGTGGAGGGTGACGCTGACACCGTCACTGAGATCGGCAAGTCCGTTGCTGAATGGGACGGCCCAATCGTAACCGTTCAGGGTTCATCCTCGGAAGCGCTGGCGAGCGGCGAAGCGGTTTTTGCCATCGATCTGCTGGTCGATGAGGTTTCGACGAGCGTCAACACGGCAGCCGCGGGAGGCAATGCGAGCCTGATGGCGCTGGCGTAGTAATGGGAAAGGCCCTCTCACCCGTCGCTTCGCGCCGACCCCGGATCGCGTCCGGGGCAGGCTCTCTCCCCCGAAGGGAGAGGTGAGTGCTCAGCTTGGGGTCAGGGTTTCCATGAAGCGGATGGGCTGTCCCTGGGCGGGGGTGAGGAGTTCACCCTCCCACATGACCGTGTTGCCGCGAATGATGGTACCGACGGGCCAGCCTTTGACCGAGACGCCGTCATAGGGCGTCCAGCCGGCTTTTGAAGCGACCCAATCATTGGTGATGGTTTCGGTGCGGTTCATGTCGACAACGGTCAGATCGGCATCATAGCCGACGGCCACCCTGCCCTTGCAGGCGAGGTTGAACAGGCGATTGGGGCCGTGGCTGGTCATATCGACGAAACGCTGCAGGCTGAGGCGGCCGGCGTTGACGTGATCGAGCATGATGGGAACAAGCGTCTGAACGCCGGTCATTCCCGATGGCGAAGACGGATAGGGTTTTTCCTTTTCCTCGCGGGTATGGGGGGCGTGATCGGAGCCTAAGATGTCGGCAACGCCATTGGCGACTCCCTGCCAGATGCCCTCGCGGTGCTCGGCGTCGCGAACCGGCGGGTTCATCTGGGCGTATGTGCCCAGCCTTGTATAGGCGGTTTCATCGAGGGTCAGATGGTGCGGGGTGACTTCGACCGAAGCGACGTCCTTGTGATCGGCGAGGAAGGTTATTTCCTCCTTGGTCGAAATATGGAGCACATGGATGCGCTTGCCGGTCTTGCGGGCGATACGCACAAGGCGCTCGGTGCATTGGAGCGCCGCCTGCGGGTCGCGCCAGACGGGGTGGGAGGACGGGTCGCCCTCGACGCGCAAATTCTTGCGGTCCTCGAGGCGGTATTCGTCTTCGGAATGGAAGGCGGCGCGGCGGGAAATGGCCGACAGGATAGCTTCGACGCCATCATCGTCGGCGACAAGAAGCGATCCGGTGGACGAGCCCATGAACACTTTTACGCCCGCACAGCCGGGGAGGCGTTCGAGTTCGGGCAATTGGGCAATGTTTTCGCGCGTGCCGCCGATATAGAAAGCGAAATCGCAATGCATGCGATTGGTGGCGCGGGCGATCTTGTCCTCGAAGGTCTCTCGCGTCGTGGTCAGGGGATTGGTGTTGGGCATCTCGAAAACGCCGGTCACCCCGCCCATCACCGCCGAAAGCGATCCGGTTTGAAGATCTTCCTTGTGGTCGAGGCCGGGCTCGCGGAAATGGACCTGGGTATCGATGACGCCCGGAAGGATGGTAAGGCCCGTGCAATCGACATCGTTATCGGCGGTATCGGACAAGAGCGACCCAATGGCGGCGATACGCCCCTTGATGATCCCGATATCGGCGCTACCTATGCCGTCGTGATTGACCAGCGTGCCGCCCCGGAAAATCGTATCGAAGTGGCGACTCATGGCATATCTCCGGCTCGGGGTTTCCAACTGACGCCGGGTTTAGCGGATGGCACCAGAGCAAGGCAAGACCAGCAAATGACAATCGAAAAGCGCGCCGACCGGATAGCCTTTAAAATTTCCGGTCCGGATGCGACCCATCTCCTCCATGACGTACTGACCCCGCCGGTGCTCGAGGACGGCATTGTGCGCTGGTTTGCGCTGCTGGCGCCGCAGGGCAAGCTGCTGGCCGAGGGGCTGATCGGGTGGGCTGACGACGCCCATTGGCTCGATGTGCCGGCTTCGGTGGCCGAAAATTTCTTCAAGCGCATGAAGATGTATCGGCTGCGCGCCAAGATGGAAATCGAGATGCTGGCCGAAACTCATGCGGTGGGCTGGTCGGAGGAAGAGCACGCGACGGGGATTGTGCATAGCGACGGGCGCGCCGAGGGATTGGGATATCGGGTGATTGCGCGTCTTGCCGAGGCTGATGGCTGGATCGAGGGCAACGGGCAGGCAAAGGCGCGCATTGCGGCGGGCATTGCCGAGATGGGACCCGATTTCGATGCCGAGGACGGATTTCCACACGATATCGGCATGGATCATCTGGGCGGCGTCGATTTTAAGAAGGGCTGCTATGTGGGCCAGGAGGTGGTGTCGCGCATGCAGCATCGCGGCACGGCGCGGCGGCGTCCGGTGATCGTATCGGGGATCACGGCAGGCGCTCGCGGCGATGCAGTGACCATCAATGGAAAGACCGTGGGGACGATCGGCAGCGTTCTCGATGGGAGGGCTGTGGCGATCGCCCGGATCGACAAGATCACAGACGGGACGGCCAGCGTGGCCGGTGCCCCCGTCTCGCTTGCCCTGCCGCAATGGGCACGCTACGGTTTTGCCGCGCCGGGCGGCGATTCCGAAGACGATTAGAGAGGCAACCGAGGGCAATGGCACGCGCACAATCCCGCGCCTGGCAGCGCATGCTTTCCGGGCGCCGCCTCGATCTGCTCGACCCATCCCCCATCGACGTGGAGCTGTCCGATATTGCCCATGGGCTGGCGCGGGTGGCGCGCTGGAACGGACAGACCAAGGGCGACTACGCGTTTTCGGTGGCCCAGCATTCGGTGCTGGTTCTCGAGATCGCTTCCGCGATGGATCCGGAAATCGATGATAAGGGTCGGCTCTATGCGCTGCTGCATGACGCCCCCGAATATGTGATGGGCGACATCATCTCGCCCTTCAAGGCGGCGATGGGCGGCAATTATCGCGATGTCGAGGCGCGGCTGCTCGGAGCCATCCACGTCCGCTTCGGCCTACCGGCCATGGCGCCGGCGGCACTCACCAAGCTGATAAAAAAGGCCGACCGGGAGGCCGCCTTTTTCGAGGCCGTCAATCTTGCCGGGTTCGCGCCCGATGAAGCGCGCAAATTCTTCGGCGAGCCGACGCTTGCCGGGTTCGACCTGCCGGGATTCGACCGGCTTATCCGGCCCTGGCCCACACAGCAGGCTCATGACCATTTCATGGACGTGTTCGAGAGCCTGGGGCCATAGGCTCAGAGGGCCAACGCACTGTAATCTCTAAAATTTTAGTCTCATTTTAGCTGTTAACCCTGTGTTGCATGAGGCTTTGCGTTAACCGATCGGAAAGGTTGATAAAGCGTTAAGACGCCGCAACCCGGAGAGACGTCCATGCGCCTTGCCAGACCCCATGATCGCTCCCGCAGAAGCATTGCTCTTCATTATCGGGCCGGGGTGGCGGCCGCCCTGTTTCTGGCCGGGATTTTTGGCGCCGGGCTGATCGGATCGACAGCGGCGCGGGCGGATGGGCTTGTCCGCGACACGCCGCCGCCGCTCACCACGCTGGTGAAATTCTACGACCGGCAGTACGAAATCGCCTATGCTGATTCGGTTTCGCTCGAGCCGATCTCATCTTCGATCGTGCGCAAGGTTGGATATGGGCATGTCCGCGACGTCAGTATCGCAACGACGTCGAGCGGAACCTATTCGAGTGACGGGCTGGTTTCGCCCCATGTGCTCTATCCGGGGATCGAAGTGAACCGCGTTTACGACGAACGCAGGCACTATCACGGCTACAGCCTGTGGCCGGAAGGATCGAGCTTCATGATCCTGTCGGTCGGGCGCAATCCGGTCAGCGGCAATCTGGTGTTCAACAACGTTTCGGATCGCGGGGTGCGTTCGTGCTCGGCGAGCGGATCGTTCGTTTCCTGCTACCGGACGTATTAGTCTCAACCGCTATCCGAAGCGCCAGCCGGGCTTGAATTTGTAGAAGACGTGCAGCCCGACCTGGGTCAGTTTGTCCATGTTGCGCGCCCATGCCGGGCGGACATAGGTCGCGTGGTAGTGCGTCGCGTCGGCGACCTCGGTGAGGTAAATTTCCTCGTTGAGCACTTCCTGAGTGATGGACTGCGCCAGATCCCAGGCGGCGACCTCCGAGGTGCGGTTTACGTTGGTCTTGCCGTCGCAGGCAAAGGAGAACTGGCAGGCATTGCGGCGATCCTGGTTCTGATAGACCACGCCGCATATCGTGTCGGGATAGTTGGGGTGCGCCACGCGGTTCATGATGACCTGAGCGACGGCGACCTGGCCGCGATAACTTTCGCCACGGGCCTCGAAATAGATGCCTGTCGCCATGCACCATTGTTCGCGTTCGGAATAGGTGTTGCTGACCGTAAATTCAGTGGCCGGGGTGTTGGCGCGGCCATAGGCCAGTGTTTCGGGAACACCCACGGGGCTCGGGAGGTTGGGGTCCCGATCAGTCTCATCGGAAATCGCGTCGATGGCGGCCAGACCCGCTGAGCCGATCATATCGGGGTCGATCGAGGCGACGGAAATGCGGGGGCCCTCCTCTTCGCTCTCGTCGGCCTCTGCAACCATCACCGTCGACTGCTGGGTGGTATAGGGATCGCCGGCCGAACGCGCCGATGCTATCGAGAGCCGCACCGCATCAAAGGCCTGGGAAAAAGCGACCAGATTGACCTCGGGACGTGCCCTGTCGGTTTTTTCGGTTCTGTTGGGCCCCGAGAACATCGCCGACTGGAAAAGCGGAGCAACCGAGCCGGTGATGACGGGCTGCCCCCCTTCAAACGCCAGGGAGGCCGAGGCGACGGGTGGAAGTTCGGTTGCCCGATCGACGGCGCGGGAGCCGCCGGTTCCAGGGACCGCAAAACCGTAGGCAACGACGCTGAGCGTCAGTGCCCCTACAGCCTTCAAAATTTTTCGCGAGGCACGCGCCGGGTTGGCACGCACCGGGGAGATCCCATACGCCATACTAACGCTTTTCTACGCCACAAACACTGACCCGCCGGCGCTCTGCAACACCGGAACCCTTGATGAAAAAATACGCCATCGTTCCGATGTCGATCCGATCGGTCTGGCCTGCGATGCACAAGTGCAACACCAAGCCGATCAAATGCCGACAATCCCGATGATCGTTGATTAGGGTTATGAAGGTGTAAACACCGGCAAATGGGCGCGGAAAAGTCCAGATTGCGGCGACGGCAAGGCATTATCGGGGAGCGTCGATGGTTAACTGGCGTCGTCCGACTGTGCCAAAACCATACGGGCCACCGGCACGCGATAGGGCGAGCAGCTGACATAATCGATGTCGAGACCGGCGAAAAAGCGCAGGGAATTGGTTTCGCCCGCGTGTTCACCGCAGATGCCGACCTTCAAATGCGGATTGACGGCCCTGCCCCGCTCGATGGCAATGCGGATCAATTCGCCAACGCCGCGCTGATCGATGGTGACGAACGGGTCGACGTCATAAAGGCCCCGGCGATGATATGTCGCAAGGAAGGCCGGCGCGTCGTCGCGGGAGATGCCATAGGTGGTCTGGGTGAGATCGTTCGTGCCGAAGGAGATGAAATCGACTTCCCTGGCGATGTCCCCCGCCCGCAAGCAGGCGCGCGGCAATTCGATCATCGTACCGAACGCCAGATTGGCGCCGCGCTGGAACACCGGCGCGTGGCCCACGATATCCATGATGCGCGATTTGACCCAGGCAACCTCGCGCGCAGAGGTGACGAACGGCACCATGATCTCGAGATTGACCGGCAAATCCTGATTGTCCATGGCCGTTTCGACACCGGCAACCAGCGCCCGGACCTGCATTGCAAGGATTTCGGGATAGGTGATGACCAGCCGCACGCCACGATGGCCCAGCATGGGATTAACCTCATCGAGGCGCTGGAGGCGCGCCTTGAGCGCCTTGAGCGACAGCCCGAGCGCCTCGGCGGTATCTTCGATGTCGTCGTCGCTGCGCGGCAGGAACTCGTGCAGGGGCGGATCGAACAGGCGCACATTGACGGGCTTGTTCTGCATGGTCTGAAACAGCGCCGCGTAGTCCGCGGCCTGATAGTCGACAAGCCCTTCAAGGGCCGTGGCGCGATCCTGCTCGCTTTCCGAAAGGATCAGGCGACGCAGGGCGCGCATGCGCTCCCCGGAGAAAAACATATGCTCGGACCGCGCCAGCCCTATGCCTTCGGCACCGAAGCTCAGCGCCGTGCGGGCCGCTTCGATCGTTTCGGCATTGGTTCTCACGGCAATGGTGCGCGTATCATCGGCCCAGTCCAAAAGCCGCGAAAGGGCTCCGCCGATATGGGGGCGCGAGAGGGGGAGCGCGCCTTCGTAGATGGCGCCCTCGGATCCATCGATGGTGAGGCGCTGACCGGTAGCAAAGACCTTGTCACCGATCTTGCAAGCGCCATTTTCGGCGTCGATCTGCAAGGTCCGCAGCCCGGCCACGCAGGGCTTTCCGGTGATGCGGGCCACAACGGCAGCGTGACTTGTCATGCCGCCGCGCGCGGTAACAAAGCCCGTGGCTGCCTTCATGCCCTCGATATCGCCGGGGCCCGTCTCCATGACAACGAGGATGCAATGGCGGCCCCGGGCGCGGCATCGTGCGGCGTCGTCGGGGGTAAAGACGATTTCCCCGCTCGCCGCACCGGGTGAAACGCCGAGCCCCGAAGCGATGGCCATGGCCTTATGATCGTCGGTCAGACGCGGGTGAAGCAATTGGGAAAGTTGGGCGGGATTGAAGCGCCTGACCGCATCGGCGGGCATCCAGACTTGGGCGTCGACCCGCTCGACCGCCGCTTCGAGTTGCGCGCCGGCGCTGACCTGAACGGGACGGGCCGAAACCAGCCGCGCGATATCGCCTTCAATCGATACGACACAGGCCATGTGCTGACCCGATGCGGCGTCGATGGTTTCGATCAGTTTTGCGGCGGTTGCGGGCAGTTTGGGCAGCGCTTCGCCGGGTGGCGCGACCGGGCCAAGCTTGCCGGTCGTCGTATTGCGGGTGAGAAAATGTTCGATACGACCACTGACCGTTGCCTGCACGATCACGATCTGACTGTCGCGCGCTTCGCGTTCGGCTTCGCTGGCCCAGCCGGCAGGCGCCGGTCCATAGCTGGCAAAGGCCGCATTGATCGCCTTGCCCATGGCACCTTGGGGATCGACGGCCTCCATCTCGTTGGACGGCGCGGCAAGGCCCGTTCGCGCCGGTTGAAGACCGGCGATATGGCGCGGCGCGGAGGTGCGAACGACAAGTTCGGGGGGCTTTTTGCCTGGCGCTACAAGCTTGAACAGCGTCGTGACCCAGACCTTGCGGAGTGTGTCGGTTCCCGTCTTGCGCTCGGCCTGCAGTGCATCCCACGCCGTCCGGGTGATGGCAATGGTGGGCGCGACCGCAAGCCCGGCATCGGCGACGACATGGAGCCAGCGCGCCTTGCCGACCAGAAGACGCAGTTGCGCGCGGCTCAGGGAGGGCTTTCCCTGAGCCGGGGCAATTGCAAACATCTGCTGGGAAGGCGCCACCAAGAACAAAAACCTCAACTGAATCGGTGCCATATTGCCTGTGTGCCGGGCTCCGGGCAACAGGGTGGCCGTGCTCCCTCTTGTCGCGCTTCCGGCTTGACTTGGGCAAGGACAAACCGCATGTGAGGATCATGACCGACAAGCCCAGCCTCGACATCCTGTTGTGCGCGCCGCGCGGATTTTGCGCCGGTGTGGATCGTGCCATCCAGATTGTGGACCTGGCGCTCAAAAAATACGGGGCGCCGGTCTATGTTCGCCACGAGATCGTCCATAACAAGTTCGTCGTGGATGGGCTGCGCGCCAAGGGCGCGGTGTTTGTCGAAGAGCTTAAGGAAATTCCCGAAGGCACCGATGCCCCGGTGATCTTTTCTGCTCACGGGGTGGCCAGATCGGTGCCGGCCGAGGCCAGACACCGTAACATGTTCTACCTCGATGCCACCTGCCCGCTGGTGACCAAGGTGCATGTGGAAGCCCAGCGGCATGCCGAAGACGGGCACGATATCGTGCTGATCGGCCACCGGGGGCACCCGGAAGTGATCGGCACCATGGGCCAATTGCCGCCGGGCAAGATCACGTTGATCGAAACCGTCGAGGATGCCGAGACCTTTGCACCGCGCGATCCGGACAATCTCGCCCTTGTGACCCAGACCACGCTCTCGGTGGACGACACCAGCGCCATGGTGATGGTGCTCAAGAGCCGCTTTCCCAATATCTCGGTGCCCGCCAAGGAAGACATCTGCTACGCCACCACCAACCGCCAGGAAGCGGTAAAGGCCGTGGCGCCGAAAGTGGATGCGATGATCGTTGTCGGCGCTCCCAATTCGTCGAACTCGATGCGGCTCGTGGAAGTGGGCGAACGGGCCGGGTGCAGGGTTTCGGTGCTCGTTCAACGGGCTGAGGATATCGACTGGGAGCAGTTCGGGGATATCTCTTCGCTGGGTATCACAGCCGGGGCTTCGGCGCCGGAATCTCTGGTCGAAGAGGTGATCGAAGCGTTTGCCGAGCGGTTCAGCGTCAATGTCGAGATCGCCGTGACGGCAGAAGAAAACATCGCCTTTAATATCCCGCGTGTCCTGCGCCAGCTTGAAGAGGCGTCGGGGCATTGAGCGAGCCGGTGGTGATCCATACCGACGGGGCCTGTTCAGGCAATCCCGGTCCGGGCGGCTGGGGCGCCGTGCTGGAATACAATGGCACGGTCAAGGAACTGAAGGGCGGCATGGCCCAGACGACCAATAACCAGATGGAGCTGACCGCCGCCATCGAGGCGCTTAACGCGCTCAAGCGGCCCTGCGCCGTGGAAATCCACACCGACAGCCAATACGTCAAGAACGGCATTCAGGGCTGGCTGCATGGCTGGAAGCGCAATGGCTGGAAGACGGCGGCGAAAAAGCCGGTGAAGAATGTCGACCTCTGGCAGGCGCTCGATGCGGCGACCAAGCGCCACACCATCACCTGGCACTGGGTGAAGGGCCATGCCGGGCACGACCTCAACGAGCGCGCAGACCGGCTGGCCAATGAGGGCATGGCGCCGTTCAAGGGGCGGTAGATCGCCCGCCGCCGCTCTCAGTGAGCGGCAGGCTTTTCCTTCCTGAACATGCCCAGTACCGGCGCGATGGCGTATTCGGCGATGGGGATGATGATAAAGCCGATGACCAGGCCGCCAATTCCCGACAGCACGGCGACCGTGAGCCAGTCAAGCACACCGGCAATGGCTGGGATCGTGCCTTCCACAAGGTGCGCGACGTCCTCGATCCAACGCTCGGGGGCGGCAAAGCCCATGCCGGCCAATCCGTGGACGATGATGCCGCCGCCGACCCAGAGCATGGCCGCCGTGCCCACGATGGCAAGCCATTTGAGAAAGACCGGCATGCCCGCAACCAGCCCGCGACCGATGGCACGGCCCAGGCCGGTCCTGCCATCCTTTGCCAGATAAAGCCCGACATCGTCGGCTTTGACGATCAGGGCCACACCGCCGTAAACGAGAATGGTCATGCCCAGGGCGACGACCAGAAGGACGAGGGCCTGATTGACGACATTGCCCGCCGGGATTTGCGCCAGGGCAATGGTCATGATTTCGGCCGACAGGATGAAGTCCGTCTTGATCGCCCCGGCGACCTTTTCCGCCTCGAGCTTTTCGGCATTGGCCGCTGAGGGCACGACTTTCTTCTCGTGCTCATGCGCCTTGTGCGGGAACAGTGCCTCATAGATTTTTTCGGCGCCCTCATAGCACAGATAGGCTCCGCCCAGCATGAGGAGGGGATTGATCATCCAGGGCAGGAAGGCGCTGAGCAGCAGCGCGGCGGGCAGCAGGAAGATCAGCTTGTTCTTGATCGAACCCAGGGCGATCTTGCCCACGATCGGCAGTTCGCGCTCGGGCTTGAAGCCCTGCACATATTTGGGCGTCACGGCGGCGTCGTCAATCATCGCCCCGGCAGCCTTGGCGCCGGCTTTCATCGCCTGACCGGCGATATCGTCGACCGAAGTCGCCGCCACCTTGGCGAGCGCGGCAACATCATCGAGAAGGGCGAGAAGGCCGACGCTCATGTGAAAATCCTCCGGATTTGGCTTTCCTGCCCGCTATGGTTGAGCACAACTGCCCTAGCCCGCGACCTTACCGAAGTCGGCGACCAGATGCATGGTGTCACGCAGGGACGCCAAAAGATTGAGGCGATTGGCGCGAATGGCGGCGTCGGGATCGTTGACAAGGACGGCTTCGAAGAAGGCATCGACGGGGGTGCGGAGACTGGCGAGCACGGCAATGGCGCCGGCGTAATCGTCGTTTTCAAGACGGGCGGTCACTGCGGTGCGGGCCTGTTCGATGGCGGTCGCAAGGCTTTTTTCCTCGGGGGTGGAAAGCCTTGCAGCATCGATCGGGTCGGCATAGACGCGGCCGTCCTTTTTCTCCTCGGCTGTGAGAATGTTGGCGGCGCGCTTGTAGCCGGCAAGGAGGGCCTTGCCGTCTTCGGCGGCGAGCAGCGAGCCGAGTGCGTTTACACGAGCCACGACTTGCAGGATGTCGTCGCTGTCGGACGAGATCACCGCATCGACCAGGTCGTGGCGAGCTCCAGAATCGCGGAGCGAGACCTTGAGGCGGTCATGGAAGAAGCTCAGCAAATCGGGGTCGGACACGAAGCGGCCGAGCGGGAGCCGCAGCCTGTTGTCCACGATCAAGCGGATCACCCCGAGCGCTGCGCGGCGCAGGGCGTAGGGGTCCTTCGATCCGGTGGGCTTTTCGTCGATGGACCAGAAGCCCGTCAAAATATCGAGCTTGTCGGCCAGGGCGACGGCGATCGAGACCGGTTCGGTGGGGACGCGGTCCGACGGGCCGAGCGGCTTGTAGTGTTCTTCGATGGCCGTGGCGACTTGGGGCTTTTCACTCTGGGCCAGCGCATAATAGCGGCCCATCAAACCCTGGAGCTCGGGGAATTCTCCGACCATTCCTGTCGGCAGGTCGGCCTTTGACAGTTTCGCGGCGCGCCTGGCGTCTTCGACATCGGCGCCGACCAGCGGGGCGATTTCGGCGGCCAGCTTTTCGATGCGGGCGACGCGTTCGGCCTGGGTGCCCAGTTTGGCGTGGAAGACGACGTCTTCAAGCTTTGGGAGATTGTCGGCCAGCGGGGTTTCGAGGTCGGTCTCGTAGAAGAATTTGGCATCTGACAGACGGGCGCGGATGACGCGCTCATTGCCCGCGACGATTGTCTTGCCGTCATCCTCGGCAATGAGGTTGGAGGTCAGGATGAATTTGTTGGCCAGTTTGCCCGTGGAAGAATCACGCAGGCAGAAGCATTTCTGGTTGGCGCGGATGGTGGCGATGATGGCTTCTTCGGGGACCTTGAGGAAAGCTTCGTCAAAGGACCCCATCATGACCACCGGCCATTCTACCAGACCTGCCACTTCTTCGAGCAGGCCCTCGTCGACGATCAGCTCAAGCCCCTGTGCGAAGGCGAGCTGTTCGGCATCGGTCTTGATGATCTGCTTGCGGCGGTCGATATCGAGGACGACGCGAGCCTTTTCGAGGGACTGCACGTAGTCGTCGAAGCGGCGAACCTTTATGGCGTCGGGGGCCATGAAGCGGTGACCATAGGTGGTGTTGCCCGAAGTGACCGCGCCCATTTCAAATTCGATCACATCGGGTTCTTCGCCTTCCGGGCCGAAGGTTGCGGCGATGGCGCGCAGCGGGCGGACCCATTCGAGACGCCCTGCTCCCCAGCGCATGGGCTTGCCCCAAGGGAAGGATTTCACGGTTGCGGGAAGGATGTCCTGCAAGATCTCTATGGCAGGGGCCCCTTTTTTCTCGATCACCGCGACGTAGAAATCGCCCTTCTTTTCGTCGGACTGGACCTTCGCCTGATCGATGCTCGACAGCCCGGCGGCGCGCAGGAAACCGTCGATGGCCTGTTGAGGGGCGCCGACCTTGGGGCCCTTGCGTTCTTCGCGAGTGTCGGGGGATGCGGCAGGGAGGCCCGTGACCGTCAGCGCCAGACGGCGCGGCGTGGCGAAGGCACCAGCACTCTCATAAACCAGACCCTTTTCGACCAAGGCATCGGTTACGGCCTTCTTGAGGTCCTCGGCGGCCCGGCGCTGGAGGCGCGCGGGAATTTCCTCGGAAAAGAGCTCAAGCAGCAATTCGGGCATGGTCGGGGTGCCTTGGAAACGGGAGATTTATGCGGGTCGAACGGGTAGCAGGGGTGCGCAGAAATGTCCATTATTTGTCTTGTGGGGTCGCAGCGCCCGGTGGGCCGGTGAAGGGGTTGGGACCGATGACGCGGCAAGGATCACCACTTCTGCCGCGCTCGCGGACGCCGTGCGGATCCCCGGGTCGAGCTCGAGGATGACGATGGGGGTGGGGTTGGCGGTGGTGATGGAGCCGAGAGGGTGACCTAACACCCATCGCTGTCCCGGACGTGATCCGGGACCCAGCAGCCTTAGCTATGCTCCAGAGCCGATGGACAGGCACATGGCCCCGGCGTTCGCCGGGGCAGCGAGGGAAGGGTAAGGAGCGCCACTTCTGCCGCGCTTGCGGACGCCCTGCGGATCCCCGGGTCAAGCCCGAGGATGACGATGGGGGTGGGGTGAGCGGTGGGGATGGAGCCGAGAGGGTGACCTAACACCCATCGCTGTCCCGGACCCGGTCCGGGACCCAGCCGCCCTGCCCGTGCTCTGGTTGGGATGGAGAGGCGCATGGACCTCGGCGAAAGCCGCGATCGGGCAGCGAGCGCTGCCGGCGGGAACTTTGTTCCGGTGCCTACGAGGCGCGCGAGGTGCAGAATTCAGGGACGCCAAACAGGATGTCGCGTTCGAGAGAAGAAGGGATGTTGGCGAGAGCGGCGCGGGCCGCATCGGCGTGGCGTTCGGCCTTGGCCATGGTTTGGGACAAGGTATCGTAGCGCGCGAAGATGGCAAGGATATCGGCCAGCTCACTCTCCCCGGAATCAGGATTGCCCAGAGCTTTTTCGATGGTCTTGCGTTCGGCTTGGTTGCCCGCTTGCAACGCGAGGATCACCGGCAAGGTCATCTTGCCCTCGCGCAAATCGTCGCCCGTGTTCTTGCCCAAAGCGCCTTGCGCGCCGCCATAGTCGAGCACGTCATCGACGAGCTGGAAGGCCATGCCCAATTCGCGGCCATAGCTGGCCAGCGCCTTGCGCGAAATGGTATCGGCACCGCCGGCCATGGCGCCCACTTCGGTGGCAGCTTCAAAGAGCGTGGCGGTCTTGGCGTGGATTATCTTCTCGTAGTCGTCGGGCGTGGTCGCGAGGTCCCCGGCCTTGGCGAGCTGGAAAACCTCGCCTTCGGCGATGATTGCGGCGGCGCGTGAAAGCACACCGAGCGCGTCGATATCGCGCGATTCCACCATCATCAGGAACGCCTGGCCGAGCAGGAAATCACCGACCAGAACCGAAGCCTGGTTGCCCCATATGGTGCGGGCGGCAGGGCGTCCACGGCGCATGTCGCTTTCGTCGACCACATCGTCGTGGAGCAGGGTTGCGTTGTGCATGAATTCGACGGCGGCGGCGAAGCGTATTTCATTGCCGCGGACCCTGCTGAACAGAGCCGAGGCGGCGAGCGTAAGCATGGGGCGCAGGCGCTTGCCGCCGGCATCGATCAAATGGTTGGCGACTTCGGGGACCATATCGACGGAACTGTCCGAGCGCGACAGGATAAGGCTGTTCACCGCCTCCATGCCGGCACGGGTTGCAGCCATCAGATCGTCGATTACCGCCGAGGCATCGGCAAGTGGTCTCGGCGCCAGATTTTCAACCGCCATTGACGTTCAAACTCCCCAGGAAGGGCGTTACCCTCCCGATACAGTGCTTTTCAAGGCCATCCGGTTCCGCGAAAAGGGAACCGGGAGCCCACTTGTCTGTTACCGCGCTTCCGGACGGAATACGGAGTACCCACTTATTACCGAAACGCTCTATTGTCAGCCCCGCGCCGCAAAAGTGGCATTCCACCTTGGCCCCTACACCAACCAGGACCCGTGCCCATGTCGGTAAACCAGCCGCCAGACTTTGTAAAACGCCAACAGCAGGGTGCGGACGCGTTTCTGGGTGGCAAATTGTCCATAACCCAACCCGAAAAGGGATTTCGGGCGGGGCTGGATTCCGTGCTTTTGGGCGCGAGCCCGCCGCAAGGCGTGCGCCAATTGCTCGATCTGGGTGCGGGTGCGGGCGTGGCGGCGCTATGCGCGCTGGTCCATAACGAGGAGTTGGAGGCAACGCTCGTTGAGAACAACGCCGATATGGCGATGCTGGCCGCTGGCAATGTGGAGGCCAATGGCTTTTCCCGACGCGCGACAATTCTGAAAATCAGCGCCACGGCGACCGGAGCCGAACGCAAGGCGCTGGGGCTGGTCACCGACACCTTTGACGTGGTGATCGCCAATCCACCGTTTTTCGAGATGGGCACTCACGCGCCCGACCCGGCACGAGCCGCGGCGCGGCATACCGACGGAGAGGTTTCAGGCTGGATACGGACCGCGGTATCCTGCGCCCATGCCAAAGGAGAAGTGATCTTTATCCACGTGGCGCGGGCCCTGCCCCAGCTTCTCGCCGCGTTCGACCCACGCATGGGCGCCATAACGGTTCTGCCCATCGCGCCACGCCCCGGCATGGCCGCAAGCCGCGTACTGGTCAGGGGCCGCAAGGGCAGCAAGGCGCCAATGGCTCTGTTGCCACCATTGGTCGTGCATGAGGAAACGGGCAACGGATTTGCCGAGCCCGTGCGGTCGATCCTGCGCGGTGACGCGCGGCTGGACTGGCACGATGGCAAATGAATGCCTAAATGAGGGCCAATGGCGCTCACGCCACAAAAGCAATCGGACGGGGAGATACAGATGACCGCATTTTCCGACGGCCAGATCGAGGCTCCCAAGGGTCCCTGGTACAAGCGAATTTTCGGCAATCGCGGGCCGGTCGTCCCCGTGGTGCGGCTGCAGGGCGTGATCTCGCAGGACCTCAAGCCGGGACGGCTCAATATCGCCTCGGTCGCGCCGCTTCTGGAGAGGGCGTTCAAATTCAAGAAAGCGCCCGTGGTGGCGATCGTCGTCAATTCTCCGGGCGGATCGCCGGTGCAATCGCGCCTCATTGCCCAACGCATCCGGCAACTGGCCGAGCAGCACGACAAAAAGGTGCTGGTATTTGTCGAGGACGCCGCTGCATCGGGCGGGTATTTCATCGCCACGGCGGGCGACGAGATCATCGCCGACCCCTCCTCTTTGGTGGGATCGATCGGGGTCGTCATGGCCAGTTTTGGGTTTGTGGACGCAATTGCCAGGCTGGGAATTGACCGGCGGCTTTATACGGCGGGAAAGAACAAATCGACGCTCGATCCGTTCCTGCCTGAAAAACCCGAGGACGTAGCGCGCATCAAGCAGATGGAGCTCGATATCCACGACGTGTTCATCGATTACGTCAAGGCGCGCCGGGCCGGCAAGATCAAGCTGGCCGACGACGAGATCTATACAGGGGAATTCTGGACCGCAAAGCGTGGCCTGGCGATGGGGCTCGTGGACAGTCTGGGCGACCTGCACGGCACGCTGCGTGAGCGGTTCGGCAAGGACGTGACGATCAAGTCGATTGCGCCCAAGAGAGGTCTGCTGCAATTGCCCAACTTCGGACTGTCGACCGGCGGCGATATCGCCGGGGATGTAATGGCAAAGATCGAAGACCGGGAAGTCTGGTCGCGGCTGGGGTTGTAACCATGGGAATATCGACACTGGTCACCATTTTGCTGGCGCTGCTGATCGGGATCGGGCTGCGCTCGATCCTGCGCGACTGGCGCAGGAAATTTAACGAGGACGACACGCGGGCCGAAACAAGACGCAAGGCGCAGATCGAGCGCAACAAGGCCGAGTTGAAATCAGGCGGTGTTGTGACGCTGGAGCGCGGCGAGGACGGGGTCTATCGTCCGGGCAAGGAATAGCCGGTCACGCTTGACCTCGGATCATGGCACAACTACGGTCGCGCCGCTTTCAAAACTGGGTTTGCAGAACAACGATGACCGACGCCCTTGCGCCGCATATGGACCCCCGAAACTCGTTTCAGGGGCTGATCCTGACCTTGCAGAGATTCTGGGCGGATCAGGGCTGCGTGATCCTGCAGCCCTACGACATGCAGATGGGCGCTGGGACGTTTCATACGGCGACCACGCTGCGGGCGCTGGGGCCCAAACCCTGGAACGCGGCCTATGTACAGCCCTCGCGCCGGCCGACCGACGGGCGGTATGGGGAAAACCCCAACCGGCTGCAGCACTATTACCAGTTCCAAGTGATCCTCAAGCCCTCGCCCGCCAACATTCAGGAGCTCTACCTGCAATCGCTGGCGGCGATCGGTCTGGACGCCAAGCTGCACGATATCCGGTTTGTCGAGGACGACTGGGAGAGCCCGACTCTGGGAGCCTGGGGGCTGGGCTGGGAGTGCTGGTGCGACGGAATGGAAGTGTCCCAGTTCACCTATTTCCAGCAGGTCGCGGGCTTTGAATGTTCGCCCGTGCCCGGGGAAATAACCTATGGGCTCGAACGGCTTGCCATGTATGTGCAGGGGGTCGAGAACGTTTACGACCTCAACTTCAACGGCCGCGAAGGCGACCAGAAGGTGACCTATGGCGAGGTGTTCCTGCAAAACGAGCAGGAATTTTCCAAATACAATTTCGAGGCCGCCGACACCGAAATGCTGTTCCGGCACTTCAAGGATGCCGAGGACGAGTGCAGGGCCATCCTGGCGGCCGGTCAGGATGGCGAGCGCCAGACCATGGCGGTTCCTGCCTATGAACAGGTCATCAAGGCATCACATACCTTCAACCTGCTCGACGCGCGCGGGGTGATTTCGGTGACCGAGCGCCAAAGCTACATTCTGCGTATTCGCGAACTGGCCAAAGCATGCGGCGCAGCATGGTTGCAGACGGCGGGCGGCGGCGCGGAATAGAGCCGACAAGTTATTGATATTGCCCATTGATAATGCCACTCTGGCCGCAAAACATGCGGCGAGAGGGAAGCGGCATATGGAATGGATCATCTTGCTGCTGGTCGTGGCCGCTGTCGGCTACGCGATCTATGTCTACAACAATCTGATCCGAAACCGGCAGTTGGTGGAAGAGGGCTGGTCGGGCATCGACGTTCAGCTCAAGCGCCGCGCCGATCTCATTCCCAACATGCTCGAGACGGTCAAGGGCTATATGGGCCATGAGCGAGAGACATTGCAGGCGGTGACCGACGCGCGCGCCGCGGTACAGGCCGCGCAGAACGGAACGCCCGGCGAACGCGGGCATGCGGAGGGCCTGCTTTCCGGAGCGCTGGGGCGGCTTTTTGCGGTGGCCGAGGCTTATCCGGATTTGAAGGCCAATACCAATTTTCTCGAATTCCAGGCCGCGCTGCAAACTGTGGAAGACGAAATCCAGCTTTCGCGGCGCTATTACAATGGCGCTGTGCGCAATCTCAACATTGCAGTGGAATCGTTTCCCTCCAACATCGTCGCCAATGCCTTCAAGTTCGAGAAAGCAGAATATTTCGAGCTGGAGAACGAGGCGGACCGGGCGGTGCCGCAGGTCAAATTCCAGTAAGGCCGATGCATCGCTTCCTCATCGCCCTGATCGTTTTCATCTGCGCCGGTCCCGCATCGGCGCGCGAGGAAATTCGCGAATTCAATGCGATTTTCGAGGTGCATACCGATACTTCGGTGACCATTACCGAACAGATCGCCGTCAATGCCGAAGGCAATGAGATCCGGCGCGGGATATTCCGCGACATCCCGACACTGCTCGAAACGCCGGATGGCCGGACGATCCGGCTACCGTTCGAGGTGATTTCGGTGACGCGCAACGGGAATGTGGAACCGTTTGCCGTCGAGGGAATTTCGGGCGGGCAACGCATCCGGATAGGGTCGGCCGAAGTGCTGCTGCAGCCCGGTGTGCACCGATACGAAATCGTCTATCGCATGGACCGCGCCGCGCGCATGTTCGCCGATCACGACGAGTTCTATTGGAACGCAACCGGCAATTACTGGAGCTTTCCGATCCTGAGGGCCCGGGCGCTGGTCATCCTGCCAGAGGGCGCACAGATCACCGAGATCAACGCCTATACAGGCGAATATGGCGTGAGGAGCGCGGACAATTCGGCCGAACGGCTCAACGACCGCCAGGCACGATTTACGATGAGCCGCGTGCTTGGGCCGGGCGAAGGGCTTACAGTGTCGGTTGCATTTGCAAAGGGCATTCTGGTCGCGCCCGAAGGCACCGACGCCCTGATCTTCTGGCTTTCCGATTATCGCGATTACGTCATCCCGCTGGCGATGCTCTTGATCGTCGTCGCTTATAACGCGCTGGCATGGGGCGCCGTGGGCCGCGATCCGGCCAGGGGCGTTATTTTTCCGAGGTTCTATCCGCCGACCGGATTTTCCCCGGCGCTGGTCCATTACGTCAACACCATGGGCTGGGGCAAATCGGGCTGGACGGCCTTTTCGGCGGCGCTGATTTCACTGGCCACCAAGGAACTGATCGCAATCGACAAGCAGGGAAAAAAGAACACCCTGACCGCAACCGGCCGATATCCCAAGGATCGCCTGCCGCCAGGCGAGGCGGTGATCTATGGCGACCTTAAAACCATGAGCCCTGTGACAATCGACAAATCGAGCGGGCCGGAACTCGGCAAGACCAAGACCAATTTCATTGCGGCGCTGGAAGCTGAAAATCGCAAGGTCTATTTCAACAACCATGTGGCCTATATCGTTGTCGGGGTCCTGATCGGCATTTTGGCGCTGCTTGTCATGGTGATTACCGGCGTGTTGCACCCGCTTTTCGTGTTTTTCGCTGCCTTTGCAGCGGTTTTCCTGTCGATCATCGGGACAGCGGCGCGATCGTTCTGGCAAGGACAGGGGATCGGGCGATTCCTCGGGCTGGCGATCATGGGAATATTGGTCGCCAATTCGGGCGCGTTTGCTGTCGACATGCTCGATCTCGCCAGTATCGATTTTCCATTCGTCGCGGCCATGACGATAATTGCCGTGACGCTGGTGTTTGCCGTTCTGATGCGGGCGCCGACGGTGCATGGGCGCAAGGTCATGGACGAAATCGACGGGTTCAAGATGTATCTCGAAATCGCCGAAAAAGAGCGCCTCAATTTGCAGGGCGAGCCGGAGATGAGCGTTTCGCGGTTCGAGGCCATCCTGCCTTATGCCATGGCGCTGGGCGTTGAAAAGCCATGGTCCACACGGTTCGAGAACGATCTGGCGCGCCATGCCGTCAAGGATGCCGGAGCGGACTACTCGCCGCACTGGTACAGGGGCGGAAATTTCTCTTCGGGCAGCTTTGCGCGCACCATGGGTGGGGTGGCGACGGGGCTGAGCGCCGCGATGATTTCGTCCCAACCACAGGCGTCGAGTTCTTCAGGGTCGGGTGGCGGTGGATTTTCGGGCGGCGGCGGTGGCGGGGGCGGGGGCGGCGGCGGCGGCTGGTAGGTGCTATTGCCCCAGCAAAGGCGTGGCGGCAACCCAATAGCCTGAAAATTTCTCGCGCAGGTCATGGGCGGCCTGGTGGGCGGCGGCGGCGCTGCCGTAGAGGCCGAAACAGGTGGCGCCCGAGCCGGACATGCGGGCGGTGACGCAGCCCGACGTGGCGGCAATCGCGTCCACGATCGTTGCGATGGCGGGCACGAGCTCGATGGCGGGCGTTTCGAGGTCGTTGCGGGTGTCGGCCAGCCACAGCGAGAGAAGCGCGGCCCGGTCCAGCGGAGCGGGAAGATCGGGCATTGGCGGGTTGTGCCTGTGCTCAAGCCGCCGGAACACATCGGCGGTGGCAATCTGCTCGAGAGGATTGACCAGAACCAGATGCATATGAGGGAAAGTGGACAGCGGGGCGATGTTTTCGCCAATGCCGGTCACTTCGCATGGCTGGCTCAACAGGCACATGGGCACATCGGCACCGAGCGTGGCGGCGAGGGCGAAAATTTCGCCATCGGCGACGGGTGTCTCACACATTCGCGCGAGGACACGCAGCAGGGCGGCGGCGTCGGCCGAGCCCCCACCGAGCCCGGCGGCAATCGGCAGATGCTTTTCGAGATGAATTTCGATCCCGTCGGGCAGATGGCCGGGAAAGCGGGCCCGGAATTTCTCGAGCGCCCGGATCACAAGGTTCGAGCGCCCGTTGGGCAGGTCGGCACCGAACGGGCCTGTGACATGGAGCTTGTCCCTACCGGCCGGAGCGGCCGAAACCAGATCGGCAAGTTCGGTAAAGACACAAAGGGTGTGGAGGAGATGAAACCCATCCTCCCGGCGCCCCACGACATGAAGCGCGAGATTGACCTTGGCCGGAGCGGGCTCTGTTACCGACATCAATCCCCGATGGGCGCGGTCGGATCGAGCCCATTGAGAAGTTTGGGCGTGGCGCGCTCGGTGACGGCGCCGTCTTCATCGACATCAATGGCGATACGCCACTGGAACATGGCCTCGCGCTCTCTTCCGGCGACCCAATAGACATCCCCGAGATGGTCGTTGATCTCTGGATCGGCGGGCAGGAGATTGACGGCGTCCTCGAGCACCTCGACGGCCTCGTCGATGCGGCCGAGCTTGTAGAAGGCCCAGCCCAGACTATCGACGATATAGCCATTGCGGGGGGAGAGTTCGACGGCGGTCTCGATCATTTCGAGCGCTTCTTCAAGGTTCTCGCCGCGATCCACCCAGGTATAGCCAAGATAGTTCAGAACGTCGGGGTGGTTGGGCCGCAATTCGAGGGCCTTCAGGAAATCGGCTTCGGCCAATTCCCATTGCTTGGCGCGCTCATAGGAGATGCCGCGCACATAATAGAAGCGCCAGTCGTTGGGGCGAGCCGGGTCGAGCCGGTCGATGACCGCAGAATAGGCCTCCGCGGCCTCTTCCCACCGCTCGGCATAGCGCAGCGTATCGCCGAGGATACCCTGCACTTCCTGATTGTCCGGATTGGACACCGCAATGTTCTGAAGGCGGGAAATGGCGGCGTCGCGATCGCCGCGCAGATCGATATTTTCGGCGAGGCGGACCAGCGCGTTGATACGCAGGGGGGAATCGTCGGGCACCGCACCGAAGACCGCGTCGGCCTCGTTGTAGCGCCCGGCGCTGGCCAGGAGTTCGCCAAGCGAGATCGAAATGATCGCCGCTTCGGGATCGAGATAGTTGGCAAGTTGCAGAAAGCCGACCCCGAGCTGGATCGAGCCGTCGCGGGCCAATGCCGTGCCCAGCCCGTGCAGCATTTCGGCAGCGCCGGACTGGACCGATCCGGCGAAAAGACCCGGCTTCTTGCCATTGGCGATGGGCTCGCGCAGCGAATCGACGACCGGGTGTTCAACACCCTGTTCGGCAAACGTGTCGAGCACGGCCTGGGCTTCATCGAAGCGTCCGGCATTGCCCAGCATGCGGATATAGGCTTCGGCGATGCGCGGGACGAGCGGATCGAGTTCGTAGGCCTGGCGGGCCAGATCGATAGCGGTGTCGCGCTGGCCACCGACATCGGCCAGAATGGCGCGGTGGAAGATTATGAACTCGTCGAACCCGCCCTGCCCGACCTGGTTGAGGATGGCATTTGCGGCGTCTATATCGCCTTCGCCGACCTTGGACCAGGCGCGGGTGACCGATGCGATGATGCCGACCAGCGAAGCCTCGGGGACGCGCGAAAGCAGCTGGTCAGCCGAGGCGTAGCGGCGCTGCTTGAGTGCGACCGAGCCAAGGACGAGATGGGCGAGCTCGTCTTCGGGGCTCAGATCGATGACGTGCTGAGCCATTGTAGCGGCTTCGGAAATGTCGCCGGCCAGCAGATAGGCAAGGAAGGCCTGGCTGGAATAGACCGGGTTGTCCCAGTCGCGCTCGGCAGCCTGCATGAAAAGCGAAGCGGCACGGCGGGCGTCCAGTGCATCGATGGCCGCCAGGCCAGCCAGATAGCTGCCCATTGTGCTCGATACGCGCATGGGCAGGATGTCCTGCTGCGCGAAAGATGATGAAAGGGGAACGCCAGCGCAGAGCGCGGCAACGATCAGGGCATGGATCGGCCGTTTAAGCAGCTTTAGCACGGTTGTTCCTGAACTCCTCACTTGCAGGCCCAAAACCAGCCTATCATCTCCAATAGCCAAACGCGGCAATCCTGTCGATTGTTTGGCGCTTCAGTTAGAGCATTTCGCTTTCCTTCGAATCGCTCAATGGCTCCAAGTTCTTGCCTTTCGCGCGTCCGAACCGCAAAACCGTTTCCATCCCCGATCGGGTCGAGGACATGCTTTTGCTGGACGCGCTCTGGTGAGACCTTTTCACGCAAATGCGCCAGCGCCGCAAGTCTTGAGACCTCACGCGATTTTCACATTCCCGAGTAGTTGGGACCGCTTCCGCCCTCGGGGGGCACCCAATTGATGTTCTGGGCCGGGTCCTTGATGTCGCACGTCTTGCAGTGAACGCAGTTCTGGGCGTTGATCCTGAACACCGGCTCTCCGCCCTCCTCGACCACCTCGTAGACCCCGGCGGGGCAATAGAGCGGCGCGGGCTCCCCGTATCTGTGGAGATTGTCGCGGATCGGCACTTGAGGGTCGGTGAGCCGCAAATGGACCGGCTGGTCCTCATCGTGGGCGATGCTGGCGCGATAGACCGATTCGGTGCGCGAGAACGTGGTTTTGCCATCGGGTTTGGGATAGGCGATGGGGGTGACTTCAGAAATCGGCTTGAGCCGTGCGAAATCGGGCTTGTCGGAAACCAGGCCACCCAAGGGGGAGAGTTTGGCAAGGCTCGAAACCCACATGTCCGCGCCGGCCAACCCCACCCCGACAAAGGTCCCCAGTTTGCTCCAGAGCGGTTTTACGGCACGGACGGGATAGAGATCGTTGCGGATGCCCGAGGCGAGAATGGCTTCGTCGAGCGTGGCGATTTCGTCGTTGGCGCGGCCGGCGGCGATGGCGTCGGCAATCTCCGAGGCGGCGGCCATGCCTGAGCGTATGGCGTTGTGGATGGCTTTCAGTCGCGGCACGTTCATGAAGCCGGCCGAGCAGCCGATCAGCGCTCCGCCCGGGAAAGCCATTCTGGGGATGGACTGCCAGCCGCCCGAAGTGAGCGCGCGGGCGCCATAGGAAAGGCATGTCGCGCCTTCGAGCAGTTCGGCGATATGGGGGTGCTGCTTGAAGCGCTGGAACTCGCCGAACGGGGAAAATGTGGGGTTTTCGTAGTCGAGGTGAGCGACGAGGCCGAGATAGATCCGGTTGTCCTGGGCATGATAGCAAAAGCCGCCACCGCTTGTGGAATTGCCCATTGGGTAGCCCATGAAATGGGTGACCTTGCCCGGCTGGTGCCTTGCCTGATCGATTTCCCAGATTTCCTTGATGCCGAGGCCATATTTCTGCGGCGCGCGGCCTTCGGACAGGCCGAATTTGGTGATCAGGCGCTTGGCGAGCGAGCCGCGCGCGCCTTCAGCGATGAGCGTATATCTGGCGCGCAGTTCGATGCCGGGGGTAAAGGTCGACTTGTGGCTGCCGTCGCGGGCCACGCCCATATCGCCGGTGACGATGCCGAGGATTTCGCTGTTCTCGCCGGTAAGGAAGTCTGCCGCTGCTGTCCCGGGGAAAATGTCGACGCCCAGCGCTTCGGCCTGTTCGGCCAGCCAACGGCACAGATCGCCGAGCGAGATGATGACGGCGCCCTTTGTCTTCATGATGGGCGGCATCAAAAGATCGGGGAATCCAATTGCGGATTTTTCTGTGAGAAAGACGAAGCTGTCTTCGGTAACGTCGGGGCCAACGGGAGCGCCCTTTTCGCGCCAGTCGGGGATCAGCGCATCAAGTCCGGCAGGGTCCATGACGGCGCCCGAAAGGATATGGCCGCCGATATCGGCGGACTTTTCGACGACTACGATTTCGAGGTCGGGGGATTTCTGTTTGAGCGCTATGGCTGCCGAAAGCCCGGCAGGGCCGGCGCCAACGATCACCACGCCGGTTTCCATCATCTCGCGTTCGATCGTATCGGACATCAGTCATTCCCAAGTGAGGTGGAAGCGCGGGTCGCGGTGTGACATAACAAAAATCAGCATGACAAATCGACAGCTAAATCGCGAAGAAATTCTGGCCGCGCTCGACTGGTACGTCGCGGCAGGGGTCGATATCGCGGTTCGCGAAGAGCCAGCGGACCGGTTCGCGCAGTCGGCGATCAAGCCCCCGCCAGCCCAGCGGCGGCCCGCGCCATCAATCGTGCCGCAAGCGGCGCAACGCCCTGCCCCACCCTTGCCCGTGGCTGGTGGGCCAGCTGATATGGACCCTAGTGAAGCAAGGGCGCTGGCGTCGAGTGCGACGAGTCTCGACCAATTGCGCGGCATGCTCGAAACCTTTGATGGGTGCGGGCTGAAATTGCGCGCGACCAATCTGGTGTTTGCCGATGGCAATCCCGAGGCCGAGATCATGCTGGTGGGAGAAGCACCGGGGCGCGAGGAAGATTTGCAGGGCAAGCCGTTCGTTGGGCGGTCGGGGCAATTGCTCGACCGGATGCTGGGCGCAATCGGGCTGGACCGGACGAAGGTCTATATCGCCAACACTGTGCCCTGGCGCCCGCCGGGAAACAGGACGCCCTCGCCGTCCGAAGTCGCAGTCTGCCTGCCGTTTCTCTATCGGCAGATCGAACTGGTTGCGCCCAAAGTGCTGGTGGCGCTGGGCGGTGCTTCGGCCTCGACGCTATTTGAGACCGATACGGGGATCACGCGGCTGCGGGGGCAATGGCGCGATCTGAAGGTGAACGGGCATTCCATGCGGGCCGTTGCGACACTGCACCCGGCCTATCTGCTGCGCCAGCCGGCGGCCAAGCGGCTGGCCTGGGCCGATCTGCTGTCAGTGAAGGCGGCGCTGGAAAGCTAAGCAAAAGGACTTTTCGAATTGAGCAAGCGCATCGTCTTTACCGGTGGGAGCGGGAAAGCCGGCCGCCATGTGGTTCCCTATCTGCTCGATCAGGGGCACGAGGTCTTCAACATCGACCTGCAACCGCTCGACCATCCGGGCGTCAACACGCTTGCGGCGGACCTGACCGACAGTGGCGAGGCGTTTAACGCGCTTTCGATGCATTTCGGGTTCGAGGGTCTCGAGAGCGGCAACGGCCCTGCCCCGGTCGATGCATTGGTCCATTTCGCCGCCGTGCCGCGCATCCTGCTGAAGCCCGACAATGTCACGTTTCAGATCAACACGGTCTCGACCTACAACGTGATCGAAGCGGCGGTGAAGCTGGGGATCAAAAAGATCATCATCGCATCGAGCGAAACGACCTACGGGGTGTGTTTTGCCGAGGGTGACAAGGATTATCACTGTTTTCCGCTCGAGGAAGATTATGACGTCGACCCGATGGACAGCTACGGGCTGTCCAAGGTGGTCAACGAAAAGACGGCGCGGGTGTTCGCGATGCGTTCGGGGGCCGATATCTACGCGTTGCGGATCGGCAATGTGATCGAGCCGCACGAATATCCCAACTTCAAGGACTTTCTCGCCAACCCGGCCTCGCGCAAACGCAATGCCTGGAGCTATATCGACGCGCGCGACCTGGGACAGATCGTCGATCTCTGCATTGCGAAGGACGGGCTGGGTTTTGAGGTTTTCAATGCGGTGAACGATACGATCACCGCGAATGAGCCAACCGAGGAATTCCTGGCCAAATGGGCGCCCAACACGCCGATCGTGAAGGCGATGGGGGTGAATGAAGCGCCGATTTCGAACCGAAAGATTCGTGAGGTCCTGGGCTTTGTCGAACAGCACAATTGGCGACAATACCTGACTTGATGCTTCAGGGTCGATGCCCATTCTTGTAACTCACAAGATTACGTAATATGTAATGTTACAAGATGACCCCGCCGCTCGCGGGGTCGGTCAGCGATCGAGGCATGCAATGATTTATGACGTCATCATCATCGGCGGCAGCTATGCGGGGATGTCCGCGGCTTTCCCCCTGCTCCGCGCGCGGCGCAGCGTTCTGATCATCGACGGAGGCAAGCGGCGCAACCGGTTTGCCAGCCACTCGCACGGGTTCCTGACCCAGGACGGGGTGGCGCCGGACGTGATCGCGGCGCAGGCCGGCGTACAACTTTCGGCCTACCCGACCCTGACTTGGATCGAAGGCAATGCCGCGAGCGCAAAAAAGGGAGATGAAGGATTTGCGGTGGCGCTGGAGGATGGGCGCGAGATGGCCGGCAGACGGCTGATCCTGGCCCATGGGGTGACCGACACGCTGCCCGAAATCGCCGGGCTTGCCGAGCGGTGGGGGCAGTCGGTGTTTCACTGTCCCTATTGCCACGGCTACGAATTGGATCAGGGCAAGATCGGGGTGATCGGTGTTGCGCCCATGTCCATGCATCAGGCGCTGATGCTGCCCGATTGGGGGCAAACCACATTCCTTCCCAATGGCAGCTTCGAGCCCGATGCCGACCAGTTGAGCCAATTGGAGGCCCGGGGGACGACACTTGAAACCGTAACGATCGCCGAGATTACCGGGAGGGCCGATGTGCGGCTGTCAGACGGGCGTATCCTGTCGTTCGACGGGCTGTTCGTTGCATCGATCGTTGCGCCATCGAGCCCGATTGCCGGGCAGTTGGGCTGTGCCATCGAGGAATTGCCCAATGGCCGTCAGATCGTGACCGACGAGATGCAACAGACCAGCGTGCCCCATGTCTTTGCCTGCGGAGACGCGGCGCGGGCCGCCGGATCCGTGCCGCTGGCAGTTGGCGACGGCACGATGGCCGGAGCGGCATGCCATCGCTCGCTGATGTTCGGATAGCATTCCAGCGCAAGCTGGCGCGGGTCAGGCCGGACTGGAGACCTTGCGGACCTTGGCCCGGTCAAGGCCCAGCATGTGCTCGCGATAGATGATGAAAATGCCGGCGGCGGTGACAATACTGCCGCCGATCAGCATTTCGATGGTCGGCACTTCGCGGAAAACCACAAAGCCGATGGCGATCGAAAGGATCATCGAGGAATATTCGAACGGCGCAACGGTCGTCAGTTCGGCATGGCGATAGCTTTCGGTCAAAAAGATCTGCCCCACGCCACCGCAAATGCCTGCCGCGACGAGAATCAGGGCCTCCTCCAGACTCAACGGCACCCAGCCGAAGGGAATCGAGGCGAGACCGATAACGGTGCTGACCAGCGAGAAATAGATGACGATGGTGGCGCTGCGTTCGGTCTTGACCAGATTGCGCACCGTGAGCATTGCCGTCGCCGAAACCATGCAGGCGGTAAAGGCGGCCAGCGCCCCAACAGCCTGCGGCCCGAGGGTGCCGGCATCGCTGGAAAGAAAGGTCAGGCGCGGCCACATGATGATAATGACGCCTATCAATCCCACGACAACCGCGCTCCAGCGGAAAAGCCTGATCTTTTCGCGCAGGAACACGGCCGAGAAGATGACGATGAACAGAGGCGTTGCGTAGTTGATGGTGGTCGCTTCGGGCAGCGGCAGGCGCGTAAGGCCGAAAAAGATAAGGATCATACCCCCCGTTCCCAGCATGCCGCGAACGATGTGAGAGCCGAGCCGGCTCGTTTTGAAGCCATCCACCAACTGCCCGCGCAGGCCGAGAATGAGAAAGACCGGAACCAGCGCAAAGGCCGAGCGGAAAAAGATGAGCTGGCCCACGGGCACCCCTTCGGCCCCCTTGATGATGGCGCTCATGGCCACGAATACGAAAACCGAGGCAATTTTGAGCCCGATGCCCAGCATGACATTCCGGCGGGGCGCCGGAGAGATGGCGGCGGCGGATGAGGACGTGGCAGGTTTAGACACCAGATGACGCTTTCGGAGGAAATAATGCCGCGCGGGCGGGAAGGCTTGATCTATCAGCTAGCCCCGTTTCCCTGACGTGACAAGCAGCGGAACAATTTTTCGGCTTGCGCCGAAACGAATTGCAATGCGGTCACGTTTGCGCGGTAGGCACGCCCGGACGAACACGCTAACCTGCACCGCAAACAAGAGAACCATTCAAGGTCCCACATGTCGCAAGTGGTGAAGATCTCCGCACTTTTGATGTCGTCCGCGCTGCTGATGATCGCAGGGGGGATGCATGGGCTGATTTTGCCGGTGCGCGGGACGGAGGAAGGATTTTCACTTCTGGCGCTGGGCCTGATCGGGACGGGCTGGTCAATCGGGTTCATTTCGGGCTCGATTTCGGTACCGCATCTTGTTCGGCGGGTGGGCCATATCCGTGCCTATGCGGTAATGGCGGCCGTCGCCTGCATGACGATCCTGCTCAACCTGATTTTCATCCATGACGCCGCCTGGATTTTCCTGCGCGTCTTTTCGGGCTTCTGTTTTGCCGGAGCGGCAATGGTGGTTGAAAGCTGGCTCAACGAAGTGTCGGACAATGAAAGCCGGGGCACGACATTTTCGATCTATGTGAGCGTAACGCTTTTTGCCTCCACCGCCGGGCAGATGATCATCGCGGCGACGGGGGTGGCCGGATACATCCCGTTCGTTCTGGCGGCCATCGCCTATATCGGCGCGGTGCTGCCGACCGCCGTAACCCGCACGCCGCAGCCGGCGCCGCTGCAGGCGGTGAGCCTTGATGTGGGACTGCTCTACAAAACCTCACCCATCGCGGTGGTCGCCGCCTTTTCGGTCGGCATGGCCAATGGGGCCTTCGGGACACTGGCGCCGGTCTATGGCATCGAACGCGGGTTTTCGACGGCAACCGTCGCGTATCTGATGAGCCTTGCCATCGTCGCGGGCGCGATCGCGCAGGTGCCGCTGGGGCGGCTTTCGGACAGGATCGACCGACGCAAGGTGATGATGGGCGTTGCGCTGATCGGCTCGGTGGCGGGCGTTCTCACAATCGCTTTCAATCCCGGCGAAAACGCCCTGCTTTACGTATTATTCGCGCTATACGGGCTTGCCGCCTATTCGCTCTATGCAATCGCCGTTGCGCATGCGAACGACTTTGCCGATGAGGGCAGTTTCGCCAAGGTGGCCTCGGGCATGCTCCTGATACTGGGTTCGGGGCAAATGCTGGGGCCGATCGCCGCTTCGATGACCATGCAATGGCTGGGTCCGGTCGCTTTGTTCATCGTTCCCGTGGTTTTCCATGGAGCGCTGGCCGTGACAGCCTATGTCCGCATGCGGGCCCGCGAGGCGGCGCCGGCAGAGGATCGGGCGCCGTTCCAGCCCATGCCATCGGAACGGCTGGTGACGGGCGAAACACTCAACCTCGATCCACGTTCCGAAGAGAACGGCTATAATCTCGACGACGACGAGGGCGAGGACGAGGGCGAGCCGCCTGCGGCCGACCGCCCCGAACCGCAACAAGGTTGAACGATGTTTCCCTACAAGATCGATGACAGCCACCCGTTCGTGCCAGTGACCTTCGCCATTCTGGCGGTTTCGGATACGCGCACGCTCGAAACCGATACCTCCGGCGCGCTGCTCAAGGAAGTGATCGAGGGCGCTGGGCACCGGGTGTTCGAGCGGGCCGTGGTCACCGATGACCGACAGGCCATCGCCAGCCAGGTCAAATCCTGGGTGCACGAGGAAGGCATCGACGTCGTACTGACGACGGGAGGGACAGGATTTTCGGGGCGTGACGTGACGCCGGAGGCGGTCGAACCGCTGTTCGACAAGCGCATGGACGGATTTTCCGTGCTGTTTCACCAGTATTCGGCCACGACCATCGGCACCTCATCCATCCAGTCGCGCGCAACGGCCGGGCTGATCGGCACCACCTTTGTTTTCTGCCTGCCCGGATCACGCGGGGCGTGCCGGGACGCGTGGGAAGCGATCCTGAAATACCAGTTCGACAGCCGGCACGTGCCCTGCAACTTCATCGAAGTGATGCCGCGCCTCAACGAATAGGGGCACGTCTTTTTCCAAGGTCGCGTTCGCGAACCGCAAAAGTGGAAACCACTTTTGCTGCTCACGCTCCGGCCCTGCAACTTCATCGAAGTGATGCCGCGCCTCAACGAATAGGGGCACGTCTTTTTCCAAGGTCGCGTTCGCGAACCGCAAAAGTGGAAACCACTTTTGCTGCTCACGCTCCGGCCCTGCAACTTCATCGAAGTGATGCCGCGCCTCAACGAATAGGGGCACGTCTTTTTCCAAGGTCGCGTTCGCGAACCGCAAAAGTGGAAACCACTTTTGCTGCTCACGCTCCGGCCCTGCAACTTCATCGAAGTGATGCCGCGCCTCAACGAATAGGGGCACGTCTTTTTCCAAGGTCGCGACTGAACAAGCGCCACCCCAATATTTGTTCTTGTTTTGTTCCATTCCTTTCGCTAGGGTTAATGGAACGGACGGGCCGCGATTCGGCTTGTTCCCGTATCTTTCCGATGGGAGCGCCGGCGATGGCCGAAACAGGACCCAATGTGAGCCACAGCGAAGCGCGGCGGCGCCTGTTCGGCACGCGCGACGTCGACCTTTTGAGCCGTCCCATGCTGGAGACGCCAAAGCTGCGCGGGCGGGGCGCGGCGAGCAATGAGAGCGGGCGGTTCGAGCCGCACAAGCGCGAAATGTTCGCCGATGGCTGGGAGCCCGAACCCGAGGAAGGGTTCGAGACGCGCGAGCATATCGAGCGCGCCAAATCGATCATCACGCGCAATGTTTCGCCCGATATCGGGTTCGATCGCTCGATCAATCCGTATCGCGGATGCGAGCATGGGTGTTCGTATTGCTTTGCCCGTCCGACCCACGCCTATCTGGGCCATTCGGCGGGGATCGATTTCGAGCGCGACATCTATGTGAAGGTCAACGCGGCCGAATTGCTGCGGGCCGAATTGGCCAATCCGCGTTACAAGGCAAAGCCCATCGCCATCGGCACCAATACCGACCCCTATCAGCCGCTCGAGCGCAAATACAAGATCATGCGCTCGGTGCTCAAGGTGCTGCTGGAGGCCAGGCACCCGGTGACGATCGTCACGAAATCGGCGCTGATCGTGCGCGACCTCGATATCCTGACCAAGCTTAACAAGCTGGGGCTGGTTTCGGTGGGCATTTCGGTGACATCGATGGATCACCGCCTGTCGCGCTTTATGGAACCGCGAGCGTCCACGCCGTCGCGACGGCTCGAAGCGATCAAGCTGCTTTCGGAATCGGGCATTCCAACCAAGGTAATGGCTTCGCCCATGATACCGGCGGTCAACGATCACGAACTCGAGCGGATACTGGACGCGGGTAAGGCTCAGGGAGCGACATCGGCCTCGATGATCCTTTTGCGTCTGCCCGGCGAAGTGCGCGACATTTTCCGCGAATGGCTGCTCAAGACCTATCCGGACAAGGTCAAGCACGTGATGAACCTGGTTCGCGATTATCGCGACGGGCGCGATAACGACCCACGGTTCGGGTCGCGGTTCACTGGAGAGGGCCCTTATGCGGTTCTGATGCAGCAGCGGTTTGAAAAGGCCGTTGCCCGCTTGGGACTGGAGGACGAGGCCATGCCATTGCGCACCGATCTTTTTGCCCATCCGCAAAAGGAGACGGCGCAACTTAGCCTGTTCTGATAGGATCGAACCATCCATGATGGAGGATCATCGAGGATGGTCGGAAAGCGATTGGCTTGGGCGGTTCTTGGGTTGGCAATGCCGATAGGCATGGGATGGGCGCAGGAAAGTCCTATGCTTTATCTGGCGCCCGGCGGACTGAACGCGGAAACGGCGTATGGGTCCGTGCATATCGGCATGGAAACAACCAGCCAGACCGACACCGTCAAATCGGCCACAAAGCTCTGGGGGGAGGCGCTCGGGCAGGGCCGCATGGAAGAATGCGGCGCCGGCCCGATAGATTATGCCCGGTTTTCCAACGGCGTGACGCTGCATTTTCAGGACGAAATATTTGTCGGATGGTCGACCTCAAACGCAAGTTCGGCCGGTTTTGCCAACGGGCTGACCATCGGCGCACCGGTGATCGATATCGAGGCGGTCGCCGGTCCGGTCGAAACTTTTGAATCGACCCTGGGGAACGAATTTGGCGCCGAAGACCTTTTCGGCATAGCGGATGGGCCGGGAACGAAGGCCGAAATCGAAGTGCTATGGAGCGGAATATCCTGCGTTTTCAGGTGAGCGAGGAGAACGCCCGTGACGGATGCGGCAACACTGGCACAGGAATTCTGGTGGCGGATGGGCACCAACCAATGGGCGCTGGCCGCGGGGCTTTTCGCCGGAAATATCGAAATCGTCTGGCCTCAATCGGGGGAAGTGATCGGCTCGGCGGACGATTTCGTCGCGATCAACGAAAACTATCCGGCCCATGGGACGTGGACCTTTAAGGTCAAGCGCGTGATCGGCTCAGGCGGACACGCCATCACCGAAACGGAAATCTCGGACGGCACCGTCAAGGCGCTGGCGGTTTCGATATTTGAATGTGCCGATGATCGGATCGTCAGGATCACCGAATATTGGCCCGAGCCGTTCGCCGCTCCGGACTGGCGGCGGCGATGGGTAACGCTGCGCCCGGAGTGAAGGGACTTTATCGAACCGCAAAAATCGGATTGGTTCGACACATGCCCAAAGGTGATTCGAAAACGATCGTCGTCGATGCGCCAAGCTATGCATTGGAAACTGCTGCGCTGGCGGGCGGCCATGCGATGGTCGCGGGAATCGACGAGGCCGGGCGCGGGCCGCTTGCGGGACCGGTGGTGGCCGCGGCGGTTGTTCTCGATCCCGACGATATCCCTGACGGGCTCAATGATTCCAAAAAGCTCACCGAAGAGCGGCGCGAGGCGCTGTTCGCCCAGATCATGGCGACGGCGCAGGTGGGTTTCTGCGCCGCGCCAGTCGAGGTGATCGACAGGCTCAATATTCGCGGCGCCACACTGTGGGCCATGTGCCGGGCGCTCGACGCCCTGCCGGTTCGGCCCGATCTGGCTCTGATCGACGGTCGCGACGTACCCGAGGGCCTGGCCTGCACCGGCCAGTTCGTGATCGGCGGAGACGGCAAATCTCTCTCGATTGCCGCAGCATCGATCGTGGCCAAGGTGGTCCGCGACCGGATGTGCCATGTCATGGATAGCGGGCTGCCCCATTATCGCTTCGGAAAGCACAAGGGCTATGGCACCGCGCTGCATCTTGAAGCCTTGGCCACGCACGGCCCGTGCGAATTGCATCGTATGAGCTTTGCGCCAGTGCTCGCGGCACGGCGCTGACCAGCCTTAACTTCCTGTTAACCCTAACATTTAGGCGGCGCTTAACCCTAACGCTGTAGAAATGGCGTGTTAGTTTTGCGTTAGGGTTATCAGTATGTTGCGTACCGGTTCAGCGGCGCGGAAACGCGCTCCGGGGCTTAAAGAAAGCCACCTCCCCATCGACACGATCCTGGTTGGTGACTGCATCGCGCACATGAATGCGCTCCCTGAAGCCTCGGTGGACCTGATCTTTGCCGATCCCCCCTACAATCTTCAGCTCGAGGAGGGCCTGACCCGCCCCGACCAGTCCAAGGTCGATGCTGTCGATGACGAATGGGACAAGTTCGAGAGCTTTGCCCATTACGACGCGTTCACGCGCGCCTGGATGGCGGCGGCCCGTCGGATCCTCAAGCCCAATGGCGCGATATGGGTGATCGGCTCGTATCACAATATCTTCCGGGTGGGCGCGGCCCTGCAGGATTTGGGATTCTGGATGCTCAACGACGTGGTGTGGCGCAAGGCCAATCCCATGCCCAATTTCCGCGGCACGCGGTTCACCAACGCTCATGAAACCCTGATTTGGGCGTCGCGCAGTCAAAAGAGCCGCCCAACTTTCAATTATGAAGCGCTCAAACTGTCCAATGACGACACGCAGATGCGCTCGGACTGGCTGTTTCCCATCTGTACGGGCGGCGAACGCCTCAGGGATGCCAATGACGAAAAGGTTCACCCGACCCAAAAGCCCGAGGCCCTGCTCTATCGGGTGCTGATGGCCACGACAAAGCCGGGAGACGTGGTGCTTGATCCATTCTTCGGCACGGGCACGACAGGTGCGGTCGCAAAGAAACTGGGCCGGCATTTCATCGGCATTGAACGCGAAAACGCCTATATAAATGCAGCTTTGAAACGCATTGCCGCCATCAAACCGCACGATTCCAATGCCATTGAAACCACCGTGCCCAAGCGCTCCGCGCCACGCATTCCTTTCGGTTCTCTGATCGAACAGGGACTGATTGCACCGGGCACGAAACTTTTCGACGCCGCAAGGCGTTATAGTGCAGTGGTTCGTGTCGACGGTTCACTGGTCAGCGACGACAAAAGCGGGTCAATCCACCGCGTCGGCGCTCTGGTGCAGGGCTTTGAGGCCTGCAACGGCTGGACCTTCTGGCACTATGAGGATGGCAGCAAACTGGCGCCCCTCGACACGCTTCGCGATCGCATACGCGCTTCGCTCGACAAGCTTTCTGCCTGATCTCGACCTCCAATCAGTCAGGCATTCTGGCCCCCGGTTTTGCCGGGGGCTTTTTTTGTCTCACCGCGCGCACCACTGCGGGCATGACGGGCTAAAACCGCCCTATGCCCTTCGTTGCGCCTGCGACGGCGCGGCGAACGATCGCCGGGGTCCTCGCTGCGCTCGTCCATCTGTCTCACCGCGCGCACCACTGCGGGCATGACGGGCTAAAACCGCCCTATGCCCTTCGTTGCGCCTGCGATGGCGCGGCGAACGATCGCCGGGGTCCTCGCTGCGCTCGTCCATCTGTCTCACCGCGCGCACCACTGCGGGCATGACGCTATTGAACGCCGCCAGCTTTCAGAACCTTGCGGAACAGGCTGGGTAGGGCTTCGCTGTCCAGCCGCGCTTCCTGTGCCCACCATCCTTCGTCCAGAGGGTTGTCGACCGTGACCGACCAGACGGTCAGCGTGAGATGGAAATGGGTGAAGGTATGGGTGACTTCACCAGCCTCGTACCAATCGCCAATGAAGGGAAAAGCAACGGCGGGCCGGGTCTCCATCCATTCGCTGCCCGGCGTTTCGGTCATTTTGGCCAGCATGCCCTTTGGTCCGCGCTGGCGCAGGAAAACCTTGCCCTCGGGATGGCGGATAACGAAGGCGTGGCCGTGCCGGTGCGGCTTTTCGGGCTTTATCGGGGGAGCAGGAAAGGCGAGCGGGTTGCCGGCCCTCGTGGCCAAACAGTCATGTTCGAGCGGACACAGAAGGCAATTTGCGCGGCGGGGGGCACAGATTGTGGCGCCAAGATCCATCATGGCCTGGGCGAAATCGCCAGCGCGCTCAGGCACCGCATGTTGCACTGTAGCACGGATCAGGGACTTTTCCTCGCGCACGGGCCTGGGCAGGGCAAGATAGCGGGCGACCACCCGATCGACATTGCCGTCGACCACGGCGACCTGTTCGTCGTGACAGATGGCGGCGATGGCGGCGCTTGTGTAATCGCCTATGCCGGGAAGATCGCGCAGGGCGGCGGCGGTTGTGGGAAATACCCCGCCATGATGGGTGATCACGGCGATGGCGCAGGCGTGAAGATTGCGCGCGCGGGCGTAATAGCCAAGCCCGGCCCATTGCACGAGAACGTCATCGAGCGGAGCGGCGGCCAGATGTTCGACTGTGGGCCAGAGCGTCGTGAAAGCGGCAAAATATTTGCGAACAGCGGCGATGGTCGTCTGCTGGAGCATGATTTCGCTCAACCAGACGAAGTAAGGATTGGGTTTTATCCCCCTCGCCCTGTCGGCGGGTGGGACGCGCCAGGGCAGATGGCGCGCGTGACGGTCATACCAGTCAAGCACGGCGCCGGCATCGATGGCAGCAATTTCGGAGTGTTGCATGGAAGCGGTATGGGCCATAATGGAACACCTACAGAGCCAAAGGACATTGGCGCAAGCATGGCCAGCAAATCTCCACCGCCAAAGCGCAGCAACCGCACGGTGCAGCTGGGCGACATGATCGGCAAGGCGCTCGATCCGGCGCTGAAAAAGCGCGGTTTTGCGGGCCGCGACCTGATCGCGCACTGGCAAACCATCGCGCCGCCGCCCTGGGACAAGATTTCCATGCCCGACAAGCTGGTGTGGCCGCGCCGCGACCGCCCCGATCCTGAAGGGGCGATATTGCATCTGCGGTGTCTGGAGGGCCACGGGCTGGCGTTGACCCATGAGGGGCAAGCCATCGCTTCGGCCATAAACCGCTATTTCGGCTATCTGATCGTCGGCTCGGTCCGCCTCTCGCCCATGCCGCTCGTGGCCGAAAGCAGACGCGCCGAGGCGCCAAAGACCTTGCCCCGCGCCGCCATCGACAGCATAAAGACGCGAACGGGAGCTATCGAGGACGATGGACTGCGCGAAGCTCTGGAAAAACTGGGGCGCGGTGTCCTTGGAAAACGGCGCGGATAGATGATCATTGGGCGGTTTGTGCCCAATTTCACTGCCATGTGAACGCCCTGCCCCCTTGCCGCCGGATTCGCCCCGTGTAGTGTGCGCCATAATTTGTTGAGCCATTAAGGAGCAAACCATTGCCGCTCAATCGCAGAAACCTGCTGATCGCCGGGTCCACTGTCGGACTTGCCACGCTCGTCTACGGATGCAGCGACTCCAGTGCCGAAGCTGAAGTAACAGCCAATGTCGTCAACGACGCCGAGCCCGAAGCCAGCGGCGACGTCGCGCTCTATGACGGATCGGCGATCGAACCGATCAATGGCGATGCGATCAACAATCCCCCGCTTGCGGATCGCCCGATGGGCGGTGTCGATGCCACGGTTACCGTTGTCGAATATGTTTCGCCCACCTGCCCCCATTGCGCGAATTTCCACATGACCGCGCTGCCGCAGATCGAAGAAGAATATATCGCGACCGGCAAGATCCGCTTCATCCAGCGCCCCTTCCGCCGCAACGTGCTCGATCTTGCCGTCCTCATGGTGGCCGAGGCCGCCGGTGACCAGTACAACGAAGTGCTCGGCGCATATATGGAAAGCCAGACGGTGTGGGCCGCGAGCGAAAATCCGCGCCAGGCGATCTTCGAAATCGCCGAACAATTCGGGTTTACACAGGAAAGGTTCGAGGAAGTCTTGACCGACCAGGAAATGTTGGCTGCTATCGAAGCGACCCGCGAGCAGGCGCTCAACGAGTTCGGGCTGCAGGGCACGCCGACTTTCTACATCAATGGGGACAGGTTCGAGGGCACACCTGATTATGCAGGGCTTTCCGCCGAAATCGAGAATCGCCTCTAGCTCCGCCCTTTTTCGAGGCGCGGAATGAAATTTTCGCGCCTCAAGCTCCTAGGCTTCAAATCCTTCACAGACCCCGTCGAACTCGTCCTCGAACCTGGCATAACCGGGGTCGTGGGGCCGAACGGATGCGGCAAATCCAATCTTGTGGAAGCCCTGCGCTGGGTGATGGGCGAAAGCTCTTACAAGGCCATGCGCGCCTCGGGCATGGACGATGTGATCTTTTCGGGCTCGGGCAATCGCCCGGCCCGCAATTCCGCGGAAGTCACAGTCGTTCTCGACAATTCCGACCGTACGGCACCGCAGGCCTTCAACACCGCCGACACCATAGAGATTTCCCGCCGCATAGAACGCGAGCAGGGTTCGGTCTATCGCATCAATGGACGCGACGTGCGGGCGCGGGACGTGCAGTTGATGTTCGCCGACGCTTCAACCGGCGCACACTCCCCTGCCCTTGTGCGACAGGGACAGATCGGGGAACTGATCGCCGCCAAGCCAACGCAGCGCCGCGCACTGCTCGAGGAGGCCGCGGGGATTTCGGGCCTCCATTCACGCCGTCATGAGGCCGAGTTGCGTTTGCGCGCTGCCGAGCAGAACCTCGAACGGGTCGACGACATCATCGCCCAAGTCGAGGTGCAGCTTGAAACGCTCAAGCGTCAAGCCCGGCAGGCCACACGCTACAGGGCGCTTTCAGGCGACATTCGGCGCGCCGAAGCCACGCTCTATCATATTCGTTGGGTCAAGACGCGTTACGCCGAAAAAGAAACCGAAGCGCAGCAGGGCCGGCTCGTCGGCCAGCTGGCAGAGGCATCCCATCTCGAGCACCAGGCCAAGAAACTCGTCGAGGCGATGGATGCCGAGTTGCAGCCGCTGCGCGATGCCGATGCGGCCGCAGGGGCGGTGTTGCAGCGGCTAACCATTTTGCGCGGCCAACTCGAGGACGAGTTGCGGCGTGCAAATTCGCGCCGCGCCGAGCTCGACGATCGGCTCAAGCAGATCGATACCGACATCGCCCGCGAAACGGCTCTGATCGGGGACAGCGAAGGGCTGATCGAAACGCTTGAAGGCGAACGGCTCGAGCTGGCCGAAACCGCGGAAGCGGAAAATGAAGCGAGCGAAATGGCCCGCGCGCAGGCCGATGAGGCCCGTGCCGCGCTCGATGAAGCGGAGGCCGCGGCCCGCTCGGCGGCCGACGCGGTTGCGGCGATACGCGCTCAACGCACGCAGGCGACGCGCGCTGCCGAAGAGGCCGGCCAGCGCGTTGGAAGGCTGCAGGCCCAGCAATCGGACATTGCCCGCGATGTCGCGGCGCTTGAAGAGAGCCTTGCGGCCGATCACACAGTCGCCGAGCGCCAGGCAACGCTCGACCAGGTTCTGGAAGCCTTCGCCATTGCCGAGGCCGAGGTGGAAACGGCCGAGATCGCGACGGCAGAGGCTGTCTCGGCGCTTGAGGGTACCCAACCGCAACTGGCCGATATCGAAGGTAGACTCAACCGGCACGAGAGCGAGGCAGAGACTCTGGCCCGCGTGCTCAACGTCGATGGCGGTTCGCTCTGGCCCGCGATTGTCGACGCGCTACGCGTGGCTCCGGGAATGGAAACCGCGCTGGGCGCGGCGCTGGGCGACGACCTGGAGGCTTCGAACGATACCGCGGCGCCGCTCTATTGGACACAGAGCGCGGGGCCTAACGACCCGGCCCTGCCCGAGGGTGTGACTGCGCTTTCCAGCCACGTTTCAGGCACTGCCCTGCTCAAGCGCCGTCTCGACCAGATCGGCATCGTCGGTAGTGCCGCGGACGGTGCCCGGCTGATGGCTCTGCTCAAGCCCGGACAACGGCTGGTCAGCGTCGATGGCGGTTTGTGGCGATGGGACGGGTTCGTTGCCAAGCCCGATGCACCGAGCGCGGCTGCGCAAAGACTGTCACAGCGCAATCGCCTCGCCGAACTCGATAGCGAGATCAGCGCGTTGCGCGCCGCGCGCAATGAGGCACAGGCGACAATTGCGAGTTTGCGGGCACGCGTGGAAACGGCCCGCGAGGTCGAAATCGCCCGCCGGGGCGCGTGGCGGGAAGCACAACGGGGCATTGCAGCGGCGCAGGCCGGTGTCGATTCCGCGCAGAAAAATCTGGCGGAATTGACCGCGCGGCGCACGGCGCTGGCCGAATCGCAGCTACGGATCGAAGAAAATCTGGACGAAGCCGTGGCCATTGCCGAGGAAGCCCAGGCGGCCCTGGAAGAACTGGGCGCCGAGGGCGACGTCGTTCGCGAGGCGGAGATGCGCCAGCGCGCATTGGCCAATCTGCGCGAAGCGGCCGAGCAGGCGCGCGTGCGGCTGGCTGGATTTGAAAGCGCGTCGCAGATGCGGACATCGCGGCTCTCACGCATTGGGCAGGAACTGGAAAGCTGGCAACGGCGCCGGGCCGGCGCCCAAAGCCAGATCGAAACGCTCGAGCGCCGGAAGGGCGAAATCGAAGCCCAGATATCCGAACTCAACGCGACACCGGACGCGTTCGATCTCAAGCGAGCCGAGCTGGAAGACCAGATCGAAGACGCCGAATACGCCCGCAAGCGCGCTTCGGACAAGTTGAACGAAGCCCAGACCGCGTTTCGCGAGGCGGACAAGGCAGCGCGGCTGGCTGCCGAAGGCCTGGCCGACACCCGTGCGGAAATGGCGCGGGTGGAAGAACGGCTCAAGGGTAACATTGCCGCGCGCCAGCAGATCGAGCGCCAGATCGCGGAAACGCTGGGAATTTCCGCCGACAGGACGGCCGAGGCCGCAGGCATCAAGCCCGAGGCCGCCCTGCCCGAGGAAGCGGCCACCGAAGCCCGCGTCGACCGGCTCAAGGCGGAGCGCGAGCGGCTGGGCGGGGTAAACCTGATGGCCGAGCAGGAAGCCGAGGAGGTTCAGGACAAGCTCGACAAGATGGTGGCCGACCGCGAGGACCTGATCGCAGCCATTGCCAAGCTGCGGACCGGCATTTCCAATCTCAACCGCGAGGGCCGCGCCCGGCTCACCGAGGCGTTCGAAAAGGTCAACACCCATTTCCGCGAGCTGTTCACCACGCTGTTCGGGGGCGGAACGGCGGAACTGACTTTCGTCGAGAGCGACGATCCACTGCAGGCTGGTCTCGAAATCATCGCCAAGCCGCCCGGCAAGAAACCCCAGACGATGACGCTGCTTTCAGGCGGCGAGCAGGCGCTGACCGCGATGAGCCTGATCTTTGCGGTGTTTCTCACCAATCCCGCGCCGATCTGTGTGCTCGACGAGGTGGACGCACCGCTCGATGACGCCAATGTCGAGCGATTCTGCAATCTCTTGGAATCGATGCGCCAGCGCACCGAGACACGTTTTGTCGTCATCACCCACAACCCCATCACCATGGCCCGGATGGACCGGCTGTTCGGGGTTACCATGCCCGAGCGCGGCGTGAGCCAGCTTGTTTCGGTCGACCTGCGCACCGCGGAAACCTTCCTTGAAGCAAGCTGATGGCCGAACAATTGATCGCACCCGCATTGATCGTCGCCCGCCTGTTGATGGGCTCGCTGTTTATCGTTGGCGGGCTGCGGCACTTCTGGGCGCTCGAACCCATAAGCGGGGCCATGCGGGCCCGCGGCGTGCCACAGGCAAAGGCCGTTCTGATTGCCGGGTCAGCCTATCAGGTGGTGCTTGGCGTTACCCTGGCTCTGGGTGGTTTCGTGCCGCATTCGGCGCTTGGGCTGATCGCCTTTACTGTTGCGGCCACAATCATGCTGGTCAATTTCTGGGACAAGGCCGAACCCGAACGCTCCGCCCTGTTCGGTGTGTTCATGTCCAACATCGCAATCGTCGGCGGCCTGCTGGGGCTTGCCGCCACGGCCTGACCTGTCAGGAGAATCTGCGGCCCCGCCATTGTCTCACCACAATGGAGGCGTTGACTGGATGCCGCACCCCCTTACATATCGTCTAAGCAGTTGATTTTCTGCGTTTTTTTGACAACGTCCGCAGCTTGACACCTTGGGGAGCCGCAACTATGGTGCGCGCGACTTTGAAGGCACCCTCTTGCCGGGTGTCCGGCTGGGCTGGAGCGGTGGTTTTGAAGTGACCAATCCCGACGACAAACCGGCTCAAAACGGGGCTTCCCCGCGTCAATCGGAGACATCCGAACTGGCGGCGCGGATCAGGAAGGCTCAGCAAGCGCGTGCGGCGGCCAATGGCAGCCAGCAGGCGTCCCGGCAGGGCGACATGTCGACGCTGGCGCGCGGTCTGCGCATTGGCGCCGAGTTTGTTGCGGCTATCCTTGTGGGATCGGGTATCGGGTACCTGATCGACATGTTCGCAGGGACCAGCCCTTGGGCGCTGCTCATCATGTTCATGGTGGGCTTTGCCGCTGGAATTGTGAATGTCACTCGTGTAGTGGCAGAGCTGAATGCAGATAAGACCGCATCCAACGATGCGGACAATGTGGACTGAAGGGCGAAATAGGGGCTTTAAGACCTTGGCGAGCGATCCGATTCACCAGTTTGTCATCTATGACATCTTCACCTTCGGGACCATCGGCGGTGACGGCACCGAGGGAAGCGGCATCACGCTGTCGTTTACGAATTCCTCGCTGTTCATGGTGCTGACCACCATCACCATCTGCGCATATCTCATCCTGTCTACACGCGGACGCGGGCTGGTGCCAAACCGATGGCAGCTGACCAGCGAGATGGCATATGAGTTCGTGGCCAATATGGTGCGAAGTGGCGCGGGTTCGGAAGGGATGAAGTTCTTCCCCTTCGTGTTCTCGCTGTTCACGTTCATCTTCATCGGGAACATGTTCGGCATGGTTCCCTATTTCTACACCTTCACCAGCCAGATCATCGTGACCTTCGCGCTGGCGATGCTGGTGATGACCGTCGTGGTGGCCTACGGGTTCATCAAGAACGGTCCGAAATTCCTCAGACTCTTCGTGCCTTCGGGCGTTCCGGGCTACATCGTTCCCATCGTGACGCCGATCGAGGTCATCTCGTTCCTCTCGCGTCCGATTTCGCTCTCGGTTCGTCTGTTCGGCAACATGCTGGCCGGCCACATCACCCTCAAGGTGTTCACCGGCTTTGTCGTTTCGCTTGCGTCCCTGGGGGCCGTGGGCATCGCAGGTGCCGTGCTGCCGCTCATCATGGGCGTGGCGCTCACAGCTCTCGAATTCATGGTGTCGGCGGTTCAGGCTTATGTCTTTGCCGTGCTGACCTCCATGTATCTCAACGATGCGATCCATCCTTCGCATTGATCTCCACTAGACTCCGTTAAGTTTCAAGGCTTTGAAAGGATCACAAAATGGAAGCTGAAGCCGCAAAGTACATCGGTGCAGGCATTGCATGTTTCGGTATGGCCGGCGCCGCCATTGGCGTGGCCAACATCTTCGGAAATTTCCTGTCGGGTGCGCTGCGCAACCCGTCGGCTGCTCCGAGCCAGTCGGGCAACCTGATCTTCGGTTTTGCCGTGACCGAAGCTCTGGGCATCTTCTCGTTTCTGGTTGCCCTTCTGCTCCTGTTCGCGGTCTAATTTCCGCAACAGAACATTGAAGGCGGCCGGAGCGCGCTTCGGCTGCCTTGCCATGTGCCGGCATTGGCCGGCACACCAGACTTTTCAATTGGCGGATTGCGCATGATTAGCCAGGTCCAGGCACAGGAAACTCCCCTTCAAGAGGCCATCGAGCCGCTCGAAGATCATATCGTTTCGCTCGAAGCATCTCCGGACGGCGAAACCCATGAGGTTATCGGTGCGCAAGGCGAAGAACACGTCTCGGGCGTGTTTCCTCCGTTCGACGCGACGACATTTCCCTCGCAGCTGTTGTGGCTGGCCATTACTTTTGCCGCGCTCTATTTCGTCATGAAAAAGCTCGCGTTGCCCCGGATCGGCGAAATTCTCGAGGAACGCCGAGACCGCATCGAAGGCGATCTGGCCGAGGCCGAGCGCCTGCGCCAGAAGACCGACCAGGCCATCGCTTCCTATGAGGCAGCGCTTGCTGCGGCTCGCTCAAACGCCCATGGAATCGCCGAAGCCGCCCGCGCCGAGAACAAGACCAAGCTCGACGCGGCCCGGTCCAAGGTTGAAGCCAATCTCGCAAAGAAGGTCGCATCGGCCGAAGAGCGGATTGCAGCCACAAAGGCACAAGCGATGGGCCATGTCGACGAAATTGCGGCGGACACGGCCCAGGCGGTCGTTGCCCAGCTCGTCGGCAAGGTGCCCGTCAAGGCAGCCCGCGATGCGGTTGCCAAGGCCAGCAAGGAATAACCCGACATGGAACTCGATGCCACATTCTGGGCCTTTATCGCTCTGCTGATCTTTTTCGGGATCGTGATCTATTTCAAGGTTCCCGCCTTCGTCACCAAGGCACTCGACAGCCGCATCGCCAAGATCGAAGCCGATCTGGACGAGGCCAAGCGCCTGCGTGAAGAAGCCCAGGCGCTGCTGGCCGAATATGAGCGCAAGCGCAAGGCCGCCGAAGGCGAAGCCGAAGAGATCGTTGCCGCCGCGCAGGAAGAGGCCGAACGCCTGACCGCAGAGGCCGAGGCCGATCTTGAGGATATGGTCGCGCGCCGTACCAAGGCTGTGGAAGACAAGATCGCCCAGGCCGAGGCTCAGGCCCTTGCCGACGTTCGTGCGCGCTCCGCCGATGTCGCAATCGAAGCCGCCCGTCTCATCCTTGCCGATCAGGTCAAGGACAGCGGCGGCGCGCTTGTCGACCAATCAATCAAGGACGTGGCCAGCCGGCTCAACTGAGCTTTGTCGGCACATCTTTTTCCGGGCCCTGCGGGGCCCGTTTTTGTATCAGGACAAGGAACATTCCAATGACTATTGAACGCCTTCATTCCGGCCCGCGCATGAGCCAGGCCGTCAAGCACGGCAACACGCTCTACCTGGCTGGACAGGTCGCCAAGGACGAGTTCGCCACTATCGAAACCCAGACCGCCCAGGTGCTCGAAAAGATCGACGCGCTGCTGGCCGAGGCGGGGTCGAGCAAGTCCCAGGTGTTGTCGGTGCAGGTGCTGCTGACCAACATCGCCGATTTTTCGGCCATGAACTCGGTTTATGACAAATGGATCGATCCCGCCAATCCCCCCGCCCGCGCCTGCTATGAAGCCCGGCTGGCCTCGCCCAATCTGCGGGTGGAAATCATCGCCGTCGCCGCGCTCGATTAAGGCGGCCCAGCCGTCAAGGAAGCGGCCCCGGCGCGGTCCGGGGCCGCTTTTTTATGTCCAGTCGACCCAGCGGCCATGATAATCGGCCAGGCCGACGGTTTCCCTTTCCCCACCGGGCCAAACAGTCTGTTTGAGCACGGCGCCGGCGGGGTGTTCCTCGGCCTCCATGTACATCCAGACCAGCGGTGTTTCCGCAGTGGCATTGGCACCCGCCAATTCGAAGGCTTCGGTAATGCGGTCCTTGACGGGCTTGGGCAGATATTGCCAAACGATGGTATGGAAAAATACGCGCGCCACACCCGGCTGCGGTGTCTCAGCCAGTTTTGAGGCAACCCAGTCGGCAGCGTCGGCCCGCTCGACCTCGTAGGGGCGGGATGCGGCGGCCGACAAGGCGGCCGAAACGCGGCCGATGCGATTGTGCTGATCGGCCCAGATATAGGCGAGCTGGCGCTCGACGCTCTCGGGCGCATGCGGGTCGAGCGGGTTGCGGTCGCAGCCCTGGCGGCTTGCGATCTCCAGTTCGGTTTCAAGCGAGGGAATATGGCCGCGCCATTCGCTCTCGATATTGACGAGCGCGTTGCTCTCGCCCCATTCACGATCTTCGCCAAGGGCATAGTGGTAGGTGTCGAAGGCCAGGTTGAGCCCGGCGCTGGCACCGATCTCATAGAGCGCCAGGGGCATCTCCAGCCTTTCGGCAAGCCGCAGTGCCATGCCGAGCAGGGCCGACGAACGCATGACCTCATTGGTCTGGGGCGGGCTGTCGAGAAAATCGTGCAGGAAATCGTCGTGCTTTTCGATTGCCGTCTCGACGGCATCCCAGAGCTGGTCCGGCTTGGCCTCAAGCGGCGGATAGAGTGAAGCCAGTTCACGGGCATTGCCCGAGCGGACCAGTGCGTGGAGCGCGCCGGTGGCGCGCAGGGCGATGGCATCGGTCCGGGCCGAATCGGGCCAGTTCAGGATCCGCGCGCCAAATCGCGACGAATCGGTCAGCCGTTCGGCGAGCAGGTCGCACAAAGTAGCGGTGAACGGGGAGCCCAGACTTCGGCAGGCCTCGGCCTGAAACCGGAAGGTTTCAAGCACGTGGGGGTTCATATTCGACATTGACGCCCTCCGACTAGTACCGTCGAAGTCTAAGGGGTTTGGCGTGCCGGTCAAAGGTGTTTTTGCCTCCCCGCCGGTGGCGGAGAGGCGCGAGCGCTATTGGGCGGCCTGCAGACTGTCGAGCGGAGCGGTCCATTTCAGGCGCGGCTGGCGGGCGGCGCGGGTCTCGTCCAGCCGGCGCAGGGGAGCGCGCATAGGGGCCGATGTGAAACGCTCAGCGTTGCCGGACCGCGCGTCCTCCGCCAATTCGCGCATGGTCGCAACGAAGGCATCAAGGGTCTGGAGCGACTCACTTTCGGTCGGCTCGATCAGCATGGCGCCATGCACGACCAGCGGGAAATACATGGTCATGGGATGGAAGCCCTCATCGATCATCGCCTTGGCGAAATCGAGGGTGGAAACGCCGGTGCCCTTGAGGAATTCATCATCGAACAGCGCTTCGTGCATGACTGGCTGGCCGTTGAAAGGCGAAGAGAACAGATCCTGCAGGCGGGCCTTGAGATAGTTTGCGTTGAGTACGGCGTCCCGCGCGGCCTGAGCCAGACCATCAGCGCCGTGGCTGAGCATATAGGTCAGGGCCCGCACATACATGCCCATCTGGCCGTGGAAAGCGGTAAGGCGCCCGAAGGCGTTGCCTTCAGCGTGTTCGACAAGACCGATCCCTTCGCCATCCTTGCGCAGGAAGGGGACAGGCGCGAAGGGCGCCAGCGCTTCGGACAGCACCACCGGGCCGGCGCCCGGCCCGCCGCCGCCATGGGGCGTGGAAAAGGTCTTGTGCAGATTGATATGCATGGCATCGATGCCCAGATCGCCCGGCCGCACCACACCCATAATGGCGTTGAAATTGGCGCCGTCGCAGTAGAAATAGGCTCCGGCTTCATGGACGGCGGCCGCAATCTCGATAATCTGGGATTCGAACAGGCCGCAGGTGTTGGGGTTGGTGAGCATGATGGCCGCGACATCATCGGTGAGCGCTGCCTTGACGGCCTCGACATCGACGGTGCCATGATCGTTGGCATCAATGGACTTGACCGAATAGCCGAGGAACGCCGCGGTTGCCGGATTGGTGCCGTGCGCGCTTTCGGGGACGAGGACGATCTTGCGGTGCCCCTGCCCTTTTGCTTCATGGGCGGCCTTGATGGCCATCATACCGCACAACTCGCCATGGGCGCCTGCCTTGGGCGAGAGGGCCACGGCGGCAGTATTGGTCAACTCCATGAGCCAATGGCTGAGCTGCTCCATGACGCCGAGTGCGCCCGGCACCGACGAAACCGGCTGGAGCGGATGGATATCGGCGAAGCCGGGCAGCCGGGCCATTTTTTCGTTGAGCCGGGGGTTGTGCTTCATGGTGCATGAGCCGAGCGGATACATACCCGAATCGATTGAATAATTGCGCCGCGACAGGCGCACGTAGTGGCGCATGGCTTCGGGTTCGGTCAGGCCGGGCAGGTCGAGTTCGCTCTTGCGGCGCAGGCCGCCGAGGCGGTCATCGCCCACCTCGATGTCGGGCAGGTCGACACCGGAATGGTCACGGTCGCCGATCTCGAACAATAGCGGTTCGGCGGGGAGCAAGGCGGCTGGTCCGGAACCGGTCGAGGCAGTTACAGCACCGGGAGCGGTTGGGCGACCTTTTGCGTTCATGCTCATGCAATTTCTCCCTTCAGCGTTTCGACAAGCGCGGAGATATCGGCGTCGGTCGTAAGCTCAGTCGCGGCAAGCACGAGAAGGTTTTCGACGTCGGGCTTGCCCGGTTCGAGCCGCGAAACCGGCAGGCCGGCGAGAATGCCTTTTGCAGCGAGAGTTTCCACTACAGTGGCCGCGGCGACCGGCAAGCGAACGGTCATCTCGTTAAAGAAGGTCTTGTTGAGCACCGCAATCCCGGCCGCTTCCAGCGCGTCGGCCAGAGCTATGGCACGCGAATGGTTGAGCTTGGCGAGCCGTGTCAGCCCCCGTTCGCCGAGAAGCGAGAGATGTATGGTGAAGGCGAGCGCGCAAAGCCCCGCATTGGTGCAGATGTTGGACGTCGCCTTTTCGCGGCGGATGTGTTGTTCGCGTGTCGACAGCGTCAGGACGAATCCGCGCTCTCCATCGGCATCGACCGTTTCGCCGCAGAGCCGACCCGGCATCTGGCGCACGAATTTTTCGCGGCAGGCCAAGAGCCCGACATAGGGTCCGCCGAAAGTCAGCGGATTACCCAGAGACTGACCTTCCGCAACCACGATATCGGCGCCAAGCGCACCGGGGGCTTCGAGAAGGCCCAGCGAGATGATTTCGGTGACGACGACGATGAGCAGCGCGCCCTTTTCATGGGCCGCCTCGGCCAGTGCCGAGACGTTGCGGAGGTGGCCGTAGAAATCGGGGGTCTGGATGACGATGGCGGCGGTATCGTCATCGATGTGATCGACGATATCCCCCTGCCCTTCGGGCGAAGGCGGGAGGCATTCCAGTCCCTCCTCGCCCGAGAGATAGGTCACGACGGTGTCGCGGTATTGCGGATGCAGGCCGCCCGAAAGGAAGACCTTGTTCTTCTTTGTGATACGCCGCGCCATCAGCACGGCCTCGGCCGTTGCCGTGGAGCCGTCATACATCGAGGCGTTGGCCACATCCATGCCGGTCAGGTTTGCGACCTGGGTCTGGAATTCAAAGAGCATCTGAAGCGTGCCCTGGGAGATTTCCGGCTGGTAGGGCGTGTATGCGGTGAGCCATTCGGAGCGCTGGATCAGATGATCAACCGTGGCCGGGACATGGTGGCGATAGGCGCCGGCACCCACAAAGAACGGACCGTCGCCGGCCGCGTGATTGGCTTTCGCGAGCCGGCGCATATGCGCCTCGACGGCAAATTCGGGCTGATGATCGGGCAGGTCAGGGCTGAACGTACCGAGCACCGATTTCGGCACGGCAGCGAACAACTCGTCAATTGAAGACGCACCGATCGTTGCCAGCATGTGCTGGCGGTCGGCGGCGGAATGGGGGAGATAGCGCATCGCGGCTCCGGTTCAGATCAAAAGTGTCAGGCCGTGTGATCGGCGTAGGCGGTTTCATCCATGAGGCCTTCGAGCTCGGCTTCGTCGGAGAGCTCGAGCTTGAAAATCCAGCCGCCGGCGGCGGGGTCGGTATTGATGAGACCGGGTTCGTCGGAGAGAGCGTCGTTAATCTCCGTTACGGTGCCCGATACCGGCGCGTAGATTTCAGAAGCGGCCTTGACCGATTCGACGACAGCGACTTCCTCGCCCTTCTTGAAGCTCGCGCCGACGCTGGGCAGTTCGACAAAAACGATGTCGCCGAGCTGTTCCTGGGCGAAGCTGGAAATGCCCACGGTGCCGATCTTGCCTTCGGTGCGGACATATTCATGGTCGGTGGTGTAGCGGGTGGTCATTGTGAGGTCCCTCTGGATCAGGCCGGTTTGCGGTAATAGCGCTGTGGAACGAAAGGCATTTTTGCAATGGTGCCGGCGATGGACTTGCCGCGTACCATGGCGGTAACGGGCTCGCCTTCCCTGGCGATTTCGGCGGGCACGTAGCCCATGGCGATCGACGCCTGGGCCGTGGGCGCATAGGTGCCCGAAGTGATACGGCCGATTACCTTACCGTTGGCGTCGACGAGTTCGGCACCTTCGCGGACGGGCTGCCGCCCCTCAAAACGCATGCCGACGCGCTTGTCGTTCGCGCCCGTCGCTATGCGCTCAAGCACGGCATCGGCGCCGGTGAAACCACCTTCGGTGCGGCGGCGCTTTCCGATGGCAAATAGGAGGCTGGCGGAAACCGGATCGACCGTGTCGGTCATGTCGTGGCCATAAAGACAGAGCCCGGCCTCGAGCCGCAGACTGTCGCGCGCGCCAAGCCCGGCTGGTTCAACCAGCGGGTCGGCAACCAGCAGATCGAACAGCGTTGACGCATCCTCATTGGCGACCGAGAGTTCAAACCCGTCTTCGCCGGTGTAGCCAGACCGCGAGACATTGACGGCTATGCCGTCAATCACCGCCGGGCCAGCGTGCATGAAACCGAGCTTTTCAGTGACTTTGGAATGTTTGGCGAGCACTTCGGCGGCGCGCGGGCCTTGCAGCGCGATGAGCGCAATATCGTCGCGCAGATCAAACGTTACGTCAGCGGGCGCTTTGGTACGTATAAAATCGAGATCGTGGTGCTTGCGGGCGGCGTTGACGACCATATACATCACGCCATCGGGTTCCTGGCCCTCGGCGGGGCGGGTGATGATGAGATCGTCCTCGATCCCGCCCTTGTCGTTGAGCAGCACCGTATAGCGCATCTGGCCGGGTTCTAGGGATGCGAGATCGGCGGGCGTCAGCGTTTCGAGCGCGGCGATCGTTGAATTGTGGTCGGGACCGGTTATGACGACCTGACCCATGTGGGAAACGTCAAACAGGCTGGCGGCTTGCCGGGTATGATTGTGCTCGGCGACGATCCCGGCATACTGGACCGGCAGTGCATAGCCGCCGAACTCGACCATCCTGCCGCCGGCAGCGACGTGCCGGTCATAAAGCGCCGTTTTGATTAGGTCGGTCTGGGCCTCTGCGGCCATATCGGTCTCTCCGGTTACACGATGGACGGCACCACACAACGACGCATTGAAAATGCATCGTAACGTAGTGCCCCCTCTGTCGGTCAACCTGAGAGATTTCCCGGGCGGCTTGCTTGCCACAAGACCCGGCTACACCCGTCGGTGGGAAGCCTGCGCTTCCACTTTCCAGAGTTCTGGCCGGAACCCAGCCTGCTCGCGCAGGTTGCGCCCAACCTCTTTCGCCCAATCACCGTGCCATGGGGCAATGGGTTGAGCTCAGCGGTCCCTTGTGCCTGAGAGTTTCCGGGGCGGTTGCTCCTTCGGCGCCCTGGCGCTCGTGGCCAGGGTCTCTCCCGCTGATGGCCGGACCATGGGAGAAAGTCCCGGCCCCGTCAATATGCTAGTTATCAAAGCCCACGAAAATGGTGATCTGCTCGCCGCCCACATAGGGGATGGCGACATTTTCCACCGTCTGGCTGAATTCGTTTGCACTCGAGGGGCTGGCCGCGACGGCAACGTCATAACGCTGGGAGAAAACCGCCAGCCCGTCGCGCTGCACGGCAAAGCGCAGGGGCATGGTGATATTGCTCTCGCCGCCCGACGGGCCGACGATGACACGGCCGACCGCGCCCATCTGAACAGTTATTACGCCATTTGACACGACGCAGTTTCGCGAGACGCGATCGATCACACCCTGATAGCGCAGCGCCGTGGGATCGGACGTGCGATTGCCGGCATAGGTGCGGTAAAATTCGGCGCCCTCGCGGATGCGGATCGGTGGGCATTCGGTGGCAATGGCCGGCAGGGCACCGCTGGCCGCCTGGGCGACCTGGGTCTGGCTGGCGTTGATATTGGCATAGCTCGCATCGTCGCTGCCGCCGAACATCGAGCCCATGGAACAGCCGGCCAGAAGCGCGGCACATGCCGCACTCGCCGCTATGCGCAACACCGAACCCATCATTGTCCCCGTCCTTCCCAATCCGTCAGCCTTTGAGCGCTTCGAGCATTGCCGGGGCGCCCGAGCTTGTAACCTCACCGGGCGCGCCCTCGACATTTACGATTTCGATCTCGCCGTTGCGGATCAACAGCGAGGCGCGATTGAAGCGCATGCCGAGGCCGCCGCCGGTCAGGTCGCGTTCAAGTCCGAGCGCGTTGGCGAGCTTGCCCAGACCATCGGCGATAAATTCGATCGTGCCAAGTGCTCCTGTCGCTTCCGCCCATGCCTTAACCACGTGATGATCGTTGACCGTGCCGCAAACGATCTTGTCCACACCGGCCTCCCTCAGCTGATCGGCGGCCGCCAGATAGCCGGGCAGATGGTTGAGATGGCAGGTCGGCGTAAAGGCCCCCGGCACGGTGAAAAACACCACGGTTCCCGTGCTCAGGATATCGGCGCTGGTCGCATCTTCAACGCCGTTTTCGGTCACCTTTTTCACGGGCACCGAAACAATGGGCTGGCCGGGCTGGATCGTCATGGAAGTCCTCAAGCTATTCATAAGACAGACACAAGACGAATACGGCCAGACTAAGGTTGGCCGACGGCGCCCGCGTGCACTCGATTCGTTTCTGTCATAGGAGAATTCTCGACCCGCGTCGAGGCTGGCAAGGGCGCTTTGCCCGCTATGAAGGGCCTATCGTCAATACCCGGTGAGCGGACGGACAATCTCAAATGGTCCGTCTTTGCTGTTGAAGGTGAACAGGGCCGAGCCACCACGCAGCGCTTCCGGCCCGGCGCGCCCAAGAAGAGCAAAGGACAATCGGCCCGGCGCTACGATCTCCGGCTCACCGAAAACGAGGGGCGAGCTGGAAATATGAGCGATCACGGAGGTGTAGTCGAAGCCGGGATCGAGGAGTTCGACGATGAGCGCTTCGGCTGTCATGTCAAACCGAGCTTCTCCCAATATGCCCTCGCCATCATGAGGCAACGGGACGGCGGCCAGCGCCTGCCTGATGCGAAAATCGTTGGGGCCATCCGGCGCATCAAGCGCGGGCGCTATCTCAAGGCTGACATTGGCCGGCACGCAGATATCGGAACAGATGCCCATTGTGATATCGGCCACAAGGACGGGAGCATCACCGTCAATCGCAACAGCGAGCGGAAACAGGACGTGGCCGTAGAACGCGTGGTCGAGATAGCCTTCAGCAATCTCGCGATCGGGATAGGGCCATGCAATTTCGACCTCGCCAATGTCGCGTGACCCTGCGGTTTCGATGACCAGGGGCAATCCTGTTTCACCGGGCACACGCCAATAGGTCTTGGTATCGGCGGGCATCTCGATTTCAAGGCCCATCCAGACCATGCCGTCATCGCCCAGAATGTCAGATGAAACGAGCCGCACCGAAACGTCCGGAGCAACCTCCACCCATTCGGTTTCCGAGGCCAGACACGGCCCGGCGGCGGACAAGGCAGCAAATATGGCAATCACGCTTTTCATGGAAAAACCATTAGTGGAGCAATGGGGCATGGGAAAGGGATGTTCGATCATCGCTTCGTGATCGTTGGGGATTTGAAACCCGGCAGGAAAGCTTTACGTTTATAAATGGGCGGTGGACAGAAAGTGAGTTGGTATGGACACGCTCAAGGGACAGTTCCTCGTCGCAACGCCCGATATCGGCGACGAGCGTTTTGCAGAGGCGGTAATCTATCTCGTCGCGCATGGCGAGGACGGCGCGATGGGGCTGGTCGTCAACCAGCCAATGGACGATATGCATCTCTCGGACGTTCTCGCCGAGATCGATCTCGAGGACGATAACGACGCCATCCGTATCCCCGAAAGGCTTTTGCATCAAAGCGTGTTCAAGGGCGGCCCGGTCGATTCTAGCCGGGGCTTCGTCCTGCACACCTCGGACTATTTCCGCGACGGAAATTCCTTTGCCGTGGACGGGGACGTGTGCCTGACGGCAACGCTCGACGTGCTGCGCGCCATGATGTCGGGCAAGGGTCCAAACGCCAGCCTTTTGGCGCTGGGCTATTGCGAATGGAGCGCGGGTCAGCTCGAGAACGAATTGCGGACCAATGGCTGGCTCACCGCAGCTTCTTCCAAGGAATTGTTGTTTTCCCTGCCGGCGAGCAAGAAATACGAAGCGGCGCTGGCAGCGCTGGGCGTCACCCGCGCGACCCTCAGCCCCGTTGCCGGCAACGCCTAGAGCCGGTCAGGATTTGATTGAATCAAATCCTCGGCTCTAAACCTTTGTTTTGTCGCGTGTCCGAACCGCAAAACCGTTTCCACTTTTGCTGGACACGCTCTAGGCCGATTTCCCTGACAGCTGAGCCTGTAACCGGCGCTGCAGTTCGGCGCCGGGCATGGCTGCGCCGAAGGCGAAGCCCTGGGCGTAACGGCAATTGAGGCTCTTGAGCCGGGCAATCTCGTCCTCAGTCTCCACCCCTTCGGCGATCATTGCCAGATCGAGTTCGCGCGCCAGGCTAACGACGGAGTTGATGATCGGGATCTGGGTATGGGAAATGCCGCTGTCATCGCGGATCTGCACGAAAGGCGCCGGCAGCTTGATCGTATCAAACGGGAAGCGGTGAAGGTATGAAAGGGATGAATACCCGGTCCCGAAATCATCAAGCGCCAGCCCAAGCCCGAGGTCCTTGAACGCCTCGAGCATATAGACCGCATGCTCGGGATTGCCCATCACCTGGCTTTCGGTGATTTCGAGCTTCATGTGGCCGGCCACGGATTTGTGTTGGGCAACAAGCGTCTTCATGTCGTTGAGAAGGGTTTCGCTGGTCAGTTGCGCTGCTGAAAGATTGACCGAGACGAAGAAATTTTCCGGCAGTTTGATGGCCGAAATCCATTGCCTTGTCTGTTCGGCCGCCTCCTCGAAGGCCAGGCGGCCCAGCTTTTCGATCTGGCCCGTCCGTTCGGCCAGCGGGATGAAGGCGGACGGGCTCACCTGGCCGCGCTCGGGGTGATTCCAGCGCATGAGCGCCTCGGCACCCACTATGCGGTTCTCGTTCTGAATATCAACAATCGGCTGGTAAAGAAGCTGGAGATCTCGGCGTTCCAGCGCCTCCTTCAGGTCATCTTCAAGCGCCTGGGCATAAACGGCAATCGAACGCGTTGCGGCCCGGAAGGCCTCAATCCGATCGCCGCCATGGCGCTTGGCATAATGCATGGCAAGTTCGGCGTCGCGCAGCACATCCTCCGCCTTGACGAGCTTGTTGTCGTAGATGGTTATGCCGATCGATGCAGTCAGCGTCATATCGCGATCGCCGAAGTTGAACGGATTGCGCAGGGCCTTGCGCATCTGCTCGGCGATGTCGGCGATCTTGGATGCCGATTGCTCGGAGAGCAGAACGACGGCGAACTGATCGCCCGAGATGCGCGCCAGCGTATCGAGGGGCCGCAACAGGCGCGACAGGCGGCGCGAAACGGCCAGAAGCAGCGAGTCGGCCGCCATATGGCCGATGCGCTCGTCGATATCGGTGAATTTGTCGAGGTCGACGAGAAAGACCGCGGGCTTGACCTCGCTGAACTCGCGCGAACGCAGGAGCGCCCGTTCGAGCCTGTCAAGAAAGAGCTGGCGATTTGGCAGACCGGTGAGACTGTCGTGAATGGCATCGTGCAAAAGCCGGTCACGCCCGGCGCGCTCGTCGGTCACGTCCTGAAGCGTGCCCACGATCCGGTTGACCTGGCCGTCGCCGCCCAGCACGGGTTTGACGCGCATGCGGAAGGCGCGAAAACTGCCGTCGAAGCCGGATATGCGAATATCTGAATTGACCTTGCCGCGCTTGAGTTCGATCAGCGTATCGAGGGCGGTGCGGAAACGGTCACGATCTTCAGGGTGAACGCGATCGAGCCAGCGCTTTATCGCGCCGCGCAGGGCGCCCTTGCGCTCGCCGAGCCGAACGGCCAGTTCGTCGGAAACGTTGACCCGGTCGCGGTCAATGTTCCAGTCGAAGACGAAATCGCCCGAACCGGTCATGGCCAGCGCACGGCGTTCGACTTCCGAGAGCGCGCCGATCGAAACCTGTCCATCGGAAAAGGCATGCTGGACCGCAGTAAAGCCGAGCAGCATCACGATCAGCACCAACCCGCCGGCGACCGCTGATTGGGCGATGTCGTTGGACACCTGCCCCGACACGACCATCCAGGAATAGGTCAGCCAGGCAAGATAGATGACCCATGTGGGGACCAGAAGAACCGCGCGGTCATAGCCACGAATCGAAAGAAGCAGGACCAGGAACAGACCACCGAGCCCAATCAGCGCAAGCGATGTGCGCGCGATGCCTGCGGCCAGGGCGGGATTGAAAAAGGCATAGATAAAAAGCGCCAGGAAAACCGCCGAAAGCCCCATGGCGACGTGGGTGAACCTGAAATGCCATCGATGCAGGTTGAGATAGATGAACAGGAACGCAAACAGGGTTGTGGCAAGCGCGGCCTCCGCCGCCGCGCGGAAGGGCTGAATGAGGGCATTGGACACGCCGATCAGCGGGCCGAATATGCCAAAATCGATCAAAAGATAAGCCAGCACGGCCCAGGCCAGCAGCGCGGTCGCCGGGAAAACGCCCCTGCCCTTGACCACGAACATGATGGTCAGAAACACCGCCGCAAGACTTGAAATGCCGAGCACGGTGCCGCGGAACAGCGTGAAAGAATTCTTGTAGTCGCGATAAGCATCGGGTTCCCAGAGATAGAGCTCAGGAAGCGTGCCGGACTGCAATTCGGCCACCAGAGTAACCGTAGCCCCCGGATCGATCACTACGTCAAAGACGTCGGCTTCGGAATCAGGGACGCGTTCGGGGCGCAGCCCGTGGCTGGGGGTCAGCGCCGTTATGCGCGCCGAACCGAGATCCGGATGGAAAACCCCCGAGCCGGGCAGCCGGAAATAGGGCGCAACAAGCAGGCGCTCAATCTGCACGTCACTTTCGTTGCGAAGCGCGAACACAGCCCAGTTGGGATTGGCGCCCTCGGTAATCGAGACAATCTCAATGCGCCGGATAATTCCGTCTTCGCCGGGGGCGGTGCTGATCTGAACGCGGCCGTCCTCGCCAGGCAAGACGTCGAGCGCCGCGCCGAGATTGACCGCATTGATTCCTTCGGGAATGGTAACAACCTCGAAGGCAGCCGCCCGTTCCGTCAGGCCGGCCAGTGCCACAAACAGCACTGCCAGAAAGACAAGAGAACGAGCGGGCTTAAACGTCATTAATCAACGATCCTAATTCAAACGTCAGTGGTAGCGGGATTTGTTGCTGTTTGGCAATCAAGCGGAGACGGGTTTCAACCGGCGAGTTCGTTGAAGTGCTCACGGGTGAGCGCAAACAGCATGTGATCCCTCCACTCGCCGTTGATCTGAAGGTAGTTTTCAGCAATTCCGATTTCGCGGAAACCATTGGCCGACAGGACGCGGCGTGACGCCGTGTTGTCGGGCAGGCAGGCCGCCTCGATGCGGTGAAGATTCAAACTGTCGAAAACAAACGGCAAGATCAGGGCAACCGAGCGCGTCATTATGCCCTTGCCCGCGAACTGTTCGCCCATCCAGTAGCCCAGCGTGACGTTCTGGAAAGCGCGCCGCCGGACATTGGACAGCGTCATACCACCGACCAGCGTCGACAGCCGCCCGCTCTGGGTAAAGATGAACAGGGAAAACTCCGTGCCATAAAGCGCATCGCGGCGATTGCGGCGCACGCGCGCGGCAAAGCTTCTGTTGGAAAGCTCAGCCTCGGACCAGCGTGGTTCAAAGGGCGTGAGGAAAGTCCGGCTATCCAGTCTCAGCTTGCGCCATGCCGGATAATCATTCTGGCGCGGCGACCGCAGCAGGAGGCCATCACCACGAATTTCCGGAGTGGTCTGGCGGATGGCCGTAAAGGTGAACATGGAGCGGTGGCTCCTATTTGAAACTGTCCGCGACACGCGAATAGTCGGGAATGCCCGTGACCGGACCGATGCCCGCAATGGCCGGTTTCGCCTGGGAAAACATCTGGCTCGCAACGTGGCGAACGCGTTCGGCATCAATACGGTTGATGCGGTCGACGGTTTCCTGGAGCGGAATCGGGCGGCCCCACAAGATCTGCTGGCGCGCCAGCTGGCCGGCTCGTGAGGACGGGCTTTCAAGCGACATCAGGAGGCCCGCCCTAATCTGCGCGCGCACACGGCTGACCTCGGCATCTGTGATGTCACGGGTCGATTTCTGCAATTCCTCAAGCATGACGGGCAGAAGTTCTTCAACGTCTTCGGCACCGGTCGCCGCCGCGACGCCGAACACGCCGCTGTCGGCGAAAGCCCAATGGAAAGCATAGACCGAGTAGCAAAGACCGCGCCGCTCGCGCACTTCCTGGAACAGACGCGAACTCATGCCTCCGCCAAGGATCGAGGACAGAACCTGGGCAGCATAAAATCCATCGGAATTGTACGCCCTTCCCTCCAGGCCGAGCACGATATGGGCCTGCTCGTGGTCCGAGATTTCCCTGAACTCTCCACCGACATAATTGGCCTTTTCGGGCACGGGCGCGCCGGTGCGCTTGAGCTGGTGGAATCGGTCATTGGCGAGATCGACCAGTTCGTCGTGGTTGACGTTGCCGGCCGCCGAAATGACCATCTGGTCGCCCACATAGTGCTGGTCCATGTAGGCGCGGATTGTGTCGGCGTTGAAGCCGCGTACCGAGCCTTCCGTGCCCAGAATCGTCCGCCCGATGGGCTGGTCGGGAAAGGCCGCTTCCTGAAACAGATCGAAGACGTGATCGTCGGGGTTATCGTGGGTCGCCCCGATTTCCTGGCAGATGACGCGTTGTTCGCGGGCCAGTTCGTTCTCATCGAAAACGGAGTTCTGCAGGATATCGGCAAGGATGTCGGCGGCAAGGGCCACGTCGTCTTTCAGGACGCGGGCGAAGTAGCCGGTATGCTCGATCGAGGTCGCCGCGTTGATGTCGCCGCCCACCGATTCGATGGCCTCGGCGATCTCGCGGGCAGTCCGACGCGTCGTGCCCTTGAAGGCCATGTGCTCGAGAAGGTGCGAAACACCGTGTTGCTGCTCGGTTTCGCTGCGCGAACCGGACTTGACCCAGACACCCAGCGCCGCGCTTTCGAGGTGCGGCATGGCGTCGGTAATAACGGTCATCCCGTTATCGAGGGTCGTTGTGCGTACGGTCAAAATCAGTCCTCCCAGGCGCGTGTCTTGGCGCGGATATAGTCTTTCACGATGGCTTCGTCATTGGCCAGCACCGTGAACCGTTCCTCGCGGGTTCCCAGATCGGCCATATGATCGGGTAATTGGGGGTGGCGGCCGGTCGCCGCCTCGACGGTTTCGGGAAACTTGGCGGGGTGAGCGGTCGAAAGGGTGACGAGGGGCGTGTGGCCGAAATTGAACCCTCTCGCCACAGCGACACCGACGGCCGTGTGCGGATCGACAAGATAGTTCGATTGAGCCAGAACGTCGGAAATTACGGTCCTGGTGGCCGTCTCGTCGGCCATGCCGGACCCGAATTCCTCACGGATGGTATCGAGCGCGGGCTCGGGGATGGTAAATCCGCCGGACTGGGCGAGCGAAGCAAACAGTGCTGCGGTCTTGTCACCATCGCGATCCAGCGCTTCAAACAGCAGGCGCTCGAAATTCGACGAGACTTCGATATCCATGGAGGGGCTGGCTGTCTGGGCCACGCCTCGCTTGTCGTAGCGCCCGAACTTTACCGCGCGGCGCAGGATGTCGTTGGAATTGGTGGCGATCACAAGCTTTTCGATAGGCAGGCCCATGCGCTTGGCGACATATCCGGCAAAGATGTCGCCGAAATTACCGGTGGGAACAACAAAAGTGATCTTGCGGTGCGGCGCGCCAAGCGCAACGGCGGACGTAAAATAATAAACAATCTGCGCCGCGATACGGCCCCAGTTGATCGAATTGACGCCACTGAGCTTGGCGCCGTCCCGGAAGGCGAAATCATTGAACATGGCTTTGACGACGGCCTGGCAATCGTCAAACGTGCCTTCGAGCGCGATGTTGAAAACATTGTCGTCAAGCACCGTCGTCATCTGGCGACGCTGGATTTCCGAGGTACGACCCTTGGGATGGAGGATGAAAATGTCGGTGTTCTGGCGACCGCGGAAAGCCTCGATGGCGGCCGAGCCGGTATCGCCGGAGGTGGCACCGACAATGGTCGCGCGCTCGCCGCGCTGGCCCAGGATGTGATCGATTACGCGCGCCAGGAACTGCATGGCGACGTCCTTGAACGCCAGGGTCGGGCCATGCCAGAGTTCGAGCACGAAGTGGCCCGGCTCGAGTTCGACCAGGGGGGTGACCGAGGGATGATTGAACCCGGAATAGGCGGACTTGATCATCGCCTTGAGGTCGGCCTGATCGATCTCTTCGCCCACGAATTTCGAAATCACGGCAAGCGCGACATCCTGATAGGGACGGTTGCCGAAATTGTGGATCTCTTCGGCGGTGAACCGGGGCCATTCGGCGGGAACATAGAGCCCGCCATCCCGCGCCAGTCCGGCCAGCACAACGTCACAAAATCCGAGCGCGGGCGCCTGACCGCGCGTGCTGACATACTGCATTAGAGAAGCACCCTCCTGGACATCGGGACGCACCCTAATTGTCCTTTTCTTCATGAGCAAGATTTCTGGGCCGCCGCTGGCGCCACAGCCAGAAACCGAGCATGATCGGCGTGATGGCGGCAAAAAGGTACCAGGTGCCGGCATATTCAAGATGCCGGTTGGGAAAGGTAATCTGGGTTTCACCACCCTGGGGCAGTTCACCGGGTTCACCGGCGATCCTGTCGAGCGTTACCGGCGCTATCGGCCCGACGTCATCAGCGAGAAACGCGGTGAGGCGATCGGGATTGCGAACCCATTCACGACCCGCAGCGAAATCAGGTTCAGGCGTAAAGCTGTTTGCCTGTTCGGGGCGCCGCGCGATCGCCTCGATCGTTATCTGGCCTTCGGGCGTATTGCCGTCAGCCGCGACGTCGGCGACAGCCGCGTCGGGCACAAAGCCGCGATTGACCCAGACGGTCCCGCCCTCGTTGAGGGAAAACGGTACCATCACCCAATAGCCAACCCCGCCATAGCGGCCAGCCGGATCGGGCAGGTTGGTGAAAACCAGCACGGCTTGGGAGTTGTCGAAGGTGCCGGTCAGTTCGAACCGCGTAAAATCCAGCGTCTCCGGATCAAGCGCAGCCCAGTTGCCGGCGGCGGGAAACGGTTGTGGCTCGAGATCGAAGCGGGTCTCAACCGCTGCAATCAGCGCTTCCTTTTCAACGAGGCGCTCGACCTGCCAGGTGCCCAGCGCAATGAACAGAACCATAAGCCCTGCCATCAGCACCACGAAGCTGATCTGTGCGAAGCCCCAACGCGGTCGGATTGGGCTGGCATCCGTCATCAGGGCATTTTCGCTTTTTCCTGAATCGCTCAAGCTGCTCTATGTCCTTGTTGGCCGCGCAGTCGAACCGAAAAAGTCTGCAACTTTTTCTGACTGCGCTCTTGGTCCTTGTTAGCCGCGCAGCCGAACCGAAAAAGTCTGCAACTTTTTCTGACTGCGCTCTTGGTCCTTGTTAGCCGCGCAGTCCAACCGAAAAAGTCTGCAACTTTTTCTGACTGCGCTCTTGGTCCTTGTTGGTGGCGCGGTCGAACCGAAAAAGTCTGCACCTTATTCTGACCGCGCTCTAGCTGTCGTCCCGTTCGCCCAATTCGCCGCCGGGTCGGGCACCGGTCTTGTATTGCAGGCTTATCATCACGCCCTTGAAGGGCCGCAGCATCAGCAGCGACAGGATCAGGGTCATGGGCAACCAGATGGCGAGTTGGGCCACTGCCGGCCAGCCGAAAAGCGCATCTGTGATGAGCCAGCCGACAATGACTATGGTGCCAACCGGAAACATGATGAGCACCGCAGGACCATCCCCGCTATCGGCGAAGGAAAAATCGAGGCCGCAGGCGTCGCAGGTTTCAGCGACCGCTAGAAAGCCGGAAAAAAGATGGCCTTCGCCACAACGCGGACAGCGGCCCTTGAGTCCGGTCGCGAGTGGGGAAAGCCCCTCAGAATGTTCAGCCATGTGATATGCCGGGACCGCTACAAGCGCTCCCGGCCTTTCCTAGAGATTAGTGGCCGCCGATCGTCGCGCCCCATGAGCCCCAGACATAGATCGAGGAGAAAAGGAACAGCCAGACCACGTCAACGAAGTGCCAGTACCAGGCGGCGAATTCAAAGCCCAGATGCTGCTTGGGCGTGAACTGGCCGACATAGGCACGGATCAGGCACACCAGAAGAAAGATGGTGCCGATGAAGACGTGGAAGCCATGGAACCCGGTGGCCATGAAGAAGGTGGCGCCATAGATGTTCCCCGAGAACGAGAAATGGGCCTGGGTGTATTCGAGAACTTGAACCGCCGAGAACAGGGCACCGAGCAGCACGGTGAGGACCAGGCCCCATTTGAGACCCTCCCGATCGTTTTCCAGAAGCGCATGGTGCGCCCAGGTGACCGTTGTGCCCGACAGCAGGAGAACCAGCGTATTGAACAGCGGCAGGTGCCAGGGGTCGAACACTTCCACGCCCTGCGGCGGCCAGACACCGCCTGTAAAGGCGACGCGACCGACCTGCGCGATTTCATCGGGATAGAAGGCGGCTTCGAAATAGGCCCAGAACCAGGCGACGAAGAACATCACTTCCGAGGCGATGAACAAGATCATGCCGTAGCGGTGGTGAAGCTGGACGACCGGGGTGTGATAGCCGGTATTGGCTTCCCTGACGACGTCGGACCACCAGGCGAACATGGTATAAAGCACGCCAACCAGCCCGGCGGCGAACAGCCAGGGCACTCCGCCGTGCATCCACATGATGCCACCGACCGCCATAAGAAAGGCCGAGACGGAGCCCACGAAGGGCCAGGGGCTCAAATCTACCAGGTGGTAGTCATGGTTCTTTGCATGGGCTGCCATGTTGGGTCTATCCCCCGTTAGGAATCGTGAAATGTGTAAGACAGCGTAATCTGGCGGATTGTACGCAGTTCGGAATTTTCGTCGAGATCGGGATCGATGAAGTAGGTCACCGGCATCTCGACGGATTCATTGGGCGCAAGAACCTGCTCGGTAAAGCAGAAACACTCGATCTTGTTGAAATAGATCCCAGTGTTTTCCGGCGTCACGTTAAAGCTCGCGGTTGTGCGCAGCGGTTCATCGGAAAGGTTGGTCGCGCGATAGGTGACTGTCGATATGGTGCCGATCGCGTTGGTCTCGACACTGGCCGGCACCACGCGCAGCGGCATGCCGCCATCGACGGTCGAATCGAACCTGACGGCCATTTCGCGGGCGATGACGCCCTTGGCGTTATCCTCGGCCACCTGCGTGGTGCCACCATATCCGGTGACGCGGCAGAACATGTCGTAAAGCGGCACCGCCGCGAAAGAGAGCCCCAGCATGAATGTCGGGATGCCGACCAGCCAGAGGAGCGTCTTCCTGTTGCCGCCGGAGGCGGCGCCGTGATCGATCGATGCCATGATCAGAGCTCCCGAACCATGACTTCGGGACCGATATTGATGATGGTGATCGCGTAAAAGATCGCAACGAGAACAACCAGCGCGATGCCGATGGCGATGGAACGCTTGCGGCGGCGCTTGAGGAAAGCTTCCTTCTGCTGTTCGGTCAAATTCTGCTCGACGGTCATTAGAGTACTCCGAACCATCTGATCAGGCCTACATCGGCCAGGAGCGCTACGAACAACACAGACAGGTACAGCAGGGAATAGGTGAAAAGGACGCGGGCCCGCCGCTTCATCTCAACGCCTTGAGAAAGGCGCAGACGAACGGCAAGGACCGAGAACACGACGCCGAGAATGGTCGCGGCGGTTGCGTAGAACCAGCCCACCAGACCGGTAAGGACTGGCCCGAAGCCGATAGCGGTCAAAAGGACCGTATAGACGACAATCTGGTTCTGGGTGGCGCGTTCGCCGGCGACATTGGGCAGCATCGGAATGCCCGCGGCCTCGTAGTCGCCTTTCTTATAGAGCGCCAGCGCCCAGAAATGGGGCGGGGTCCACAAAAAGATGATCATAAACAGGATCAACGCGTCCCAGGAAACCGTACCCGTTACGGCCGCCCAGCCGATCATCGGTGGGAACGCGCCGGCCGCGCCGCCGATCACGATGTTCTGCGGCGTCGAGCGCTTGAGCCACATCGTATAGATGACGACATAAAAAAAGATCGTGAACGCAAGGAGACCGGCAGCCAGCCAATTGGTGGCAAGGCCAAGAGTGGCGACGGAAAAACCAGACAGCGTAATGCCGAAGACTAGAGCGTTCTCGCGCGTCACGCGGCCCGAAGGTATCGGGCGGTTGAGCGTGCGGCTCATGATGGCGTCGATATCGGCGTCATACCACATGTTGAGCGCTCCCGAGGCACCTGCCCCGACAGCGATGCAGAGAATGGCAATGAACCCGATGACCGGATTGATGCCACCGGGGGCCACCAGCATGCCTACGAAACCGGTAAAAACGACAAGCTGCATCACCCGGGGCTTCAAGAGCTCCAGATAATCTTCCACCCGCCCGCCCAATTGGACGGCTGTGGTTGGATTGCTGTCGTCTGCGTAAGCCAATGTGAGGTTCCGGCTCGGGTTTAATATCAAAGTGCAACCCGGTTTCCCGGGTTGCTCTATTTCGGTTCGGGTCTTTGGCCGTGCCTACTTGAAGCGCGGCAGGGTCTCGAACTGATGGAATGGCGGAGGTGAACTCAAGGTCCATTCCAGTGTGGTCGCACCCTCTCCCCAGGGATTATCCGCTGCCTGACGCTTTTTGGCGAAGGCCTCGAAGATCGAATAGAAGAAAACCAACATGGCAGCGAGTGTAACGAGGTATCCCCAGGACGAAACGCTATTCCACAGCGCATAGCTATCGGGATAGTCGATATACCGACGCGGCATGCCGGCCAGACCCAGGAAGTGCTGCGGGAAGAAAATCAGGTTCACGCCGATAAACATGATCCAGAAATGCAGCTTGCCCAGGAACTCACTATACATCACACCGAACATCTTGGGGAACCAGTAGTACCAGCCCGCAAAGATAGTGAATACGGCGCCCAGCGAGAGCACATAATGGAAGTGGGCGACCACGTAGTATGTGTCGTGCAGCGCCCGGTCCGCACCGGCGTTGGCCAGCACCACGCCCGTCACACCACCCACGGTGAACAGGAAGATGAAACCAACGGCCCAGAGCATGGGGGTGGTGAAGCGCAGCGAGCCCCCCCACATGGTGGCGATCCACGAGAAGATCTTAACGCCTGTCGGGACCGCGATAATCATTGTCGCGGCAACGAAATAGCGCTGCGTGTTGAGCGAGATGCCAGTCGTGTACATGTGGTGCGCCCAGACGATGAAGCCCACAGCACCGATCGCGACCATGGCCATCACCATGCCCAGATAGCCAAAGATGGGCTTGCGCGAGAAAGTGGAGATGATGTGACTGACAATGCCGAAGCCCGGCAGGATCATGATGTACACTTCGGGGTGACCGAAGAACCAGAACAAGTGCTGGAACAGGATCGGATCGCCACCGCCGGCCGGATCAAAGAACGCGGTGCCGAAATTGCGGTCCGTCAGCAGCATGGTGATGGCGCCGGCCAGCACCGGCAGAGCCAGCAGCAGCAGGAACGCTGTGACCAGCACCGACCAGGCAAAAAGCGGCATCTTGAACATGGTCATGCCAGGGGCACGCATGTTGAGGACCGTGGTGATGAAGTTGATCGCGCCAAGGATCGAGGACGCGCCGGCAAGGTGGAGCGAAAGGATCGCGTAATCCATGGCCGGGCCGGGCTGACCCGACGTCGAGAAGGGCGGATAGATCGTCCAGCCGCCGCCGACACCCATGGCGCCCGGAGGGCCCTCCATGAACAGGCTCATCAAAAGCAGGATGAAGGCGGGCGGCAGGAGCCAGAACGAAATGTTGTTCATGCGCGGGAACGCCATGTCAGGCGCGCCGATCATGAGAGGCACGAAATAGTTGGCAAAGCCGCCGATAACCGCAGGCATCACCATGAAGAACACCATGATCAGACCATGCGCGGTCGTGAACACGTTGAACATGTGCTTACCGGCATCGATGGACGCATCACCGCCAACACCGTAAACCATCTGGGCAAGGCCGGGGAAAATCTGGATACCCGGCTCGGCCAGTTCCCAGCGCATGAAGCCCGAAAGCGCGCCGCCGACGATGCCGGCGATGATCGCGAAGATCAGGTACAGGACGCCGATGTCCTTGTGGTTGGTCGAATAGACCCACCGCTTCCAACCGGCGGGAGTTCCGTGTGCGGCATCGGAATGAGCTGCTTCAGCGTGTGCCATGTTCTTACCTTTTAATTCTCTTGCCGCTTACTGGATCGACGCCATGAGCGCTGTGTTGGCATCGGCCAGGCTACCCTCTTCCGCCGCAGCCAGCCATGCATCGAACTGATCCTGTTCGACGACGCGCACCGCGATGGGCATGAAGGCGTGATCCTTGCCGCAAAGCTCGGAGCATTGACCGTAGTAAATGCCGGTTTCGCGCGCATAGAACCAGGTTTCATTGTTACGGCTGGTGACCGCGTCAACCTTGACGCCGAAGGACGGTACGGCGAAGGCGTGCAGCACGTCCGCGGCAGTGACCAGCACGCGAACAGTGGTATTGACCGGAACGACCAGTTCATTATCAACGGCCAGAAGGCGCGGCTGATCGGGCTTGCTGGCTTCGCGCTGCTCTTCATTGAGCATTATGGAAACGAAGTCGACGCCCTCGTCCATATATTCATAACCCCAATACCACTGATAACCGGTAGCCTTGATGGTCAGGGACGGCTCGGGAACCTCCACGTCGCCACCGAATATCTGCGACCCCAGATAAGTGCGCTCGCCATCGGGAATGGTCTGCTGGTCAGCCAGAACGCCAAAGGACGGAATGGCGATCACAAAGAGGATCAGCACGGGTACGACCGTCCAGACGATCTCGATGAGCGTGTTGTGCGTCACTTTCGATGGCGTCGGATTGGCGCGCTGGTTGTAGCGCACGATCACGACGATCAGCAGCGCCAGAACCAGCAGGACGATCGCTGTGATGATCCACATCAAGAGGTTGTCATGGAACGCGATGATCGAGTCCATGATAGGGGTAACCGAAGGCTGAAAGCCGATCTGACCGGGAGCGGCGTGACCAGCCTCCTGAGCCGAGGCAATTGCCGGAATCAGCGCAAAAAACAGCGCGGCGAGTGAGGCTCTGACCAGACGGAAAGAAAATCCTGTCACCTGGACTTCTCCTGAACATAATTTTGTTATTGCGCTCCCTAGCATGTCCGCTCCGCGCGGCAAATGCCGCACGCTCCCGACTCATGTTGGGGTGCCCGATTTTTCTCGTGGCAGCTAAACCACATGTTTTTGACCAAGGCAATTGGACTGGGGGTCACATTTCGTGCGTCAAATTGCGCCAATGGCGCCTTATGGGTGCCCCAGTTGTGAGATTTGTCCCCGGTTTGGCCCGTCCATGTTGACAAGGACCGCTCCCCTGCCCGACACATCGACAACCCGCCCGCTTGCCGGGACATGCCAGGAGACAATAGCTTTCATGCGCCATCTCGCACCTCTTGCCGCCATTGTGGCCTCTCTTTTGCTCACCGGCCCGGCAATCGCGCAGGGTGCTGTCCGTTCCCAGCACGGGGACTGGCAGATGACCTGCGACCTGGTCCCGGGAGCGACCGACGAACAATGTGCGCTGATTCAGAACGTCACCGCCGAGGACCAGCCCAATGTCGCGCTGTCGGTGATCGTACTCAAGACGGCCGATCAGGAAGCGCGTCTGTTGCGCGTGCTGGCGCCGCTGGGCGTTCTCTTACCAAACGGGCTCGGGCTCAACATCGACGGCGAGGATCTTGGGCGCGTGGCGTTCGTTCGCTGCCTACCCAATGGCTGCGTTGCCGAAGTGGTCATGGACGACGCGCTGATGGGCCAGCTCTCGGAAGGCGAGAGCGCGATCTTCATTGTGTTCCGCACCCCCGAGGAAGGCATCGGCATCCCGGTTTCGCTCAACGGGTTCGACGAGGGCTTTGCCGCCCTGCCGTAAGACTTGGCCAGCGCGTTGCCAGACCACAGGCACGAAAAAGCCGGACCGCAAGCGGTCCGGCTGGGCTAGGAAACAAGGTCAAAGGCAAAATCGACCCTGTTTCGGTCGGGCTACCCTAGCGGTCAGTCGCACCGGCAAAATGCGCAAGGACCAGGAGCCCGATCAGGGCTTCAGCAAGGGGTCACCGAAGCCATTGAGTTGCGCGCGCGTTGCGGCGTGCATCGAGAAGCTGGCTAGCGGCGACACCGCCCTGGCGCATTGCTTCCGCGATATCGTAACGGGTCAGACCCATGTCGCTCAGCAGCGATGCATCCATCTGCATCATCGAGCGAAGAGTCGACCGGCGCATACCGGCACCGGAGCGGGATCTGAAATTGAACAGGGCCATGACCTTTACTCCATCACCCCATTTCCTATCGTTTTGATAGAGTTTAATGGGCGGCTTGTGTCTGACCCAGTAGATAGGGGCTTGCCCTCCATTATTCAAACAAATAGATTTCATTCTCACGATCAATTTTTGTGATGGATTTGGCTATGGCCAGCCCCCTTGATCTGGACCAGTTGCAGACCTTCTGCGCCATCGCCGATTGCGGCAGCTTCACCGAGGCTGCGCGACGGGTCTACAAAACCCAGTCGGCGGTTTCGATGCAGATCAAGCGGCTCGAAGAGCGGTTGGGACAGGCCCTGTTTCTGCGCGACGGGCGCAAGGTCTCGCTGACCACGGACGGCGAAGCACTTTATGCTCGGGCCCGGCGCATGCTCAAGATCAATGCCGAGATCGTCGACATGTTTTCCAAGGACGACCTCGTCGGCAATATCCGCTTTGGCGTACCCGACGATTATGCGGTCAAACTGCTGCCGGTGATCCTGTCGAGTTTCCAGCGCACCCATCCGCGCATCACCGTCGATGTGCGCTGCCAGCCCTCCGAGGAGCTTCTGGCCGGCATGCGGTCAGGGCGCTACGACATAATCGTCTTCACACAAGGCACCATGCACGAGTTCGGCGAGTTGTTCCGCACCGAAAAGATGTATTGGGTGGCTAGCCATGGCGGCCGCGCGCTGGCATCAGACCCCCTACCGCTGGCGTGCGGGCCGTCCTATTGCACGTGGCGGGCCGATGCTGTCGAGGCGCTCAACCGCATCAATCGCGATTTCCGGGTGGCCTATACCTCCTCGAACGCCACGGCGATCTCGTCGGCGGTACTTTCGGATCTTGCAGTCGGCTTCCTGCCTGAAAGCGCGCTACAGCCAGGAATGCGGGTCATTTCTCAGGATCAGGGGTTGCCGCGCCTCAACGACGCACAGATTGCTTTGCTGCGCGCATCGCACGCCTATGGCGGAATTTACGATGCTCTGGCCACTCATATCGTCGAGAGCATGGGCAATTTGCCGGGCTCTTATTATTTGCGCGACGAAGCTGCCGCGGAGCCTTCAGCCGCGGAGTAGCGGGTCAATCCTCGAACAGGTCGGCGGTCACATCGATCCCCTTGCGCCTTGCCTCACGCATGGTGGCCGTCATTGCCCTGGTGTCGCGCTCGAAGGCGCGCGCTTCGACCAGCCGGTCCTCGGGAGCGGCGTTGGCGCCTGGCAGGTGCAGCTCGAGCAGGCGCGCGCGCTCATTGTTAACTGCGGCGCCGATGGTCAGGTAGCGCAGGATAGCCTCAAGCTCGGCCTCGGAAAATCCGGAGGTCATGAGGGCGCCAATCTCTTCGAACTGCCCGAATATCCGCGCGACGATGGTTCTCGTGAACGGGGTCAGTTCGACCCAGATCTTGCGCCGGTCGGTTTCGTCGCGCTTGCGCACGATATATCCGGCCATCTCCAGGCGGTCGATCAATGCTGTCACGGCCCCGGTGGTCAAACCCGCCTTTTCGGCCAGTTGGCCGGCCGTCATCCGCTGGTTCTGATCGATCAGATCGAGGCAGCGTCCGTCGGTCCGGTTGATGCCGAGGAACCGGTTCATAACTTCGTCGAAGCGCGCATTGGCCACCTGGTCCAACCGCACGGCCTGAGAGAGGCGCCCGCCAATCGACATGCCGCTTGACACTCCATTATCTTGATCGTTAAAATACTTATATATCAAGTTATTGCGATGGGCCAGCCGAAAATGACGACAGAATTTCCGGAGACGATGATTTCGGCTCACGGGCTGAAGCGGGTCTACAAGACGGGGAAATCGGAAATCAACGCGGTCCGCGGCGTCGACCTGACGGTAAAGCGGGGCGAGATTGTTGGTTTTCTCGGTCCGAACGGTGCAGGGAAAACCACGACGCTAAAAATGTTGTGCACGTTGCTCGAACCCACTGACGGATCGGGCACCGTCGCGGGTTGCGACCTGCTCACCGATACCGAAGGGGTACGGCGGCGCATCGGTTATGTTTCGCAATCGGGCAGCACGCTGGGCGACGCGTTGGCGGGCAACGAAATCGTAGACCATGCACGGCTTTACGGCATCGACAAGAAGACCGCCACCGAACGCGGCAAGGCGCTGCTGAGGGCCCTCGACCTCAAGGGAATCTGGGATCGCAAGTGCAATGCACTTTCAGGTGGACAGCGGCGACGGCTCGACATCGTCATGGGCCTCATCAACGAACCCATGCTCGTGTTTCTGGACGAACCTTCGACCGGGCTCGACCCGCAGAGCCGAGCCAACCTATGGGGGCATATCAGCAAATTGCGCGACGAGATGGGCACCACAGTGTTCATCACCACACACTATATGGACGAGGCCGATCAACTCTGTGACCGCATTCTGGTCATGGATCATGGCGAGATCGTCGCCGAAGGTACGCAGGCCGAACTCAAGAAGAAGATATCCGGCGACATGGTCAGCATCACTGTGGCAGACGAGATCCATATCCCCATTGCCGCCGAACTGGCCGGAAGGCTTGAAGGGGCCGACACCCCGATCATCGAAGGGTGCATGGTCAGCCTGCACGTGCCCGAGGGTGGCTCGGTATTGCCACGACTCTTACGTGAGCTCGATCGCAAGGACGTCGAAATCATCGGCGTGGAACTCAAACGCCCTACCCTCGACGACGTGTTTCTGACCCTCACCGGGCGATCGCTGCGCGAGGCGGCGTAAAGGAGGACGCTGCAATGCGCTATTTGAACGAAACTTTCGTGGTCTTCCAGCGCCAACTACGCCTGTCGCTGGCCAACCCGACATGGATGGCCATTTCCATCCTGCAGCCAGTTCTCTATCTTACGCTGTTCGGACCCCTGCTCCAGCAAGTGGCGCTGACACCCGGCTTTCCGGCCGGCGACGCCTGGACGGTTTTCGTCCCGGGATTGCTGGTCCAGCTGGGCATTTTCGGCGCGTCGTTCGTTGGTTTCGGGATTATCGCCGAATGGCGTTCGGGGGTCATCGACCGCATGCTCGTCACCCCGGCCAGCAGGTGGTCACTCATCGGCGGACGCGTGCTGCACGATACACTGATGGTCATGGTACAGGGCGCCATCCTGGTGGCCGCAGCGACGCTGATGGGCCTGCGGGCGCCAATTGAAGTTATTGTCCTGGGGCTCGTTCTTGTGGGCCTTCTGGGCGCCGCGTTCTCGGCCATCTCCTATGGCGCGGCGCTGTCGCTCAAGAGCGAGAACGCCTTTGCTCCGCTCGTCAACATGTTCGCGCTGCCCATCCTGTTGCTCTCGGGCATTTTATTGCCAATGACGCTCGCGCCGGGCTGGCTGCGGGCCGCATCCGACTTCAACCCCATCAAGCACGTTGTCGAAGGGCTGCGCGCCGTCTATCGCGGCGAGATACTTGCACCCGCAACGCTGATCGGTTTTGCCATTGCGCTGATCTTTGTGCTGATCGGCGCCTGGTTCGGGGCTCGGGTGTTCAAGGCCCAGACCAAATAGTCAGGCGGCGTGGCGGGCCATGCCATAGTCGGAGAACACCCGGCTGATATCGCCGTTCCATTCGCCGTGATAGAGGTCCAATAAGCGCTCGGCAGGCGTCTTGCCTGTCTCGATCGTGAAATCGAGGGGCTTGAGGAAAACCGTTTCGTCGGCGCCCTCCCAGTTCAGCTTGTTGCGGGCCTTGAGCCCCGACCGCGAAATGGCCAGCGCCTGCTTGGCGATGTCGAACAGTGTTCCGTCACGGAATGGAGTCTTGAGCGCTAGACGTGGAACGTCGTTACGCAGCGTCTGGCGCTCCTCCTCGGTCCAGTCCTTGACCAAATCCCAGGCTGCATCGAGTGCGGTCTGGTCGTAGAGCAGACCGACCCAGAATGCCGGCAGCGCGCAGATACCTTGCCAGGGCGCGCCATCGGCACCGCGCATTTCGAGGAACTGTTTCATACGCACTTCGGGGAAAAGCGTGGACAGATGGTCTTCCCAATCCTTGACCGTGGGCAACTCGCCGGGCAGCTGCGGCAGCTTGCCGTCAAGGAAAGCCCGGAAGCTCTCTCCCGCGCAGTTGATATACTCGCCATTGCGGATGACGAAATACATCGGCACGTCGAGCGCATAATCGACATAGCGCTCAAAACTCATCCCGTCCTCGAACGCGAAAGGCAGCATGCCCGTGCGGTCCTTGTCGGTGTTGAGCCAGATGTGAGAACGGAACGAGAGCAAGCCGTTGGGCTTGCCATCGAGGAAAGGAGAGTTGGCAAACAGGGCCGTCGCGACGGGCTGCAGCGCCAGGCTGACCCGCATCTTTTTGACCATATCCGCCTCGGAGGCGAAATCGAGATTGACCTGCACGGTGGCCGACCGGAACATCATGGAGGTGCCGAGCGTGCCGACCTTTTCCATATAGGGCTTCATGATGCCATAGCGACTTTTGGGCATGAGGGGAATGTCGTCGAGCGTCCATGTGGGCGTTACGCCCAGGCCCAGGAAATCTATGTCCATCGGTTCGGTGAATTTGCGCAAGAGCTTCAGGTGTTCATTGGCCTCGGTGCAGGTCTGGTGAATGGTCTCCAGCGGCGCGCCTGAAAGCTCGAATTGCCCACCCGGTTCGAGCGAAATCGCGCCGCCACCCAATGGGTTGTTGAGCCCGATCACCTTGTCGCGATCATAATAGGGGAGCCACGCGGTTTCGGCTTGCACCTTGTCGAGCAAGGCGCCAATTCCATGCTCGCCCTCATAGGGCACTGGCCGATGGTCGTCGCGATAGAAAGTGAATTTCTCGTGCTCAGTGCCGATCCGCCAGTCCGATTTCGGCTTGTTGCCCCGCGAAAGCGCTTCGATCAATTGGCGTTTGGATTCGATCGTGGGCGAAGGCTTGTCGGCCATAGAATACCTCGGAAGAATGGGCATGGTCCCATGCCAGAGCGGCGACAATAGCGGGCGCCGATTTCAGATCAATACCCTTTATCGTAATCTTACGATAAATCTACCAATCGCCGACGACGGCCTGAATCAATGCCAGGGCAGCCACAGCGGCAGTATCAGCGCGCAGGATTCGCGGCCCCAGGCTGATCGGCACGACAAAATCGAGCCCCAGCAATCGCTCACGCTCCTGCTCGGAAAACCCGCCCTCCGGGCCGATCAAGAGGCCCAATCGCTTGCCTTTGAGGCGGGTCAACGTTTCGACCGGAGAAGCCGATGCGGCAGCTTCGTCACAAAAGATAAGGATGCGATCCCGGTGATTATCGGGCCAACCGGCCAGAAGTTTGTCGAAACCGATCTCGGGCGAAATAAGGGGTACGCTCAGCACCTCGCATTGCTGGGCGGCCTCAATGGCGTGGGCTTTGAGCTTGTCGGGGTTAAGGCGGGCATTCTGCACGTAACGGGTGATAACCGGCTGGAGGGTGCCAGCGCCCATTTCGGTTGCCTTCTGAATCTCATAGTCGAGACGCTTGATTGGCGCGAAGCCGAACCAGAGATCGTTGGCCGGTGTTTGTTCGGAGGAGCGCTCGATCAAACGCAGCGCCACCAGTTTTTTGGCCACCTGCACAATTTCGGCAAGAAAGGCGCCGTCCTTGCCATTGAAGACGACGCAGTTATCTCCCGCGGTCCGCCGCAAGACGTTCACCAGATGGTTGGTCTGGTCCTTATCCAGGGCGATTTCCGCATCGCCGGAGAGCGGTGTTTCGACATAGAGGCGCGGCAGGGTCTTATGGGTACGCGGCATGGAGCTGTTGACTTGAGCTTGTGAGCGGTTAGAGCCTTTTTGCCAGACAATGATGCGGCACAAAAGGCTATCCATGCACGAGAACACTCCCGGCACTGTCGCCGATGCCCCCAAAGGCAACTGGGTCGACCGGTACGCACCAGCCTATGCCAAGCCTTATCTGCGCATGTCGCGGCTCGACCGGCCGATAGGATATCAGCTGTTGTTCTGGCCATGCGCCTACGCATTGGGACTGGTCAGCGTCGCGACGGGCAGCGCATTCAACTGGTGGCATCTGGTGCTTTTTTTCATTGGTGCCATTGCCATGCGCGGCGCAGGTTGCACGTTCAACGATATTGTCGACCGCGATATCGACGACAAGGTGGCCCGTACGCGGTCGCGCCCCATCCCGTCCGGACAGGTCAGCGTCAGGCAGGCCGCCGTTTGGCTGGTCGCGCAATCGCTGGTCGGGCTTGCGGTGCTGGTCCAGTTCAACGGGTTTGCCATTGCTCTGGGCATCGCCTCGCTTGGGCTCGTGGCAATTTATCCCTTCATGAAGCGGGTGACGTACTGGCCACAGCTTTTTCTCGGGCTGGCCTTTTCCTGGGGCGCTCTGTTGGGCTGGGCCACCGAGACCGGAACCCTGGCCTGGCCGGCCGTAGTTCTCTATCTGGGGTGTATCTCATGGACCATCGGGTACGACACCATCTATGCGCTGCAAGATGTCGAAGACGATGCGCTGATCGGGGTCAAATCCACGGCGCGACTGGCGGGCGCGAACGTCAAGCCGTTTGTTGCCGCATTTTACGGACTGGCCGCGATCCTGTGGGGCGTTGCGGCGCTGATGGTGGGCGCGGGGCCGGTGTTTTTCGTCCTGTTCCTGGTGACAGTGGCGATGCTGGCCTGGCAGGTGGTGACGATTGAGCGCACCAACGGTGAGCGCAGCCTGATGCTGTTCAAATCAAACCATTGGCTGGGCGTCGCGCTGACAGCGGCCTTCGTTGTCGAGGGCCTTTTCCGGGCCGTATAACGCCCAAGGCCCCGCCGGTGGCGGGGCTGTGCCTGTTGTGGAGGTCGCGACTATGCCTGCTTTTCCCCGGGCTTGCGGCGGCGGGCAAAGCGGGTACGGCGCTCGGCTTCAGCTGAAAGCATGCGTCGGCCGTTCGAATTGCCAACCATGACGCCGTCGATCTGCTGGGAATAGGCAACGAGCGCGCCATCGCCGGAACGAATAAAAAGCGGCAGGCGCAGTTTGCGGCCCCAGTTCTGCCATTCGGCCACGACGTTGGAATTTCCGTCTTCCTCAAAGACCCGGTAGTTCAGGTCTTCGTTCGAATGAACCAGTTCAATCGCGCTGGACAGATTGCCGTCGTCCGTAATCCGGGTGGAAACGGCAACGCCGACATATTCGGCAACCGGCACCTTCATCTTGACCGTCACGCCGCTCTTGTCGAGCTTGCGCCGCACGGTCACGGTCATCATGTCATCGCGCCGGCCATTGTCGTTGGCCGGCCGGTGCGCCAGATGCCGCGGATAGATCGCGCCTTGCAAAAGAGTCGATGGAAACCCATCGACGATCATGCCGAAAACCATTGTGAGCCTTCCTGTCAACTTCCGAGAGCTTTTTGTTTTTTGGTGCTCTCTTTTCGTTGAAGCCAATCTAGCGCGGCGCTCTCATCATCGGCTTAAAAAACGGGGTTAAGTTTCTCTTGTGTCAAAATGGGTTAGCGGAATCTCACCCTGTGTAAGAAGCGATTAACCGCGCAGCTTGCGCACGCCCGATTATCGGCCTAACAAGGGCAAAAGTGCCGCCCGCGCCAGCGGAGGGCGCGCGTGACACTGATCGGTTTGGGAGTGGGCATGCCCACCACTGTCCCCAAGGGCATCGAAAACGACATCAAGTTGCTTAAGTCGGCAGCGGTCCATGCGGGGATCATTGCGCTCGGTTTTTTCAGGACCGAGATGCGTACCTGGACCAAGAACATCAGTTCTCCGGTTTCGGAAGCCGATATCGCCGTCGACAATTTCCTGTCCGGTGCCCTGAGGGCCGCACGGCCCGATTATGGATGGCTCAGTGAGGAAACCGCGGACTCCTCTGCTCGCCTCGAAAATCAGCGCATCTTCATCGTCGATCCCATCGATGGAACGCGCGGATATATACGCGGGGAAGATAGCTGGACGATTTCGCTCGCCGTGGTCGAAGACGGGGTAGCGATCGCCGGTGTTGTCTATGCACCGGCGCGCGATGAAATGTATGTGGGCGGACTGGGACTGGGGGCGATGTGCAATGATGTGCCCTTGCAGGTGCCTCAAGCGCGCTCTGAGGCTCCCCTTATCCCTGCGCCGGCCGCTGTCCATCACGAACTCGCCGCCCTCGGGCTGAATTACACCAAGGGCCCGGCCTATCCCTCGCTCGCCTACCGATTGGTACAGGTGGCAGCCGGCAAGCTCGATGCGGCGGTTGCACGGCGCGGTGCACAGGATTGGGATATCGCGGGCGCCGATATCATCCTTTCAGAGGCGGGTGCGCGGTTTGAGGACGTGTGCCGGGGCACGCCACGTTACAACGGTGCCGACACGCGCCACGCGGCGCTTGCCGCCACCGCCGACGTTTCACTATTATCGCCCTTGTGCGATGCCTTGCGCGTCGTTTATGGCTGCCCGCAACCCGATTCCGACAATCCAGAACGACAGGCTTAAGGCATGAGCGAAGCACCGGCAAAACAACTGCTCCACCTCGTGATCGGGGGAGAGATGTCCGCCCTTGAGGGCGTCGAGTTCAAGAACCTCGATGAAGTCGATATCGTGGGCGTCTATCCCAATTATGCTTCAGCCTATGCTGTCTGGAAGCAGAAGGCGCAGATGACTGTGGACAACGCCGAGATGCGCTATTTCATCGTGCATATGCACAAGCTGCTGGACCCGGCCCAAACCAGCTAAATCAGCTATTTCTCACCGATGGAGCGCTGGTAGGCGGTGAACGCAGCCCGCGCGTCGGCGTACGCCTCTTGCCTGTCGACGCTCCAATAGGTCAAATCCTCGATCGGGATGGGTGCGTTGGTGATCGCACAGCGCACGAACGTGCCCGGTTTGACGACGACATAATCGGCGTCGAGGTAGCGAATCTTGGCTTCGGACGGGGCAAAACCGGAATCGAGAATATTCATGGGCAGCGTTCCTCTAGATCAAATCCGCTTTTCGCTCGCGCGGCCCTTCGAATCGCGGGTTTGATCCAGGTCCTTGTCTTGTCGCGCGTCCGAATCGCAAAACCGTTTCCACTTTTGCTGGACGCGCTCTAACCCTTGTTTAGCGGGCTTTGGGGCGAGGGTCAAAACAGACTTTCCTGCCCCCCGCCGCTGTCCTCGGCGCGTGATTTCTTGCGCGGGATCGGAGGCGCTCCGGAAACGGTTGCCGCGATCGAGCCCTGAGCCACGTCAATGGTCAGCGCATCGCCCGGCTTCACATCATCGGATGTGCGCACAAGATTGCCGCCGGCGTCGGTGACCAAAGCAAATCCCCTCGCCAGAACCTGATGATAGCTGACCGATGACAGCAGCTTGGACAACCCATCAAGCCGTGCCCGGCGGGTTTCGACGATGCGAATGAAGGCGGGATCCATGCGATTGGCGGTCGCATCAAGATGACGGCGTCCCTGGGCGATCGGCGTGGTCAGGAGGCCGGGGCGCAATCGGCTGCCTATCGGTGAAAATGCGACCCGCGCGCGCCCTGCCCTTGTCTGCAACCCATGGCGAGCACGCGTGCTTGCCGCTTGCAACCTGTTGGCGGCTGCATCGAGCCGCTGGCGGAGCAGCCCGACGGTCAACCTTCCAGCAACGCGCTGGTGATCCATGGCCTTGGTGTGCTGGGCGGCGCGAAGGCCGGAACCAAGTCTCGCTGTCGCCATGTCGAGACGCTGACGCTGGGTGGAAACGAGATCACCCGGTCGGGGAAGACCAGCCGAGGCCGCGCGAAGGCGGTCCTTGAGATTGGCCGCGACGCGGCGCGCGGCCATGCGCTGGCGCGAACCGAGATCTTCGACATAGGCGATCAACTCGCCGCGCACGGGCACAGCCATTTCGGCCGCTCCCGTGGGCGTGGGGGCCCGCCTGTCGGCGACATAATCGATGAGCGTGATATCGGTTTCGTGCCCGACCGCCGATATGACGGGGATTTCCGAGCGCGCGACGGCGCGGACCACGCTTTCCTCGTTAAAGCCCCAAAGATCCTCGATCGAGCCGCCGCCGCGTGCAACGATCAGCAGGTCGGGTCGAGGGATCGGACCATCGGGCAAAAAGGCATTGAAGCCATCAATAGCAGCACTCACTTCGGGCGCGCAGGTGTCGCCCTGCACCCGCACGGGCCAGACGATGACGTGGGAGGGAAAGCGATCATCGAGGCGATGAAGAATGTCGCGGATCACCGCGCCGGTCGGGGAGGTCACAACGCCAATCACCCGAGGAAGATAGGGCAGTTCTTTCTTGCGTTCGGGCGCGAACAGGCCCTCGGCGATAAACTTTTTCCGCCGCTCCTCGAGCAGCGCCATAAGGGCGCCGGCGCCGGCGGGTTCTATGTTCTCTATGACAATCTGATATTTCGACGAGCGCGGATAGGTGGTCAGCCGCCCCGTGGCAATAATCTCAAGCCCTTCCTGGGGCTTGAAGGCAAGGCGCGAATAGCTGCCCTTCCAGACCACCGCATCTATGGCCGCGCCATCATCCTTTAATGTGAAATAGCAGTGGCCTGAGCTGTGCTGGCCGCGGAAGCCGGAGATTTCGCCGCGCACGCGCACATAGCCGAACTGGTCCTCGACGGTGCGTTTGACCGCCTGGGAGATTTCGGAAACCGTGAATTCGAAGGCGTTGGACTGATTATCGCTCATGGGTGTCGTTGGTGACCGAGCCTTGCGGCGCCGTCAAGGGTGGCGGGTTGTCATCGCACATGATAGAGGGGCGCCAAACTCAAGGCAAAGAGGGTGAGCCATGCGCGTGTTGCTGATTGGATCGGGTGGACGTGAGCACGCGCTGGCCTGGAAGATGACGCAATCGGAGCGCCTGGAAAAGCTGTTCGTCGCACCCGGAAATGGCGGGACGCAGACATTTGCCGAAAACGTCGCTCTTGATGTTGCCAATCACTCAGCTGTTGTCGATTTTTCGCTGCGCGAGCAGATCGACCTCGTGGTGGTCGGCCCGGAAGTGCCGCTGGTAGCGGGGATTTCGGACGATTTGCGCGCAGCCGGGATTGCGGTTTTCGGCCCATCGAAAGTTGCTGCGCAACTCGAAGGGTCCAAGGCATTCACCAAGGCGCTGTGCGACGAAATGGGCATCCCCACCGCAGCTTACGCAAAATTCGATGCACTCGAACCCGCGCTCGCCTATCTGGACCAGCATGGCGCTCCCATCGTCATCAAGGCCGACGGGTTGGCCGCCGGCAAGGGTGTTACTGTGGCCGAGACGCTGGAACACGCAAAAGAGGCCGTACACGACTGCTTTTCGGGCACATTCGGAGCGGCAGGCGCGGAGGTGGTGATCGAGGAATGCCTGATCGGCGAAGAAGCCAGCCTTTTTGCCATCTGCGATGGCGAGCACACCATCCTCTTGCCAGCCGCGCAGGATCACAAGCGTGCTTTCGATGACGACAAAGGGCCCAATACCGGCGGCATGGGGGCCTATGCCCCCGCACCGGTGATGACCGACGCCCTGATCGAACGCGCCCATCGCGAGATCGTTGCTCCGGCCATAAAGGGGATGGCGGCACGCGGCACGCCATTTTCAGGCGTATTGTTTACTGGGTTGATGATAACTGAGGACGGTCCAAAGCTCATTGAATTCAACACACGGTTCGGCGACCCCGAAACTCAAGTGCTGATGATGCTGCTCGATAGCGATCTGCTCGATATTCTCGAAGCTACCGCACACGGCTCCCTCGCCAGCGTTTCGCCGCGCTGGAAGCGAGAAATCGCCCTGACGGTGGTGCTTGCGGCCAACGGTTATCCAGGAGCATACGAGAAGAATTCCGTCATAGGTAATGCCGACGGGTTGGACGGCGAAACCGTTCGGGTCTTTCACGCCGGTACGGTGCGAGACGGCGACGCCCTGCTGGCAAATGGCGGACGGGTACTCAATGTAACGGCGATAGGCGAGAGCGTGAGCGAGGCGCGCGAGCGTGCTTATGCGGCGGTCGACGCCATAGACTGGCCGGACGGATTTTGCCGCCGCGACATCGGCTGGCGCGCGCTTTAGCAGCAATCTCTTCTCAACCCGATATGGCTAGACTAGGCTGACGGAGGAACCGGAGGGCTTGTGGCCATGGGGACGATCAGAGATCCCAAAATCGGTATCGCGCTGGGGGGCGGTGCGGCGCGTGGGCTGGCGCATATTCCCTTCATCGAGGCAATGGATGAGCTCGGGCTCGTCCCGCACCGGATCGCAGGCACATCGATCGGTGCGTTGATCGGTTCGGGCTGGGCGGCCGGGCTTATGGGACGGGAAATCCGCGACCTGTCCTACGAAATGCTCGGCACGATGAACGGGCTGTTCGGACGCCTACTCTCCACCCAGGTGCGGTCGATGGCCAAGATCTTCCGCGAAGGCATTTCGATCCAGCTCGATCCGGTGCAAGTGGTCGACACCTTCACCCCCGACGACATGCCGGACTCATTTCAGGGGCTCAAGATACCGTTCACCTGTGTCGCGACCGATTTCAGGTCCTGGCATGAGGTCGCGTTTCATGAAGGCGCGCTCAAGCCGGCATTGGCCGCGTCTCTGGCTGTTCCGAGCCTCTACAGGCCCGTACATTTCCACAAGACCGTTCTGGTGGACGGGGGCGTGGTCAATCCACTGCCGCTCGACCACGCTGCGGCAGGCACCGATATCCTGGTTGGTATCGACGTCAATGGCGATCCTCATGCCTGGCCGGACGGCTATATTCCGACGATGCTCGATATCGGATTCGGATCTGCCCAGATCATGATGCATCAGTTGATCGCGCACATGATCGCCGCCTATCCACCCGATCTCTATTTCCGCCCGCACCATGTCAATATCGGTGCGCACGAATATTGGCGGGTACGGGAGATCATCAAGGTGGGGGAAGCCGAAAAGGAACGTTTCAAGCGCGATATCGCTGCAAAGGTCGAAGGCTTCATCGCCGCTCAGCGAAAAATTTCCTGAGCATTTCTGCAGCCCGACTGGCAGAAACACCCCCGATCACCTCTGGCGCGTGATGGCAGGTTGACTGATCGAAGAATCGGACGCCATTGTCCACCGCTCCGCCTTTTGCGTCTTCAGCGGCGTAATAAAGCCGGCGCAATTTGACATGCGCGATGGCACCGGCACACATGGTGCAGGGCTCGAGCGTTACATAAAGATCGCAATCGGAAAGACGCCCGGTGCCGTCGGCTGCCAGTGCCGCGCGGATGGCGTTGAATTCAGCGTGCGCCGTTGGATCGCCTGTCTCGCGCATGGTGTTGCGTCCTGTGGCAAGTACCTTGCCGTCCCGCATGATGACGGCGCCGACGGGCACTTCTCCCGCTGCAGCGGCCTCTGCAGCGAGCGCAAACGCAATTTCCATGGGATTGTCTGGCGTGGTCATGGTGAGGCGCTCATATCAGCTTTGGTGCTGGCTGTCCGCCCCGTTAGAATGGCAACAAAGGAGAATCAGCATCCATGGCCATCCGCCAGCTTCCAGACGATCTGGTCAACAAGATTGCCGCCGGCGAGGTCGTCGAGCGTCCGGCCAGCGTCGTCAAGGAACTTGTCGAGAACGCGCTTGATGCCGGAGCAAGACGCATCGCCATCACCACAGCGGCTGGAGGAAAAAGCCTGATCCGCATCGAAGATGACGGGTACGGCATGAACGAAGCTGACCTCATGCTATCGGTCGAGCGGCATGCGACCTCCAAGCTCAAAGATGACGGGCTCGACGATATTCGTACACTGGGTTTCCGTGGCGAGGCGCTGGCTTCCATTGGATCTGTGTCCGATCTTTCGATTGCTTCGCGTACCGCTAACGCCGAGACGGGCCTCAAGATCGCGCTCAAGCGCGGCGTCAAATCCGGTCCGGTGCCGCATCCGATCAATCGCGGTACGATTGTCGAGGTCAAGAACCTCTTTGCCGACATCCCCGCCCGACTCAAATTCCTCAAGACCGACCGGGCCGAGACCGGAGCGATAACCGACGTCATCAAACGCCTGGCGATGGCGCATCGCGGGGTTCATTTCGTTTTATCGGGCACTGACCGGCAGCCGATCAACTGGCCCGCGCAGACCGGCGAGAACGCCGTCCACGCCAGACTGGCGCAAATCATCGGGGCAGATTTTCCCGAAAACGCGCAGCAGATCGGGTTCTCGCGCGGCGGGATCGTGGTGGGCGGACTAGCGGGATTGCCGACCTATTCGCGCGCCAACACGCTCAACCAGTTCTATTTCGTCAACGGGCGTTCCGTGCGCGACAAGGTGTTGCTCGGCGCCGTGCGGGCCGCTTATGCCGATTTCCTGCATCGTGACCGGTTTCCGGTCATTGCGCTCTTTGTTGCCATCGATCCGGGCGAGGTCGATGTCAACGTCCACCCGACCAAGGCCGAGCTGCGCTTTCGCGATCAGGGCGCCGTGCGGGGCGCTGTTATCCGGGCAATCGGTGAAGCACTGGCCGCAGCGGGCTTTCGCGCATCTTCGAGCGTGGCGGAGTCGGCGCTGGCAAGCTTTCGGGTCCCCGTGCCGGAGGGCAGGTCGGGACCGGCGAGCAGCTTTGCCGAGCCTGCAGCGATCCCAACCGGCCACAGGGAACCCTCGCCGCTGCTGGGCCAGCAAGGTACCTTTTCAGCGGGTCTGGCGGCCGAAATCCGCAGGTTCGATGCTCCCAGCGCCCGATATGAACCCGTTGAGGTTCCTTCTGCGGAACAGCAGGACTTCCCCCTTGGCGTAGCGCGCGCGCAGGTGTTCGAGAATTACATCGTTGCCCAGAATGGCGATGCGCTGGTGCTGATCGATCAGCACGCGGCCCACGAACGGCTGGTCTACGAACGATTCAGAACCCAATTGCGCAGTGGGCCGGTTGCCAGCCAACGGCAATTGATTCCTGTGGTTGTCGATCTTCCGGAAGAAGATTGCGGGCGACTCGAGGACGCGGCGCCGGTTCTCGAAAAGCTCGGCCTCTATCTCGAACGGTTTGGTCCTGGGGCCGTTGCCATAAATGAAACCCCTGCCCTTTTGGGACAGACCGATATCGAGGGGCTGGTGCGCGATCTCGCCGACGGGCTGGCCGAATGGGACAATGTCGCTGTGCTCGAAGAGCGCATGGATGCCATTATTGCCCGTATGGCCTGCCATGGATCGGTTCGGTCGGGGCGCCGCCTGCGAGTAGACGAAATGAATGCACTGCTGCGCGAAATGGAGGCCACTCCCCATTCAGGTCAATGCATCCATGGGCGCCCTACTTATATCGAACTCAAGAAGGGCGATTTGGAGCGCCTGTTTGGGAGGCGATAGTCCGCGCCGATTCTATCGCTCTTCAGGCCGAGCGTGTTTCAGCGTTTTGAGCTCGGCCCTTTTCGACCTCGGCTTGCGCGGAAATCAACAGTCCCGCAGTGGCTGCGGCTAGCGTGACCAAAGCGCCTATAATGCTCAGAATGACCAACGCCATTGTATTGCCTCCAACTTGCGTGATGCAGACCCAACCGCACAGGGCGTGAGCGGTTCCTGAAAAACGGCGCGGAGCGGCAAATTTATGGCCGGTGTGTGGCAAATATCACTTTCCACACAGTTGCTCACATCAGCCGAGGTCAGGTGGCGTCTAGAAAGGTGACGGCCGTATCGGCATATTCACGGCGGTCGACAATTTCTGTGCCCGAGAGAGCTTCGATCGTGGCGTTCTTTCGCTCTTCGAGAACGATGAGAGCTCCTTGTGCAATCCAGCCGCCAGCCAGCGCGCTGGCGATGGCCTTTTCTCCCAGCCCTTTGCCGTATGGCGGGTCGACGAAGACAAGGTCCGACGGTTTGATGCGTTCGGCAGGGCCAAGATCGGTGGCGTCGCGCTTGAGAAGTTTGGTCTGGCCGCCCACGCCAAAGAGCTCGATGTGGCCGCGAATCAGGCCACGCGCCTCAATGCCGGTGTCGATGAAGACACAATGGGCAGCACCGCGCGACAGCGCTTCAAAACCGAGCGCGCCCGTGCCCGCAAACAGGTCGAGCACATATCTCCCGTCGAGGTGAGGACCGATGCGGCTTCCGATTATCGAGAACACGGCCTCACGCACGCGGTCCGAAGTGGGACGAATTTCGTCCGACTTCGGTGCCTCGAGCTGTTTGCCGCGGAATTTTCCGGCGACGATACGCATCTAGCTATTTGTCCTCGTCCGGACGTGGGCGGCGGGGCCGGTCAGGGCGACCGCCGGTCGATGACTTTCCATCCCGGCGCGGCGGACGCGGGCCAGCCGGTCGGTCGGTTCCAGCTTCGCGACGCGGTCCTTTCGCAAAAGGCTTACCGCCAGGCCGAACCTGCCCGCCAGGACCTTTCGAGAACGGGCGATCAGGACCTGCCCCCTCGCGTCGCGGCCCCCTGGCGAATGGACGATCCCCGCCCGCGCCGTCTCTACGAGGCCCTTTCGAAAATGGACGATCGCCACCAGCGCCGTCGCGGCGTGGTCCCTTGGCAAACGGACGGTCACTCCCGGCACCTTCGCGGCGCGGCGGACGATCCGCGTCCTTACGGAACGGGCGATCACCGCCGCTACCGGCTTGTCGGGGGCCCTTACTGAACGGTTTGCCTGCGGGCCGCTGGGGGCGTTCGCCGAAGGACTTTTCGCCCTTGTCGAACCTCTTGCCAGCCGAACTGTCTCGGCGCGGGCGGTCGCCGAAGCCGGATTCATCACGTTTACCCTTGCGGTCACCACCAGATGGCACAAAGCTCTGGGAGGGACGTCCGTCGTCGAAATGGACGGTGCGAGGCGCCTCTTCGCGTCTCTCCGGGCGCTTGAAATCGGGACGTTTGCGCAGACCGCCGAAGCGATCACGTTCGGTGGGCTGGCTCTCGCGCTGCGGCGAACGGCGACGGGGCTGGTTTGGGTCTTCGGCGACAGGAGAGTCAAAATCGGCTCCCGCGCTTTCGGCCAGGCGCTTGCCCAACTGATCCTGGAGGATACGCGATTTGACCTTTTCTACCGAGCCAGTCGGCAAATCGCCAAGCTGGAACGGTCCATAGGACAGGCGGATCAGCCGGTTGACCTCGAGGCCGAGGGCGCCAAGGACGTTGCGGACTTCGCGGTTTTTCCCCTCGCGCAGGCTCATGGTGATCCAGACATTGGAGCCGCTGGTGCTGTCGAGAACCGCCTCGATGGGACCGTAATCGACACCGTCGACGGAAATGCCCTTGGCGAGCGTGTCGAGTTTGTCCTGAGTGACCGAACCGAAGGCACGGACGCGGTAGCGCCGCACCCAGCCCGTCGCCGGCAATTCCAGCGTACGCTTGAGGCCGCCGTCGTTGGTGAGCAACAACAAACCCTCGGTATTGTAATCGAGACGCCCGACGGTGAGCACGCGCGGCAGGCCAAGCTTTCCGAACTCGGAAAAGACCGTGGCGCGGCCCTCGGGATCCTTCTCTGTGACCATAAGGCCGGCGGGCTTGTGGTACAGCCAAAGCTGAGTTGCCTGCTTGCGGGCAAGAGGCTTGCCATCGACGGCGATCGTGTCGCTTTCGACGACATTGAATGCGGGGGTTTTAACCGGGCTGCCGTTGACCGCGATGCGACCGGCGGTGATCCAGGCTTCGGCGTCGCGGCGCGAGCAGACACCCGCGCGGGCGATGACCTTGGCGAGGCGCTCGCCGGGGGGTGGAGGGGCTTTATCGCTCATTGGAGCGTCTTCTTTCAATCTGGAGCTATCAAAGCAAAGCGAGGCCAACGGCCCCGCCTCGAGTATTTTTCGGTACTGCGCGCGAAATCAGCGTGAGGCTGCTGCGCGGACATCGGGCGGGCAGCGCGGATCGGACAAGGTGACAAGGTCCCCATTTGCCGCCTGGCAAATGAGTTGCTGGCCCGCAACGGTCTGGAAATACTGTTCGGGCGGCAGGTAGATGTTGCGCTCGGTCAGGCCCTGGGCGTTGCGATACGCCGCCATGCGTGCGGCAAGCTGGCGCGCTTCTGGTTCGGTCAGAGGGCGACCCGAGGTGGCGCCCGACGACAGCACGCGCCCGGTCCGCAGTGCCTCAAGATCGGCGGTGGTGAGGCCGCTGGTGTCGATGGTTACGGCGCTCGAGTCTTCGGGGATGACCGCTGTCGACTGGCTGGGGGGCGGCGGGGTCGAACCCGACGCCGGCAGCACGAGCGGGCTGCGTTCGCCCGAAACCATCGGCTTTTCCTCACGCGGCACGATACCCACGCCCTGCAGCGTCGAGCGCATCACCTCACGCTCGAAGGTCAAGGGATCGGTGAGCGCATTTGTGCCCTCCACGGTGGTGCAGGCGGCCAGTGCCGAAGCAGCCGCGGCGGCCAGGAATGTCAGACGCAGCAGGCGTTTGGCCCTGTTCATACTCTTTACAACCGTACCCATGGACGTCTCGACCACCCTGATGATCCCTGATTTTCGTGGGGTTATAGCCCATTGGTGGGCGTAAGGCCAGAATTTGGCCGATTTAGGATTTGGTTTCCGGCTCGGGCCGGGGACGGAGGACGTCGATGATGAGCGCGATGACGCCAATGGATATGGCCATGTCGGCGATGTTGAAAACATAGGGGAAAAAGCTCAGCGAGAAGAAATCGGCGACGGCGCCGTAAATCACACGGTCGATGGCGTTCGAGAGCGCGCCGCCGATGGCGAGGGCAATGCCGATGCGGGTGAGCAGGGAGTCCTCCCTGACCCACCACCATGCCAGGGCGATCATGGCCAAGGCCATGATAAGCAACAACATTTCCGGGGTCATGCCGGCCATCAACCCGTAGGAAATCCCGGTGTTCCAGACGAGCGTGTAGTCAAAAAACGGTGCAACTTCAATGACTTCGCCGCCCGTCCATCCGGCTAAATCGACCTGCAGATATTTGTGCAGGCGGTCGAAAATCAGGACGTCGAGGCCAAGAAAAAAGCTCCACAGGACAGACGGTTTCATCAACCAATTCATACGCTTAGCCCCGCTACAGCCCGCTCGCGCATCGCCTGGGCATCGCGGGGGGTCAGATCGGGGTATTCGGGGTCCGAACCGACCTCCGGAGAGACCTTCCAGGAGCGCGCGCAGCGGGTTCCCTCGGCTCGGGCGAAGGCCACCTGGACACCCGGCACCTCGTCCAAACTAAAGAATTGTTGGCTCGAAAATGCATGGAGTTGAGTGGAAATTGCCGACACAATGCACGATTCGGCGAGATCGTGAGTTTCGACCGCCTTGGCGAGTTCGGGATCGGTGATGGCGACGATGGGGGCTGCCTCGAGCGAGGAGCCGATGACCTTGTTCTTGCGCTCGATTTCGAGCGCCCCGGTGACGACCCGGCGCACGGCGCGGATCTTTGCCCATTTTGCCGCCAAGCCATCGTCACGCCATTCGGAGGGCACCTCGGGGAAGGTGCGGGCGTGGACCGATGATGTCTCGCCCGGGTTCCGCTCGAGCCAGATTTCTTCCATCGTAAAGACCAGCACCGGGGCCAGCCATGCGGTGAGGCATGAATAGAGCTGGTCTAGGACGGTGAGGGCCGCTTTGCGCTTTTGCGAGGAGATCGGATCGCAATAGAGCGCGTCCTTGCGGATGTCGAAATAGAAGGCCGAGAGTTCGAGGTTCATGAAGTTGGCGATGGTGTTGACCACGCGCTTGTAGTCATAGGCCTTATACCCAGCGCGCACTTCGCCATCGAGCACCGCAAGGCGATGCAGGATGAGCTTTTCGAGCTCTGGCATATCGGCGTGGGCCACGGCTTCCTCGGACTTGTAATGGGCGAGGTTGCCCAAAAGCCAGCGGAAGGAATTGCGCATCTTGCGATACATCTCGACGGTGTTGGCGAGGATCTCATCGCCGATGCGGTGATCCTCGGCGTAGTCGATGGTCGCGGCCCACAGGCGCAGGATGTCGGCCCCGAATTTCTTGATGATGTCCTGGGGGGCAATTGTGTTGCCCAGCGATTTGGACATTTTGTACCCGTTCTTGTCCATGGTGAAGCCATGGGTGAGGACGGATTCGTAGGGCGCAAAACCGTTGGTGGCGCAGCTTTCGAGCAGCGAGGAATGGAACCAGCCGCGATGCTGGTCGGAGCCTTCGAGATACATGGAGGCGGGGAATTTCAGATCCGGCCATTTTTCCTTGTTGCGCAGAACGAAGGCATGGGTGGAACCGGAGTCGAACCAGACGTCGAGAATGTCGGTGACCTTGGTCCAGTTTTGGGGGTCGGACACATCATTGCCAAGGAAGCGCTGTTTGGCGTCTTCGGCGAACCATGCGTCGGCACCCTCTGCATTGAAGGCAGCAACGATGCGGGCGTTGACGGCCTCGTTCTTGAGGATTTCGCCGGTCTCGGCATTGACGAACACGGTGATGGGCACACCCCAGGCGCGCTGGCGGGAGAGCACCCAATCGGGGCGATCGGCGATCATTGCGCGCAGGCGGTTCTGGCCGGCGGGGGGGACGAATTTTGTGGCGTCGATTGCCGTGAGGGCGCGGGTGCGCAGGGTATCTGTTCCCTTGGCGAAGGCCCCCTCACCCGGCGCGTTCGCGCCGACCTCTCCCCCTGAGGGAGAGGTGAGGCTTGCCGCAAGCGCCTCCTCTTCACCTCTCCCTTGGGCGAGAGGTCGGTCCGCAGGACCGGGTGAGGGGGCCTTTCCAACACCACCAAGGTCCTTGTCCATATAGACGAACCATTGGGGGGTATTGCGGAAGATGATGGGTTTTTTGGAGCGCCAGGAGTGCGGATACTGGTGCTTGAGGCGACCGCGCGCAAAGAGGTTGTTTGCGGCGATGAGCGCGGTGATGACGCGCTGGTTGGCGTCGCCCTTCTTGCCCTTGTCGTCGATGACGCGCGCAGGCCCGCCTTCGGCGTCGGGGCCGAAACCGGGGGCGTCCTTGGTGTAAAAGCCTGCGTCGTCGACGGTGAAGGGGATCGTGGTGTCGATGCCTTTTGCGGCGATGGCGCGGCCTTCGGTCATCCAGATTTCAAAGTCGTCCGCACCGTGGCCGGGGGCGGTGTGGACAAAGCCCGTGCCGGCGTCGTCGGTGACGTGATCGCCATCGAGCAGCGGCACAAGGAAGTCGTATCCTCCGCCGAAACCGCGGAGCGGGTGGTGGAGGGTCATGGCGCCAAGTTCATCGGCGCTGACGTCGGCAAGGCGCTTGAAGGTGAGTTTTGCCTTTGTCGCGCTTTCAGCGGCGAGGTTGTCGGCAAAGATCAGCTTTTCGCCGGGCTGCGGGCCGAAATCGTTCTCGGCGGATTGGACTTCGTACAGGCCATAGGCGATGCGCGAGGAATAGGAGACGGCGCGGTTGCCGGGGATGGTCCACGGGGTGGTGGTCCAGATGACGACGGATGCATCCAGCAAGTGCTCACGTGCCTTGGCAAGGGCGATTGCCTCTTCCTCAATCCGAGCAATATCGTCCTGACCGGATACACCTCGCAAGCCCGTAGAGCGCCATGCTCTGGCCACCGGAAACTTCACCCAGATCGCGTCGCTCTCGTAATCCTGATATTCGATCTCGGCTTCGGCGAGAGCCGTCCGCTCAACGACCGACCACATGACGGGCTTGGAGCCGCGATACAGCTGGCCGGACGTGGCGACTTTCATTAGTTCGGAGGCGATGGTGGCCTCAGCGTCGAAGCTCATGGTGAGGTAGGGGTTGGCCCAATCGCCATTGATGCCGAGGCGCTTGAATTCGGCGCGCTGGACATCGACCCAGTGCTCGGCAAAGGTGCGGCATTCGGCGCGGAATTCGTTGACCGGCACTTCGTCCTTGTTGAGGCCCTTGGCGCGGTATTGTTCCTCGATCTTCCATTCGATGGGCAGGCCGTGGCAGTCCCAGCCCGGCACATAGGCCGAATTGTAGCCCAGCATCTGCATGGAGCGGGACACAAGGTCCTTCAATGTCTTGTTGAGCGCGTGGCCGATATGGATGTTGCCATTGGCGTATGGAGGGCCGTCGTGGAGGGTGAATTTTTCACGATCACGGCTCTGCTCGCGCAGCATTTTATAGAGGTCCATATCCTCCCAGCGCTTGAGCCATTCGGGCTCGCGCTGGGGCAGGCCGGCCCGCATGGGGAAATCGGTCTGGGGCAGGAACAGGGTATTTGAGTAGTCGCGCTCGGTGGTCGCGCCCGGTTGCGTGTCGGTCATAAGAACTCGCGGAAGTCTTCAGTCATGAGATCGGGACCGCTTTTAACAGCGGTGGCGGAGGATTGCCAATGGGTTTGGCGGCGATGGGCAAAGACAGGGAGCGCTTGAGCTTGCCGCGCCACCCCTCCCCATCCCTCCCCGTCGAGGGGAGGGTGTTCTGGGGCTCCCCCAGCGTCGTGTCGGCTGCGCACCGTGTGCTCGCTGGGAGACGTGGGAAACAGCAGATGGCAGAAGCCGCGCTAATTGCCCGAAACAAAGCCCAGGGCGGCGTCCAGCTCGGAGAGCGGGCGGGCCTGGGCGGTGATAATTCGCGCTGTCGCCGTGTCCTTGTCCATCTGTTCTATGAGCGGGGTGAGGCCATCGAATGTCATCTGCCCCCGGATGAAGCCGAGCAGGGCAATTTCGAGGGTCTTGCCATAGATGGTGCGGTCGAAATCGAAAATGAAGGTCTCAAAGGGCGGGCGCGTATTGTCGAACATCGGCTTGCCATAGGCGGCGACGCCATCGAAAACCTCACCGTCGAGCCGAACCTTGACGGCATAGACCCCCTGCGCCAGCCCGAAGGTGTCGGGCACAGCCATATTGGCGGTCGGATAGCCCAGTTCGCGGCCGCGCTTGTCGCCCTCGATCACCGTGCCGGAAAAGAAGTGGTGGTAGCCCAAGAGGCTGTTGGCGGCCTGGACATCGCCGCCGGCCAGCGCATCGCGGACGCGAGAGGACGACACAGGCTCGGTGCCATCATCGAGCATCGTGCAGACTTCGACGGAAAAGCCCTGCTCTTCACCCTGCGCCAGGAGAAAATCGGGCGTGCCTGCCCTGCCCTTTCCGAAATGGAAATCGGCCCCGATCACGACCCCCGAAACCTCCAGCGCTTCCAGCAGATAGCGGGAGACGAAATCATGCGCTTCGACTGACGCCAGATCACGGGTGAATTCCATGAACGCAACGGCATCAAAGCCCAGCGCCTCGACGAGACCGGCTTTCTGGTCGGCATAGGTCAGGCGAAAAAGAAAGGGCGCTGGAGCGAACACGTCGCGCGGGTGCGGCTCGAAGGTGAGGACCAGTGCCGGAACGCCTTTTTTTGCCGCCATGGCTCGGGCGGCGGCAAAGACCTGCTGGTGCCCGCGATGGCAGCCGTCGAAATTGCCGATGGCGACCACGCCGCCCCTCAGGGCAGGTGGAACAGCCGAAAGGCCATCGAGTCGGGCGAAATTTTTGCCTGCGGTCATGTTCGTCTGGATCGTTTCGTCGCGCTTCCTTGACGGAAGTTTTGGGTGAGGCCACGCAAAGTCGCGCGGAAACTGCCTTTTTGTGGGTCCGATTGCAAGAGCGGAGGATCAGGCCTTTTGGCCAATATAGCGCCAGGCGCGGGCCCGGCGCGGTTCTGCGGTCGGTGGCTCGCCAAAATCAATCACCGGATAGGTGCCGATCGGCCGCATGCGGTCCCGTGGCAAGTGCTCGCGCCCGATGTCTCCGACATAGACCCGGCGATTTGCGCCATGGCATCGATCAAGGAAAGCGCCGACACGCGCGGCCAATTCCCTTTCATAAAAGAGATCGCCCACAAGGATGATTTCGGCCTCGGGTGCGGGGCCGTCGAGGAGGTCGGTGTTTCGGGCATCGACCGCTACCGAATTGAGCGCAGCGTTGAGGTGGAGGGCCGCGATGGCATTCGGGTCGGTATCGCAGGCCAGAACGCGCCTCGCTCCGCTCAGGGCCGCCGCTATGGCGACAAGGCCCGAGCCGGTACCCAGATCGAGGACGGTGCGGCCAGACACGATCCGGGGATTGGCCATGATGTGCCGGGCCAGGACCAGCCCACCGGGCCAACACCATGCCCAATAGGGCGGAACGCCATCGCGTGCCAGCTTCCAGACCCCGCTCTGCGGGACGGCAAGATGGAGCCGGATATCGGGAATGCCCGGCACCGCAGCAACCGGAAGATTTTCCGCAATGAAGCGCGCGGGGTCTATCTTGTGCCCCTCACCAGACCAGACGCGGCATGAACCCGACCATGTTGGCGCGGGAGACCGAGACGAAATCTGAGACCCTTCGGGCCGGGGGATCATTGAAGGCATCGAGTTCGGCGGCGTGGATCGAGCCGGTGATGAACAGCAGGTCGATGCCGAACTGGGCAGCGCCCATTGCGTCGGTGCGCACGGAATCGCCGATGGCGAGGATTTCGCTTTTTCCAAAGCGCTTGCCCGCAGCCTGGTCGGCCAGGGCCCTGGTCTGCTCGTAGATGGGATTGTAGGGCTTGCCGGCCATCATCACGCGGCCGCCGATGTCCTCATAGGCGTCGGCCAGCGCGCCGCCGCAGTAAACGATACGATCACCTTCCTCGACGACCTTGTCGGGGTTGGCGCAGATGAGGGGCAGATTGCGGGCTTTCCAAATGGCCATGCGGTCCGCGTAATCGTCTGGGGTGTCGTCATCGGTATCGAGATCGGTAACGGCGACGGCGGTCGCTTCCTCGTCGGAGCCGAAGGTGAGATCGAGACCTTCAAACAGCACGTCGTCGACGGCGGGGCCGACGCGGGCGACGGTGCGGCCGCGCCAGTTTTCGAGCAGGGCGCGGGTGGCATCGCCGGACGAAACCAGCGCGTCATAAGCATCGCGCGGAATATTCATGGCGTCGAGCTGGGCGATGATGGAAGAACCGGGACGGGGAGCGTTGGTGATGAGCACGACGCGGCCGCCGCCAGCACGGAATTGGCTCAGCGCCTCAACGGCGCTCCAGTGCGGGGTGACGCCATTGTGCAATACGCCCCAGACATCGGAGAGCACGGCGCCGTAGCGGTTGGCGAGGCTGGAAAGACCGGGAGTGGGGCCGGTGAGAGCGGGCATGGGCTTTACCTTGGATCAAATCTTTTATTCGGTCGCGCTTCGCAGGTGGATAAGTGGTGTCCACCGATCCAGCAAGCACTCGGTCAGCGCGCGGCGGCGCGCCGCAAATCATCATCGCCATCGTCGCGCAGATCGGCGCGCAAGGGACCCGTCGCGCCCATCACAGGGCCCTGCGCAAGCTTTATGCCATCGTCGAGCAGGGCAAGAATTTCGCTTTCGCTCTCAAGATCGGAGACGACGAGATTGATGCCGAAGCGCTTTATATAGTCGTTGATATCGGAGGAATGAAAATCGGTCAGAGCGGTCGGCGATTTGAGGAAGACGCGGGCGCCGACAGAAATGTAACGAACGCCTTTTTCGGCAAGCCCGGCGAAATCGAGGCGCAGCGTTGTCGCATTGCGCAGGGCGACGAACACGCCTTGCTGGACCAGACTGGCCAGCCCATCGGATTCGGGGCGCGAGAGGCCGGTCCATTCCTCATAGTCGAGGGCAAAGACAATATCGGAATTGACGGCGCGATTGGCGGCCAGAAGGGTCAGGGTCTGCTCAAGCGCCAGCTTGTCACCAAGGCTGGCGGGGGAAATATCGACCAGCAGACGGACCGGATCGCCGCTCAGGCGCGCCCGGCGGACGATGCGGATGGCTTCCTCGGCGCAGATGCGATCGATGCGGCGCAGAACGACGGTACCCTCGCCGGTGGGGATTGGCATGTATTGGGGCGGATCGGCGAGCTTTCCTTCAACCTCGAGCCGGGGGACGAGATCGAGGGCATGCATCTTGCGCTGGGGCAGCGTGAGGATGGGGCGGGCATGGTGGACCAACCGGCCCTCATCGAGCGCGCGCCTGACCTCGTCGAGGGCGATGGTGGGGGCTCGGCGGGGCTGGGGCGCGTCGGCCGGCTCGCGATCGTCCCTGCGGATCGGGGCGGCGGCGGCCTGGGCGGTTTCGAGGTCGGAGACGGCCTCGGCAACCTGGCGAACCACGGTGCCCAAAACGCTCATATCGGCCTCGATCACGTCGAGGCGCTGGCCGAGTTCGAGATCGACAAGGGCGTTGACGCGCTGGCTGAGGACCTGGCCGGCCTTGGCGTCGGTGGCCAGCAGGCGGCCCATTTCCTCGACGCCCTGTTCGAGACGCCGGAAGGCGCGGCGGCGGGCCTTGCGCTCTTCGATCATCGCCCCGCCCAGTATGACGGCCAGCCCCAAAAGCCCGGCTTCGATGGGGGTGAAGCCGAGGGCAAAATAGGCCGCCGCGCCAATGGCGGCGCCACAGACTCCAACAAAAATCAGCACCAGATTGTGCACCCGGCTCAGAGCCCCCCGCGGGAATCAAATTCGGCTTTCATTTAAAGGTTTAGCACTCTCACTGGCGACTAAAAAGCGGGAGCGCCAACCCTTTGTTTACCCTAATGGATTGATAGTGCCGGCAAGAGTAGAGCCTTCATCTGGCAAGGAGAAGCGGCCTGATGCGTGATGGAACCCCGTCGGACGCAGATGTAAATCTGTTGCTGATCGAGTGTTCGCCCGAGCGGGCGCGCGCCACTATGTCGGCCATTTTCGGGCAATGGGGTCAAGCCGTTACGCTTGTGCATTGCACCAGCGGGCAACAGGCGTTGCGCCGCCTCAAGGTGGAACGCTTCGACGTTATCCTGGCGGAGACCGAAAGCCTCGAGGGCGCATCACGCGACGAGGAAGGCGCTTTCAGCGCGCTGGCGGCGGTTTCCGACGGCGCGCTCATCATTGCACTTTCCGACGGCGGGTCGGTGTCGCTGGCGGTTGCCGCGATGCGGGCGGGAGCCCATGACTATCTGTCGCTGCCGCTTTCGGGGCCTGTCCTTGCGGCCCGGCTGGGCGAACTGGGCCAGCGCCACGGCAAGGCCCGGGCGATGGTGTGCGACATGCTCGCCGAAAAGCATCCCGACTTTGAGGGGTTCGTGGGGACGACGCCCCAGATGCAGGCGATCTACGACCAGATCCAGCGGATCGCGCCTTCGGCGGCGCCGGTGTTCATCACCGGGGAGAGCGGGACGGGCAAGGAAGTGACGGCGGAGGCGCTGCACAAGCGCAGCCCGCGCGCAACCAAGCGCTTCATCGCCATCAATGCCGGCGCGATCCCGCGCGAATTGATGGAATCGGAAGTGTTCGGGGCGGTCAAAGGCTCGTATACGGGCGCCCATGAGGACCGCAAGGGTGCCATTGAAATGGCCGATGGCGGCACGCTGTTTCTCGATGAAGTCGGGGAAATGGACCTGGCCCTGCAATCGAAACTCCTGCGCTTCCTGCAGACGGGAACGATTACACGGGTCGGGGAGTCGGTATCGCGGCCGGTCGATGTGCGGGTGATCTGCGCGACCAATCGCAACCCGATGCAATTGGTCAGCGAAAAGAAGTTCCGAGAGGATCTGTTCTATCGCCTGCATGTCCTGCCCATTCATTTGCCACCGCTGCGGCAGCGGCCGGGCGATATCATGCCCCTCGCGCAGAGCTTTCTGGCGACTTTTTCCAAGGAAGAGAGCAAGGGCTTTACCGGGTTTGCACACGACGTCGCCGACCTGTTCGTGGCGCGCGAATGGCCGGGCAATGTGCGCCAGCTGCAGAATCTGGTGCGCCGCATCGTCGTGATGTTCGATGGCGGCATGGTCACCGCGCAAATGGCGCTGGCGGCCGATATCGAATCTCGGGAGGTCTATGAGGTCCCGGCGAGGCCGCACGGTCCCCTGCCCGATATCCTGCCGATGTGGCAGCAGGAGCAAAAGATCATCGAGGATGCGCTCGGCGCGTTCGGGGGCAACATCGCCCGCGCGGCCGCGGCGCTGGAGATCAGCCCTTCGACGATCTATCGCAAACGGCTGGGCTGGGAGCGCGCCGGCGCGGCCTGACCATGATCGCTCATGGCTCGAGCGGCAGGGGCCGTCTCAGCGGGGACTGTACCCCTGGGCATAATAGACCTGGATATTGCCCAGCTCGGTGACGCCATTGCGCGCAATGGCTATGGTCCCGAGATGCTCGATAGTGTCAAAGCTGTCTGAATATGCGTCTGGCACACGATCGCCATTCGCGGTCTGGGCAACGATATAGGCGTTCCAGCCGACATAGTCGTTCTGCTCGAAGTTGAATTGAAGATTGCGGGGGTCGTTGCCGAAACAGGCCAGCGGGAGGCGTCCGGAAATCTGGGTGTCGATATAGCCGCAATCAATCCAGTTGGTGCCGGCGACAAATAATTCGCCCTGCCCGAAGGCCCCACGCTCGTCGAGGGCCTGGCCAAGTTCGGTCCATGGAAGCTGCAGGGCCGTAGGGTCCTCCCAATCGCCGGGAAAGACCGCGCGCGCCCAGCCGGTGGCGGCGTGCGAAACCAGCAGGGTCAGGATGGCCAGCGTGGCGATGGCCGAGCCATAAAGCCAGATGCGGATTGCCCTGCCGTTGCGGTTGGCGGCCCAGGCGCCCATCAGCATGAACAGCATGAGGTATCCGGGCGCCTGCCAGTGGAAGTGGAACTGGGTATCGCTCCAGAGCGCCACGAGGGTGAAAAAGATGACCGGCGGCCAGCCGATATAGGAAAACAGCGCCGCCACGCCCGGCTCGGCGCCAGAGGGGAACTGGCCGCGTGGCCCGGCGCCTAGTGCCTTGCCGCCGATATAGAGCGCGGGCAGCGCCAGCCATGGGACCATGTAAAGCAGCTGCCCCCAGATCATGCGGATGAAACCATCCCAGCGCAGGCCGGATTCGGCAAGCGCCCTGCCCCCCTGAAAGCCGAAGGAGGCCCAATCGTTGCGCGCGTTCCAGATGAGAACCGGCGAGAAGACGGCGAGAGCGATCACCAGCGCCAGCCATGGGGCGCGATGGGTCAGCCAGCGGCGCTGGGTGGAATTGGCCAGAACGAAAAGGCCGGTCCCCGCCACCAGAAAGGCCGCGTGATATTTCGAAAGCAGTGTCAGCCCGAGAAACAGCCCGGCAAGACTCCAATAGAGGAACGGGCGTTGGGCGCCCTTGCCAAAAAAGATCTCGATGAGAACGCGAACCGTCGCGAGCCAGAACATCACCATGGGCCCGTCCGGCTGCGTCCACGAACCGATCGAGAGGGAAAACAGCACGCAGGCGTTGACGATCAACGCGGCGTAAAAGCCGCCCAGCGGCGAATGAATGCGGCGGACAATGTCAAAGACCAGCCAGGTCGAGACCGCAAACATCAAAATGAAGGGCAGCCGGACGATCAGAAGGTTGTCCGATCCGGTCAATTGCAGGGTCGCCCAGATGGTCCAGAGCGATACGGGAGGCTGATCGAAATAGCTCAGATGGAACTGGCGGGCCGAGGCAAGGTAGTATGCCTCTCCAGTGCCCCAGCCAACGACGGCGGCGCCGATCATACGCAGCACGAGGGTGACGGCGATGAGGGCGAGCGTGGCCTGGCCGGGGGTAAAGGGGCCGATGCGGGGGGAGTCAGCGGGCATACCGGGTTCCTGTTGATGTCCCCAAAAGATATCGGCTGTGCCGATACCCCCTCCCATCCTCCCCCGCAAGGGGGGAGGTGCCAGGCGGGGAATTTGGCAAGTGACCAATTTCATCGTCACCGCCACGTAAAAATGCGGGTCACAGCGTAGTTAAAGACCACGCTCATTACCGCGCCGGCTATACCGGCAACGATGAAATTGGCCATGTGGGTTTCAAAAAGCACGCTGGCGACAGAAACGTTGGCCAGGGTGCCGAAGCTGCACACCAGATAGAAACTGAGAAGTCCCGTCCAGAACCGACGGCCGGTCAGTTTCTTGTCGGCGTAGGTCAACTCGTTGTTGAGCAGGTAATTGGTGGTCATGGCCACCAGAGTTGCGGCCAACTGGCTGTTGGCGAAGTTGAAATCGAGGACTTCAAAGGCAAAGGTCAGCACCGAAAGGTGGACAACGACACCAGATGCCCCGACGAGGGAAAACAAGAGAAAGCTGGTGGGCAGGATGCCACGGGAAATCTGCGACACGATGAGCCCAAGAAACTGGGCAACGACCAGAGCGCTCATCTTGCTTTCGCCAGCGAAGCGGGGGCGGAAGGTGTAGGGCACTTCGGTGATCGTCAGCTTGCGCCCCAACTGGCGGTTGCCGGTGGCAATGATGTCGAGCAGGATCTTGAAGCCTTCACGCGACAAACGCGGCACTATCTGATTGAACAGCGACCGGCGGAGCAGGAAAAAGCCGCTCATGGGATCGGACAGGGCCTTGCCGGTGAGAAGCCCCGAAAGCCGGGTTGCCAGTTCGGACCCCTTCTGGCGGCTGGCGGAAAAGCCCTCCTGCGAACTTCCCTCGCCGGTGTAGCGCGAGCCCACGACAATATCTGAACCGGCGCGCGCCTGTTCGAGCATCTGGGTCAAAATCGTCTCGTCGTGCTGATGGTCGGCGTCGATAACGGCCACAAATTCCGCCGCGGAGGACGCCATACCCTCGATACAGGCCGACGACAGGCCCCGCCGCCCGATGCGATGAATGCACCGGACATGGGGTTTGTGTGTCGCTATCTGTTTGGCCAGGTCGGCCGTTCCGTCCGGGCTGTTGTCATCGACGATGATGACCTCGAAGGTCGTACCCGCCAAGGCCGCCTCAAGCTTTTCGATAAGCGGGGCGATATTGTCGCGTTCATTGAAGGTGGGGACGATGACCGACAGGGTCGGGGAAATCCAGTTCTGTGCGGACATGTTTTTCAATTCTGTCATCGTCTCGTCTTTTTATGTCCGCATGAAAGGCGCGCATGCAAATCGCGCAACGGCATAACAAGCCCCTGCCCGCGATGCAAAATTTTTTGCGTGCGGCATTCTTGACTCCCACACTCCCCTCTCTTATCTGCACCACACGCTGCTAGCACTCCTGGCGTTAGAGTGCTAATGGCTGAGGAAATTGCATCTCAACTTCACGTTCCAAAGGAGCGACTATGAGCTTCCGTCCCCTGCATGACCGCGTTGTGGTCCGTCGCGTCGACAGCGAATCCAAGACCGCCGGCGGCATCATCATCCCCGATACAGCCAAGGAAAAGCCCTCCGAGGGCGTTATCGTTTCCGTGGGCGCCGGAGCCCGCGACGACAGCGGCAAGATCGTTCCGCTCGACGTCAAGGAAGGCGACCGCGTCTTGTTTGGCAAGTGGAGCGGCACCGAAGTCAAGGTTGGCGGCGAAGACCTGCTGATCATGAAAGAGTCCGACATCATGGGCGTGATCGAAGGTTGATTTTGGTCGGTCGCGTTTCCGAACCGGAAAACCGGTTTTCACTTTTCCTGGAAACGCTCCTGCCGCCTCTCCCGCCCTTTTTCATTTTTTGCAAGGAGCAGAATTAAATGGCTGCCAAAGAAGTCAAATTCTCGACCGAAGCCCGCGACAAGATGGTCCGCGGCGTCAACATCCTGGCCAATGCGGTCAAGGTGACGCTCGGCCCCAAGGGCCGCAACGTGGTCATCGAAAAGTCGTTCGGCGCACCGCGCATCACCAAGGACGGCGTGACGGTTGCCAAGGAAATCGAACTCGACGACAAGTTCGAGAACATGGGCGCACAGATGCTGCGCACAGTCGCTTCCAAGACCAACGACATCGCCGGTGACGGCACCACCACTTCGACCGTTCTGGCTCAGTCGATCGTCAACGAAGGCGTCAAGGCCGTCGCTGCCGGCATGAACCCGATGGATCTCAAGCGCGGCATCGATCTCGCCGTGACCGAAGTGATCGGCAATCTGGCCTCCAAGGCCGTCAAGATTTCGAACTCCTCGGAAGTCGCCCAGGTCGGCACGATCTCTGCCAATGGCGAAAAGGCCATCGGCGACATGATCGCCAACGCCATGCAGAAGGTCGGCAATGAGGGTGTCATCACCGTCGAGGAAGCCAAGACCGCAGAAACCGAACTCGATGTCGTCGAAGGCATGCAGTTCGACCGTGGTTACCTGTCGCCCTACTTTGTGACCAACACCGAAAAGATGGTCGCCCAGCTCGACGATCCGCTCATCCTGCTGCACGAAAAGAAGCTCTCGAACCTGCAGGCTCTCCTGCCCGTTCTCGAAAGCGTCGTTCAGTCCAACCGTCCACTGCTCATCATCGCAGAAGACGTTGAAGGCGAAGCGCTTGCCACTCTCGTCGTCAACCGTCTGCGTGGCGGCCTCAAGGTCGCTGCCGTTAAGGCACCGGGCTTCGGCGATCGCCGCAAGGCCATGCTCGAAGACATCGCCATCCTGACCGGTGGCCAGGTGATTTCCGAAGACCTCGGCATCAAGCTCGAGAACGTGACCACCGACATGCTGGGCACCGCCAAGCGCGTCGAGATCACCAAGGAAAACACCACCATCGTCGATGGTTCGGGTTCCAAGGACGACATCGAAGGCCGCGTCAACCAGATCAAGGCACAGATCGAAGAAACCTCGTCGGACTACGACAAGGAAAAGCTTCAGGAACGCCTGGCCAAGCTGGCCGGTGGCGTTGCCGTGATCAAGGTCGGCGGTTCGACCGAAGTTGAAGTCAAGGAACGCAAGGACCGCGTCGACGACGCGCTCAATGCAACCCGCGCCGCGGTTGAAGAAGGCATCGTTGCCGGTGGTGGCGTTGCGCTGCTGCGCGCTTCGAACGCCCTGACCGTCGAAGGCGTCAATGCCGACCAGCAGGCCGGTATCGCCATCGTCAAGCGCGCGCTGCAGGAACCGATCCGTCAGATCGCCAACAACGCCGGCGACGAAGGTTCGGTGGTTGTCGGCAAGATTCTCGACAACGGTTCGGACACTTATGGCTATGACGCCCAGACCGGCGAATATGGCGACATGATCCAGATGGGCATCATCGATCCCGTCAAGGTCGTGCGCACCGCGCTCGAAGACGCGGCATCGGTTGCCGGCCTTCTGGTCACCACCGAAGCCATGGTCGCCGAACTGCCCAAGGAAGCAGCTCCGGCAATGCCCGCCGGCGGCGGCATGGGCGGTATGGGCGGCATGGATTTCTAATCCAGCGCTCAACGCATTAAGGAATTGAGACCTCTCCAGGGTCTCGAACGGGAAGGGCAGCGCTTCGGCGCTGCCCTTTTCGTTTAGGCGCTTCCCTTTTTGTTTGCGGCGTTACTCGTCCATCAGGACGCTGAAGCCGCCCCAGATCATGCGCTTGCCGTCGAACGGCATGTCCATGCCAGACATATTGGGATCGTCCATCATCTTTTTGTTGACGGCATCGCGGGTGGCCTTGTCGGGATATTCGATCCAGCTGAACACGACGGTTTCATCGTCCTTGGCCTTAACGGCGCCCTGGAAATCGGTGAGTTTGCCTTTCGGGATGTCGTCGCCCCAGCATTCGACATGGCGGGTGGCGCCGTTCTTTTTGAAATAGGCGGCCGCTTCCTTGGAGTGCTTGAGATAGACGTCCTTGTTGGCGGTGGGGACTGCGGCCACGAAGCCTTCGATATAGGGCATGATCGTTCTCCTGTGGTTTCCAACCCGGGGTCGTGGGCTACAGGATAAAGACGAAGAACCCGGCCTCTATCCGACATGGCTGGCCGATTTATTCGTGCCGCTGCCCACCGCTTATGGGAAAAAGAGGAGCTTTACCGCGAGGATGATCGAGACGACGATGACTAGCGGGCGGATGATTTTGGCACCGTAGCGGATGCCGGTGATGGCGCCGAGATAGCCGCCGAGGACCTGGCCGCAGGCCATGACGATGGCGACCGGCCAGACGACATCTCCGGCGATGATGAAAAAGACCAGGGCGGCAAGGTTGGAGGTGACGTTGAGGATTTTGGTGTGGGCTGAGGCGCGGGCTGCCGAAAGGCCGAACAGGGCGACGAAGGCCAGCATGAAGAACGAACCGGTGCCGGGGCCGAAAAGGCCGTCGTAAAAGCCGATCACGAAGGCAAAGACCGGCACGAAGGCCGAAAATTTGAGGCGGGCCGCGCCATCGATATCCTTGATGGAGGGCGAGAAAGTGAAATAGAGCGCCACCGCGATCACGGCGACGGGAATGAGGATTTCCAGCGCCGAGGTATCGACCTGCTTGACAATGATGGCGCCCAGCAGGGAGCCGGCGAAGGCGGCCCCGATGGAGGGGACCAACGAGAGGATCGAGACATAGCCCTTGCGCCAATAGGTCCATGCGGCGATCGTCGTGCCGACGATGGACTGGGCCTTGTTGGTGGCGATGGCGCCGAGCGGGGGCAGGCCGGCCCAGAGCAGGGCCGGGATTGTGATGAGGCCGCCGCCGCCGGCGACGGCATCGACAAAGCCGGCGATGACGCTGACACCGCCCAGCGCGACAAGAACCCAGATATCGTACACGGAAAACTCCACCCCAACGCAGCGCGTCAAACGCGCGCTTGCTGGCATGAAGCCGGGTGATTTGCAACCGGATCGGAATTGACCTGGCGCTATATTATGTCTGAATCGACGAACAATCTGTCGGTGGTCGGTGGGTTTTTCAAAACAACGGCATACGACAAAGTTCGATCATCGCAAATCGTGCACTGGACGCAAAAAACATGAACGCGCTTCAAACCTATCTTCCGACTACAGGCCGCATCTTTCTGGCCATCATCTTCATCCTTGCCGGGCTGGGCAAAATCACCGCAATCGAGGGCAATGTGGGCTTTATGGAAGCCTTCGGCGTGCCGGGCATCCTGATCTGGCTGGTGATTATCGTCGAAGTGGTCGGCGGGGTGATGCTGGCCGCGGGCTACAAGACCCGCTGGGCCGCCGCAGCGCTGGGTGCCTTCTCGCTGGCCTCCGCATTGATCTTCCATACCGATTTTTCCAATCAGATGGAGATGACCAACTTCCTCAAGAATCTCGCCATCACGGGCGGCATGCTCTACGTCATCGCTTTCGGGCCGGGCGCGCTGGCCGTCGATATGCGCAGCAAGTAAAAGCAAATCGCCAGAAACGACAAAGGGCCGCGCAAACGGCCCTTTTTTTTTATGCCCGGAAAGGGGTGGCTCCGATGGCGGCGGCCAGCCGGGAGAGAACGGCAAGCTTGCCCTCGTGCCAATCGGCGTTGCGGGCAACGAGCAGCAGGGATTCGCTTTTGAGCATTACGCCATCCTCCAGGATGCGCAGGCCATTGGCTTTCAGGGTCGAGCCGGTCGAGGTGATGTCGACGATCAGGTCGGCGGCACCCGATGCGGGGGCGGCTTCGGTGGCGCCGAGGCTTTCAACGATCCGGTATTCGGCAATGCCGTGGTCCGCGAAATGGCGGCGGGTGAGATTGACGAATTTGGTGGCGATCCTGAGCCAGCGGCCATGGCGGGCACGAAAATCGGCGGCGACATCGGAAAGATCGTCCATCGTGGTGACGTCGATCCATGAGTCGGGAACAGCCACCACCGCATCGGCGCGGCCAAAGCCGAGGCGCTTGACGATTTCGACCTGCTCGGGGCCGGTCTCGGCGGTTTCGTGGATCAAGTCCTCGCCAGTGATGCCGATGTCGATGGTGCCGCGGATCAGTTCGCGGGCGATTTCGGACGCCGAGAGGAAACGGACGATCACGTCGGGCATGGCGGCCATTTCGCCCAGATAAGAGCGTGCGCCGCCGGGGCGTTCGATGGCCAGCCCGGCCTTTTCAAAGATCGCTATGGCTTCTTGCTGTATGCGGCCCTTGGAGGGGAGCGCGAGCATGATCGAACTCATGGCCGAACCTCCGATTCGAGACGATCGACCCAGACGGCGCAGCCGACGGCGGGAATGTCCTGGGGCGCGCCCAGACGCCTGAGAAGCCTGTCATATTGTCCGCCCGAGACGAGCACCAGGCCCCCTGCCCCGGTCACCTCGAAGGTGATGCCGGTGTAGTAATCGAGGCGCGGAGAGAACCCGGCATCGAAGAGAACCGAATTTGCTTTCAGGCCATCGCGCAATTGATCGACCCGGCGGCTGGCGCCTTGCAGCGCCGGGGCCAGATCGATGCCGGTGGCTTGGCCGAGAGCGCCGATTGCCGTGAGCGATTTGTCGGCGGGACCGGAGATCGCGAGATAGTTGCGCAGCAGGTCGATGGTCGGGCCTGGAACGTGTTGGGCTTCGAGCGCCTGCTTTTCGAGATAGCGGGCGGCGATTTCCTCGGGTGTCCGGCTTTCGGTTAGGCTGAGACCGTTGGTGAGCATGAGTTCGCCCACCCAATCGGCGATGTCGTTGGCCGGCAGGCCTGCCGGTCCGGCCATCGGCGGGCGCGGGTCGGCAAGACGATCGAGCAATGACGCCATCGCTTCGGGGTGGCCGAAGCGGGCGCGGACGCGCGGGCGCCAGACGTCGGGCATTTCGCAACCGGCGAGCACGGTTTCGAACAGGTCGATATCGCCGACGCGGATATTGGGGGCCGTGACGCCGTAAATATCGGTGACCGCACGGGCAAAGCCGATCAGTTGATCGAGCGCGGCATCGGCGTCGGGGAGCGCCAGAAGCTCCATGCCGCCCTGATCGAACTGGGCGGGACCATCGGTGCGCTGGCGAAAGACCGGGCCGAGATAACCATAGGCCGCCGGGGTCGCAGCACCATTGGCGATGTGGTCGATGGCTATGGGGAGAGTGAAATCGGGGCGCAGGCAGAATTCCGAGCCATCCATCCCTTGCGTGAGGATCATGCGCGCGCCCAGTTCCTCGCCGGCCAGATCGAAATAGGCGGCGGGGGAAACAAGGATCGGTGGCGCGACAGGGGTGACGCCGGGCGCAGAGACGAGGGCTTGCAGAGCGGCGCGGCGGGCGGCGGCGGTCATGGGTGGGCTCCGGCGTCGGGCCAAGGGCGCATGACTTGCGACTGGCGCACCATCACCCGTTCGCCTTCATCCATGCGGCGACGGCCGGGATCTGTTTGACGAAATCGACCATTTCAGCGCGCGGGACCGAATACTGGCCGGGGCGCTCGGTTTTCCAGGCGGCGTTGTCGGTGATCGAGGCGGCGGCTTCGGCGCCTTCGGCCAAATCCTTGATCTGGACAACGCCCTGTTCGCGTTCGTCCGAGCCCTGGATGATGACGGCGGGGGCGTTGCGCTTGTCGGCGTATTTCATCTGCTTGCCCATGTTCTTGGACGAACCCAGGAACAGTTCGGCGCGGATACCGGCGGAACGCAGATCGGCGACCATTTTCTGATAGTCGGCGATCCTGTCCTTTTCCATGACAGTGACGACGACGGGGCCGGTGACCGGGGCAGCGTCGAGATTGCCGGTAAGCTTGAGCGCAGAAGCGAGGCGGGAGACGCCGATGGAAAAGCCGGTGGCGGGAGTATGCTCATTGCGGAAGCGGGAGACGAGGCCATCATAACGGCCACCGCCGCCGACTGAGCCGAACACCACGTCCTGGCCTTTTTCGTTCTGGACGGTGAAGGTGAGTTCGATTTCGAAGACCGGGCCGGTGTAATATTCGAGGCCGCGGACGACGGAGGGGTCGATCTTGATGCGGTCGGGGCCGTAGCCGGCAGTAGCGAAAAGCGAAGCCATGGCCTGCAGTTCGGCGAAACCCTCAGCAAAAGCCTGGGTGAGCTTGAATTTCGAGAGCGCAGATGTCTTGAACTCGGCGTCGATGAAGCCGTCGGGGCCAGCATCCTCTTCCAGATCGACCAGATCGTCCAACCGAGTTGCGCCCATCATCTCGATGATGGCGGTGGACTGATCGGCATTGAGCTTGGCACCCTCTGTATAATCGCCGCTCTCGTCCTTTCGCCCTTCGCCAAGCAGCAGACGAACGCCGTCGGGGCCGAACTTGTCGAGTTTGTCGATGGCCCGCAGCACCGTGAGTTTCTGGCTCTCATCGGTGACGCCGATGGCCTGCATCACACCGTCCAGCACCTTGCGGTTATTGACGCGCACGACGTATTTGCCAGCCAAGCCCAGCGCATCCATCGTATCGGCCATCATCATGCAGATTTCGGCGTCCGATTCTGGACCCGCAGCGCCGACCGTATCGGCGTCGAATTGCATGAACTGGCGGAAGCGCCCGGGGCCCGGCTTTTCGTTGCGGAACACCCAGCCCTGCCGGTAGGACCTGAACGGTTTTGGCAGGTCCTGATAGCTCTGGGCGAAATAGCGGGCAAGCGGCGCCGTCAGGTCGTAGCGCAGGCTCATCCACTGTTCGTCATCGTCCTGCACGGAAAACACCCCGGCGTTGGGGCGGTCGGTGTCGGGCAGGAACTTGCCAAGCGTTTCGGTGTATTCGAAAAACGGGGTCTGGATGGGATCGAAGCCGTAGCGCTCATAGACGTGGCGGATTTTGGCGACCATCTGCTCGATGGCGGCGAGGTCCGCGGGTTCGGAGTCGACAAAACCGCGCGGCAGGCGCGGCTCGATGAGCGCTGAGTTCTTGGCCATGAATGTGGTCCCTGAAGTCCCGCGAATACGGGGCTTTTTGCAATACGCGCCGTTGAAGAGCGTGTCAGGCCGAACTGCGTTCAGCCCCTCACCCTCTTTTTCCAGCATGTCACGTGTCCGAACCGAAAAAGTGGTATCCACTTTTTCTGGACACGCTCTAAACGATATGCGGTTTGGAGACAAGGCAAGGGCATAGTGTTGCCATTGCGCCACAGGCAAATGGCAAGTGCGACATCCCGCCACATGAGGGGTTGGCGATCACGGATTCGTTAGCTAAGAGTGCGTCGTCTTCAACACAAACCTCTCAAGGGAGGCGTTCCTATGACAGCATTCGCTAACGTCCTCACCCGTGGTGTTGAAGCCTTCGGTTGGGCCATGTCCCGCCGACTCAATCGCACCGGCGTAAAAGCCTGACAGCCTTTGCGATAATCAGGTCGACCATCTAGCTGGTCGCGCTTCCGAACCGAAAAAGTGGTGACCACTTTTTCTGGAAGCCCTCCGGCAGCCGGCCCGATCTTCAAAAACACCCCCAAAGCCAACCAATCCTGACGACAGCACATTTGCGTCCTGCCGCCCGGATTCCAACCAAACGCAACCTTTGGACACGTTTCCGGGCCGGATGAACCGACTCCCGCAAATGTCTCCAGCAACATGGAGCCAGTGCGCCTTTGCGCGCCTGGGTGACGACGATGTCGCACGTAAACATGCAAGTGGAAGGCGCGATCCTGCGCATTTCAGTCGACACGCTGATGGCCGAGCACGGCAAATGGCGTGTGGTTATGGCCGCGATCAAGGCGATGGTTCGCGGCAGGCGCCGGGTGCAACGAGTCCGCCCGCAAGACCTGCCCGCCTCGATCCGCGCGGACATAGGGCTGCCAACAATTGTCGACCCGCCTAGAATGCCGACGGTTATGAACGTTTATTTCCGTCCATAATCGTCGGCGCATTCAACGGGGCGCTTCGAAAAACGGAGCGCCCTTTTTCATGGGCGAGCGAAGGCAGCGCGCCGCGCCTCAATGGGGGCGCGGCAATGGCACCCCTCCATATGGTCGTTGACCATGCCCATGGCCTGCATGAAGGCATAGCAGGTGGTGGGGCCGACAAAGGAAAAGCCGCGCTTTTTAAGGTCCTTCGAGAGCGCGACCGAGGCCGGAGCCGTGCCGATGGCGCGCAGGGTGTCCCATGAATAGTCGGTGGGGCGGTCGGCGGCGCCGGGCTCGAAGCGCCAGAAATAAGCGGCGAGCGAGCCGAACTCGGTTCGCAGTTTTTGCGCCTGGCGGGCGTTGTTGATTGTCGAAACGATCTTGCCGCGATGACGCACGATACCGGCATCAGCCAGAAGCCGATCGATATCGGGCGCGTCGAAAGCAGCGACCTTGTCGATATCGAAGCCGGCGAAGGCGGCGCGGAAATTTTCGCGCTTTTTGAGGATGGTCAGCCAGGAAAGGCCCGACTGAAAGCCTTCGAGGCAGAGTTTTTCAAACAGGCGCGTATCGTTGGTGACCGGGTAGCCCCATTCGGTATCGTGATAGGATTGGTACAGCGGGTCGCTGCCCGCCCAGGGGCAGCGCACGGGTTCGGCTTCGGTCATGGAATCGCCTCATGGAGCATTTGGGTAACCATAGAGATGGGGCAAGATTTAACCATCCCATTTGACTCAATCTTTGCCGGTTGCGGGCAGGATCGGCTTTTGTCCGACGCTAAAACGAGCCGCAGATGATCCGTATCGCCCCTGCCCTTTTGATCCTGCTGATGCTTGCTGCGCCCGCGCAGGCCGGCTCGGCCTATCGCGGCTATCTCGATGCCATGTTCGGGGCACCAGCGGGCATGGTTCTAACGCCCGATGAGCCACAGACCATGCTCGAATACCAGACCGAGTATGTCAGCCATCCCATGTGGTTGCGGCAGGTGGTCAATTACCGGACAAGCGAGGCGCCGGGCACGTTGATCGTCGATACGCGCCAGCATTTCCTGTTTCTCGTCATGACGAATGGCAAGGCCATGCGCTACGGCATCGGGGTGGCGCGGACGGGTTTTGAATGGAGCGGGACGCACCGGATCAGCGCCAAGCGCGAATGGCCGAGCTGGACGCCGCCGACCGAAATGCATGCCCGCCAGCCGGGGCTACCGCGTTTCATGCCCGGAGGGCCGAACAATCCGATGGGCGCGCGAGCGCTCTATCTCGGTTCGACCCTCTATCGCATCCACGGGACGAACGAGCCATGGAGCATCGGGCAGTCGGTCTCATCGGGGTGTATCCGCATGACCAATCAGGATGTGATCGATCTTTATGGTCGCGTCCCGGTGGGGGCCAAGGTCATCGTGGTGTAGGCACCGGCGACGTATGGGCCGCCGGGCCAAGAGCTATGTCGTTATAAATCCGAAGCGATTACCACGCATTCGGTTCAGGCCGCATGGGGGATATTGAACCCCTTGTCGGCATAATCCTTGAGCTTGTTCCGAACCGTACGGATCGAAAGCCCGAGGATTTGGGCGGCGCGGGTGCGATTGCCATTGGTCTGCCGCAGCGTTGCGAGAATCAGCGTTCTCTCCACCTCGGCAATTGGCAACCCAACCATAGCCTCCGCCATTTGGGCGTCTGGAGCAAAGTCGTACACTGCACGTCCTTTCTGAGCCCCCATACGCTTGGCTACGGGACATAGGGTTACCCCTTATGGTTAACAAAGTCCTAACAAATGCCGGTTCAAAGCGGACGCGGATTAACCTATGATGGCCCGTTGGCGCATCGTCATCAGGGCTGCAGGAGAAGGGTGGTACCGTCGCCCCGAATTGAACGGGGGACCTCTAGATCCACAATCTAGCGCTCTAACCAACTGAGCTACGACGGCATGGTGACGCGGACGTCATGACGCCTATGGCGGCGTCGTCCCGAAACGGGGCGGAACATAGGTCGAGATGGCGGCAAAGACAAGGGCGGTTTTGCCAAGTTCGGCAGGTTTTTTGACAGGCGCCGCCGGGCCGGGCCTTAACCATTTCCAACCTTTGAGCGGACAACAATTGCGCAAGACATGGACCGGGTCGCGGAGTCCCTATATTTAAGGTTTCGTCAACCATCGCCCCGGACCGGGGCGAGGATGGACATACGGACATAGCATGACGCTCGAGTGGACAAGCGCTGAACAGGCCCAAACCGTGACGCGGTACGAAGACGACCCGCGCCCGGCCTGGCTGTGGCCGGCCGACGGGGCGCGGCCGGTCTGGACCAATCGGGCCGCGGGGCTGTTTGGCGCCAGGGCCAAGGGCGATGGCATCAAGGCGCTGGAGCCGGCCGTACCGGTCAAGGGCCAGATTGCGCGCATCGTGCGATTGGGACTGATGGGGCAGCCGACGCTATCGCGCATGCAGTTTCTGGCCGGGCGCAAGCCGCTTTCGGCGACCTGCCAATGTACACCGCTGCGGCTGGGCGACGACCGGCTCTATCTTCTGGTCGTCGGGGTCGACCCGATAGCGGACGCGGTTCTGGCGGCTGCGGGAACCGAACAGTCCGGGGAACCTGTCAGGATAGAAGCGCCCGTGGTGGCGGAGGCGTCCCTCGCTTCGGGGGGTGATGAAGACGAGGTCGAGCTGGAGGGGCTCGCGGCGCTTGTCGACAAGCTGGCCGGGCATGAGCATCTTTTCGATCCCCTGGATTCGAGCGATGACGCAGCGTTTCCCGAACAGGTCCCCAGCCGCGGTTTTGCGGAAATCGCCTATGACGAGACCGTGGAAACGGAGGCCGGCGAGGACCGGTCCGACTGGGGTTTGGACGATCCCGTGGACCTCGACGAGGCGGCGTTTGCCGCCGACGGCAACAATGAGGAAGGGTCGGCTCGCTCCGGGCTGTGGCAGGTCACGGGGCGCGGCCTGGCGATTCCCCGCATCCGCTACGAGGAGGATGGGTCCGAATCGTCAGATGCGGACGAGACCAGCCAAGCTGACGAGGGCGAAGCGGTCCCGGACGCGAGCGAGCAGTCGACGCGATACAATTTCGAAGAACTTTCGCGCATCCTCACCGACAGGGTGAACCGCGAGGACCCGCCCGAGCCGGCGCCCCCACCCCTGCCCTTTCGTCCGCGCCAATCAGGTGGCGAACTGGTGGCGCTGAGCGAAGAAGCGGTGGTGCTCAATCGGCTGCCGATCGGCATTCTGATCTTCCGCGACCAGGACATTCTGTTTGCCAACCGCGCGCTGGTCGATCTGACGGGCTATGAGAACGCAACGACTTTGCGCGGCCTGGGGCTGCCTGCGATTTTTCCCACCGTCGATGGTGGTGAGCCGGCGGGGCCGGTTAACCATTTGCTGCGCCGGGATGGCGAGAAAATCGCTGTCAATGCACGGCTCAACGCCGTCACCTGGCAGGGCCGCCCCGGTTTCATGCTTTCGGCGAGGGCCAGCGACATCGAGCCGCTTCGCGAGGCCGAAGTCGGTCAGTTCGCGGCGCTTTGGGCCAAGGTCGCGAATTTTGATTTCGTCACGGCGGACCGGGCTGGCCTCATCGCCAGCTTCGAGGGCGGCCGCAACGATGGCGCCATGGCGGAAATCGGAACGCCGCTCACCAATCTGGTCGCACAGGGCGATCATTCGGCGTTGCGCCAGTTTCTCAGCCTGCCCGCCCGCTACGCGGGGGGTGTGCGGCCCGCAATCTCGCTCAAGGGCAAACGGGCCGGACATACGCTGACGCTTTTTGCAGAGGGACGGGCAGGCATCGTGTCGGGCTATTTCGGCCTGCTCGGCTCGAATGACACCAAGGCCGGAACTCCGGGGCCGCGCTCAGGGGTCCCGACCGCAACACTGAGCCGGATAACGCGCGGGCTGCGCCGTCCGCTCAATACCATTTCCGGATTTTCCGAACTGATCGCTTCGGAATCCTTCGGGCCGCTGGCCAATTCGCGTTATCTCGAATATGCGCGCGACATCCGTTCGGCGAGTGGCGAAATCGGCGACCTGGCCGACGAACTTGACGATTATGTCAGGCTCGCCGAGGGCGAACTGGCCATCTCGCCCGCCGACGTCGATATCGGCAATTTGCTGGCCGAATGCCTCGTGCGGGTGCGCGGCGCCGCGGGGCAAGCCCGGGTGTTGCTGCGCAGCGCGATCAGCGAACGGCTGCCCCATGTCCGGGTCGATGCCGCAACGCTCAAACAGGCCGTACTCAACATGCTCGCCAGCGCGATCAGCGAGGGGGGCGAGGGCTCCAAGGTCGTGCTTTCGGGGCAGGTCGAGGAGGACGGCTCGGTTTGCATCCACGTGCGCGACACGGCAAAGGCGCCCAACGCGCTGGCGGAGCGCTTCATGGTGTTCCGAGACGGGGTGGCAGCGGACGGCAGCGAGCGCAAGCCGAGCCAGTCGAGCATCGGGCTGACGCTGACCCGGTCGCTGGTGGCGGTCAACGCCTGTTCGCTGAGCCTTGCACCGGCAAGCGAGAGCGGGACGCTGATGACGCTGACCATCCCGGCGAGTCTTGTCGTCAAGGGCTGAAGCGACGGCTGCTTGACAAGCACAAGCATCCTCGGCCTTAACTCAATGCCATGAGCAAACACGAACCGATCCTGCGGATTGAAGATGTTTCGCGCCATTTTGGCGCGGTGATGGCACTCGACGGCGTTTCCTTCGATATAGCGCCGGGGGAAATCGTGTGCCTTGTCGGCCATTCGGGTTGTGGAAAATCGACGCTGTTGCGAGCCATTTCGGGGGTCGAGCATATCGATGGCGGCACGGTGGTGCTGGCGGGCACGACGGTGAGCGGCACCGATGCGTTCGTCGAGCCGGAAAACCGCAACATCGGTTTCATGTTTCAGGACTACGCGCTGTTTCCCCATCTGACGGCGCGCCGGAATATCGGGTTCGGGCTGACGGGAATGACCCGCAGGGATGCGGCGGCGCGAGTCGACGACATCATTTCCCGGCTCGGGATCGGGGGGCTGGCCGAGCGCTATCCGCACATGCTTTCGGGCGGAGAGCAGCAGCGTATCGCGCTGGCCCGCGCCCTGGCGCCGCAGCCGCGCATATTGCTTATGGACGAGCCATTCTCCAACCTCGACCGGGGCCTTCGCGACACGATCCGGCGCGAGACGCTGGCATTGCTCCGGGGACTGGGGACTACGGCAATCATCGTGACCCACGATCCCGAAGAAGCGCTGGCCATCGGCGATAAGGTGGTGCTGATGCACAAGGGCAAGGTGATCGAAAGCGGGACGGGGGACGCCATCTACAGCTTTCCCCAGACTGCCTATGCCGCCGCGTTCTTTTCACAGGTCAATCGCGTTCCGGCCCGGCGATCGGGCGACTGGCTCGACAGTGCGCTTGGCCGGTTTCCTGCACCATGCGGGAGTTCGGGACCAGTCCAGCTGTTTATCCGACCGCAGGCATTGGCGCTGACAACCCATGGGACGGCGGCGACCGTGAGAGGACGGGTATTGCTGGGCGAGATCGAGGAGCTGACACTGGAAGTCGCCGGATTGGCTGAACCACTTGTCATGCGCACGAGCGCGCAGCGGGGGCTGGAGGTCGGACAGGCGGTCACGGTGAGTGTCGAGCCCAAGGACGTGCTTGTGTTTGCCGCCGACGAGACGGCGCGATCGACCCTGCCGCGCGGCACGCTGGCGGCCGAATAAATCAATCGAAATATCAATAGTTTAGAATGATTCTAGACTAAATTTGAAATTTGTTGACTCGCGCTCTCAGCTATGGGTATTGCCGTCTATGGGCGCGTTTGGCCCTCGGCGCCTTTGATGGAACCACACCAAGGGAATACCCAAATGACACGACTTTTTAAGACGTTTTCGGCAGCCGGCCTGCTGGCGCTGGGCGCAGCCGTGCCTGCCCTGGCCCAGGAGGTCAACATCTACACCACCCGCGAGCCGGGTTTGATCCAGCCTATCCTTGACGCGTTTACTGGCGAGACGGGCATTGCGGTCAATACTGTCTTTTTGCAGGACGGGCTGATCGAGCGGGTTTCGGCGGAAGGCGAGAGCTCGCCGGCCGACATCCTGATGACCGTCGATTTCGGCGCCCTGATCGATCTTGTCGATGCCGGGCTGACCCAGCCGGTCGATTCCGAAGTGCTCGAAGCCGTCGTGCCCGAGGCACTCCGCGACCCTGAGGGCAACTGGTTCGCCCTGTCGGGCCGCGCCCGCGTGCTCTATGCCGCCAAGGATCTCGATCTCGACAGCTTCACCTATGAGCAACTCGACGATGAGGAATGGCGGGGGCGCCTGTGCATCCGTTCGGGCCAGCATCCCTACAACACGGCGATGTTCGCGGCCTATATGGCCAAGTATGGCGAAGAGGAAACGCGCTCCTGGCTCGAAGGCATAAAGGCCAATCAGGCCCGCGTGGCCGCCGGTGGCGACCGCGACGGCGCGCGCGATATTGCCGCGGGCATTTGCGATATCGCCGTGGCCAACTCCTACTATTACGGCCTGATGACGAGCGGCGCCGGAGGCGAAGAACAGCAGGCATGGGCGGAAGAAATTCAGGTCATCCTGCCCACTTTCGAGAATGGCTGGACGCTGGTCAATATTTCCGGCGCCGGTGTTGCGGCCCACGCGCCCAATCGCGATGAAGCAGTGCAACTGCTCGAATATCTCGTTTCCGATGACGCCCAGAAGCTTTATGCGGAAGCCAATTTCGAGCATCCGGTCAATGCCAATGCCCAAGTGCACCCGATCATTGCCGGAATCGGGGAACTGACCCCGGACTCCATGTCGCTGACCGAAGTGCTGCCGTTCCGCACGCGGGCCAGCGAACTGGTCGACGAAGTCAACTTCGACACTTTCGGAAACTAGGAAAAGCGCGGCGGGAACGTCCCGCCGCGCCCTCCTCGATGGCAGAAATGGCTGGAAGCCGGCCCGCAGCACGGCACCGCATCGGAGTTTCATTGTGGGCCGCGATGGCATTTGCCGCCGCGGCTCTTGCGCTATTGCCGGTGGCAACGATCGGGGTGACCGCGCTGGCCGACACGGGCACGCTATGGTCGCATGTTCTGGCCAATATCCTGCCGCAAGCGGCCTGGAACACCGGCGTTTTACTGCTGGGCACCGGGATCATCGCGACCTGCGTGGGAACGGGAGCGGCGTGGCTGGTTTCAGCCTATGACTTTCGCGGACGAGGCGTGCTGGAGTGGGCACTGCTGCTGCCGCTGGCCGTTCCGACCTACATCATGGCCTATGCCTATCTCGACGTCCTGAGCCCGCTTGGACCCATTCAGGGCGCCATCCGCTGGGTGCTGGGCTATTCGAGCCCGCGCGAGTTCCGGCTTCCCGATATCCGGGCCATGTGGGGCGCGATACTGGTCTTTGGATTTGTGCTCTACCCTTACGTCTATCTCACGACGCGGGCGATGTTTCTGACCCAGGCCGCCAATCTGGTGGAGGTCTCGCGAACCCTGGGTGTAGGGCGCAGCGGGGTATTCTGGCGCGTGGCTTTGCCGCTGGCGCGGCCGGCGATCGCCGTTGGCGTATCGCTGGTGCTGATGGAAGCGCTCAACGATGTCGGCGCCGCGCAGTTTCTGGGCATCCGGACGCTGACGGCGTCGGTTTATACCACCTGGATCGTGCGCACCGATCTGGCCGGGGCGGCGCAGATTGCCATTGCCATGCTGGTGGTTGTGATCGCGCTGATTGTTTTCGAGCGGTGGGCGCGGCGTAACCAGCGGTTCGCGGCCAGCGCGCAGCGAGCAAGGCCCATGCCGCCGCGCCGATTGGGCGGGTTCAAGGGGCTGGGTGTTTTCGCGTTGGGTTTTCTTCCCATTCTGATCGGCTTTGTGGGGCCCGCGATCTATCTGGCCGTCGCCGCCCTCAGGCGGATCGAATTTGCCGGTCTTTCGCCCGCCCTGATACGAGCGACGATCAACACAGTTTCCGTTTCCGCCATCGCCACCGCCGTTGTGCTGGTGCTCGGCTTTACCATTGCCTACGCGGCACGGATCGAGCCGGGGCGGAAGACCTCCATTGCTGCCCGGATTGCGACCCTTGGCTATGCGGTGCCCGGCACGGTTCTGGCCATTGGTATCCTGATCCCGCTTGCCGCGTTCGATCGCACGCTGGACGGGCTGATGCGCGACTGGTTCGGGATTTCGACCGGCTTGCTGCTGCTCGGCTCGGGCGCGGCGCTGGTCTATGCCTATACGGCACGATTTCTGGCGATTTCCGCAGGCGGGATAGATGCAGGATTGAGCCGCATCCCCACATCCTACGACCACGCGGCGCGGACGTTGGGACAGAGCGCGACCGGGACATTGTTGAGGGTGCACCTGCCGCTGTCGCGGACGGCGTTGACAGCGGCGGGGCTTCTGGTTTTCGTCGACTGCATGAAAGAGCTGCCGGCCACATTGCTGCTGCGGCCACTCAATTTCGAGAGCCTTGCAACGCTGCTCTATGGCGAGGCGGCGCGTGGAACCTATGAAGATGCGGCGTTGGCCGCGCTCATCATCGTGGTGATCGGAATCTTGCCCGTGGTGCTTCTGGCACGAACGGGACGGACCGATCGGTAGGACCGGCCCGCTCAACGTGTTGCAGTCTATGCCTTGGGCTTGGCGGGCGCCTTGCGGACAGGTGCCTTTTTCGCTGCAGCGGCCTTGACCGTACCGGCCTTGGGCGTTGCCGCCTTTGTGTTTGCGGCCGGCTTGCGCGCCGGCTTGGCGGGCATGGCGACCGCGCCGGCGCCGCCGACAACGCCCTCATCGGGGGTGCCTTGTTTGGTCGGGTTGGCCGGCTTTGCCGATTTGGCGGCAGCAGTGGCCCTTGCCGGTGCGGCGACGCCCGAGGTGATGGGTCGGCCGGACTCGTCGAAACGGTGGAAGAGATCACCCTTTGGCGCAAAGCTGATCTGGGCGCCAGCCCGGAAAGGGGTCTTGCCCTCCTGGCGAATGATGATCGCCTCGTCTTCGCCGATATCGACATAGATGTAGCTGTCCGAGCCGAGGTCTTCTGAATAGATGACCTTGCCCGACCACGCGCCATTGCCGTTGGACACGATTTCCATGTGCTCGGGGCGCACGCCGACGGTAGTTGCCTTATAGGACTGTGCGTTCCTGCCCGTGAGGAAATTCATCTTCGGCGAACCGATAAAGCCCGCGACAAAAAGCGATTGCGGGTGATCGTAAAGCTCCATTGGCGTGCCGACCTGCATCACGACACCATCCTTGAGCACGACGATACGATCGGCGAGCGTCATGGCCTCGACCTGGTCGTGGGTGACGTAGATCATCGTGGTGCCGGGCAGCGATTCCTTGAGCTTGGCGATCTCCATGCGGGTCGCGACACGCAAGGCGGCGTCAAGGTTGGAAAGCGGTTCGTCGAAGAGGAAGACCTGGGGATTGCGCACGATGGCGCGGCCGATGGCGACGCGCTGACGCTGGCCACCCGAGAGCGCCTTGGGGAGCCGTTCGAGATAGGGGCCGAGCTGGAGCATCTCGGCGGCGGCCTCGACCTTCTTTTTGATCTCGTCCTTGGGAGTGCGGGTGAGTTTGAGCGAATAGGCCATGTTGTCGAACACGGTCATATGCGGATAGAGCGCATAGGACTGGAACACCATGGCGATGCCGCGCTTTGAGGGTGCGACGTCGTTGACGAGGCGGCCACCGATTTCGAGCGTGCCCGCCGAAATGGTCTCGAGCCCCGAGATGGTCCGCAGAAGGGTCGATTTTCCACAACCCGATGGGCCGACGAAAACGATGAACTCGCCCGATTTGATGTCGAGATTTATATCCTTGAGCACCTCGACATTGCCGTAGCGCTTGTAAAGATTGCTAATCTGCAGGTCAGACATCATCCCTCCCCTGGGCTCTTTCGCCCTTAGTTTATGCGTCCAATATAGGCCCCGAACGGACCGAAACTCAACCGAGCGTCCTCCAATCGGGCATCGGCGCCCGGCGCTCCGGCATCTTGAAGGACCAAGCCCTCGGGCACATCAACGACGATCGGCTCGGCACCCATGTTAAAGGCGCAGAACAGCCTGTCTTCACCCACCGATCGCGTGAAGGCCAGGACCGAGTCAGGCGTTGCCTCAACAAGTTCAAGATCGCCCTTGATGAGGACGGGATGCTCGCGGCGGAAGCGCAAAATCGCCCGATAGAGCGACAAGATTGAATTGGCGACATTGTCCTGCTGGTCGACGGCATAGGGCAGATGCTGGGCCGGGACGGGCAGCCATGTGCGGCTCGCCGTCGAAAATCCTCCGTTGCGGACGTGGGACTGCCAGACCATTGGCGTGCGGCAACCGTCACGGCCCTTGAACTCGGGCCAGAACTCGATGCCGTAGGGATCGACCAGATCGTCATAGGCGATCTCGGCTTCGGTGAGGCCCAGTTCCTCGCCCTGATAGACGCAGACCGAACCGCGCATTGTCAACAAGAGCAGCGCGGCCTGGCGCGTCAGGCGGTCCTCGAAGCCATGCGGCGCCCAGCGGCTGACGTGGCGCACGACGTCGTGGTTGGAAAAGGCCAGGCAAATCCAGCCATCGGGGGCTTTTTCCTGCGTCAGGCGCAACGCATCGCGGAAATGGGGCGCCGTGTACTCGCCGCCCAGATAATCGAACGTATAGCACATATGCAGCTTGTCAGTGCCGGAGGTGTACTGGGCCATGACTTCGAGCTGGTGCTGGGCGTCGCCGATTTCACCAACCGCCGTGGTGCCGGGATATTCGTCGAGCAGCGTACGCACGCGTTTGAGGAACTCGATATTTTCGGGCTGGCTCTTGTCGTAGAGATGTTCCTGAAGATTGTAGGGATTGACCGCCGGTGCGGTCGAGGCGTTGTAGTCCTCGGGGCGCACGGGCGGGTTGTTTTCCAGCCCCACCGAATGGAAATAGAAATTGACCGTATCGAGCCGGAAGCCATCGACGCCGCGTTCGAGCCAGAAGCGCATTTCGCCCAGCAAGGCATCCTGAACAGCTGAATTGTGGAAGTTGAGATCGGGCTGGGAGACAAGGAAATTGTGCAGGTAGTACTGCATGCGCCGCCCGTCCCAGTGCCAGGCCGACCCGCCAAAGATCGAAAGCCAGTTGTTGGGCGGGCTGCCATCGGGCTTGGGATCGGCCCAGACATACCAATCGGCCTTTGCGTTGGTGCGCGACAGGCGGCTTTCAGCGAACCATGGGTGCCGATCGGACGAGTGCGATATCACCTGATCGATGATGACTTTCAGGCCCAGCGAATGGGCCTTTTCCAGCAGCCGGTCGAAATCCTCAAGCGAGCCGAAGGTCGGGTCGATGTCGCGATAGTTCGAGACGTCATAGCCGAAATCCTTCATGGGCGAGGTGAACACCGGGGAGAGCCAGATTGCATCGACCCCCAGATCGGCGACATATTCGAGGCGCGAGGTGATGCCCACCAGATCCCCGACACCATCGGTGTTGTTGTCCTGAAAGGAGCGCGGATAAATCTGGTAGATCACCGCTCCGCGCCACCAGTCCCTGGCGGCGGACGAGGTATCTTCGGGATGCACGAACTGGCGTGACTCGGTCGCAAAATAACTCATCGCCGAGCGAACTCCCCCTCAACATGAATGCGGCGAGGTTCGTGCCCTGCCCGCTGATGTAAAGCCCTGATTTCAGGATGCCCGCAAGCACCCGCCAAACGCCTTTATTGCTTGTATCCAAAACGTTTTGGCTTAGATTCCTTACGCTGACGGCCCGGCTGGCGTCAACCGGGTCTTGCATTGTCTCGCGCAATATTGTGCAAGAGGTGATAAGGCCCCTCCCGGCTGGACCGTTTTCGGCCTTTCCCTGAATCGCCGAAATTGTTCCGGGGCTTTGCGTCGGCGCGTTTCCGAACCACGAGAGTGGCATCGACCCTTGCTGGAAACACTCTGAGGAGCGAAGGGATGGGCGGGGTAAGGCGCTTGGGTGGAGGAGCCCTGGACATACGATGAGCACAGGCCCGAGCCGGTCGCGCAAGGATGCGGGGGCGCAGAACCGGAACGTCACGATCAAGGATCTGGCGGCTGAACTGAACGTTTCGATCACCACCATATCGCGGGCGCTGAACGGCTATGCCGATGTTGGCGAGAAGACCCGCAGGAAGGTCGTCGATGCGGCGCGGCGGCTTGGCTACACACCGAACCGGAACGCACAGCGGCTGGTGACCCGGCGCAGCCATTCGATCGCCTGGGTGCAGGCCGACGACGACAACAAGTTTGTCGATCCCCATTTCGTCGAAGTGATGGCCGGGGTTCTGCGCGAGGCCCGGATCGACCACTACGACATCGTAATGACCAGCGAGACGCCCGAGCGGCAACTGGCCGCCTATGAGCGCTATGTGCGCGACGGCAGCGTCGACGGGTTCATAGTCGACCTGCCCCGCCCCAACGATCCTCGCATCAATTTCCTGCTCGAGGCCCAGGTGCCGTTTGTGGTGCATGGGCGCGAGGAATTGCAGGACCGATATGGCTGGGTTGATGTCGACAATTACGGCAATTTCTACAACCTCACCAAGCTGATCCTGGCCAATGGGCACAAGCGCATCGCGTTCATCAACGGCGATGAGCGGTTTCTTTATGCGACGACACGGCGGCAGGCGGTCTACGATGCGTTGCGCGATCTCGGGCACCCGCCCGAAGCCGTGATGTATCTGGAAGGAACGCACCCGATGGTCGAAGCCGGCTTTCAGCTGACCGATCTGGCGCTGACCGATCCATCCATCACGGCTTTTCTCTACTCATCGATCCTTCTGGCGACCGAAGGGCTGACGGCGGTATCGCGGGCGGGGCGCGTGCCCGGCAAGGATGTGATGATCGCCTCGATGAATGACGAGTTGCAATATCTCAACCTGGCGCCTGTCGAGGGGCAGATCACCTATGTGCGCTCGTCGCTGCGTGCCGCGGGCCGGGCGCTGGTGGCCGAGGTGATCCGGCAATGCGAGCGCAAAAAGACGAGTGGCACGCTGATCCCGTCGCTGTTCGATCTGGGAGACGGCGTTTCTGGCGATGCGATCGCCGAAAGCGTGCATTTCGCATAAAAAGGGCCGCCTTTCGAGCGGCCCCCTTCCGTAAGATGCAATGGGCGCTCAGCCGCCCTTGACCGAGCCGGCCAGAAGGCCGCGCACGAAGTAGCGCTGGAGCGAGAAGAACACGATCAACGGCACGATGATCGAGATGAATGCCCCGGCGGTCAGGATTTCCCAATTGTCGCCGCGCGATCCGAGCAGGGCTCGCAACTGACCGGTGAGCACGAGTTCGTCGGAGCTTTGCCCAAGGAACACGATGGCGACCAGAAGGTCGTTCCAGACCCAAAGGAACTGGAAGATGGCAAAGGACGCCAGCGCCGGAAACGAGAGGGGCAGGACCATGGTTGCGAAAATCTGGAAGTGCGAGGCACCATCCATGCGCGCGCTTTCCATGATCTCTCTTGGCAAGCCCGCCATATAGTTGCGCAGCAGATAGATGGCGAGCGGCAGACCGAAGGCGGTGTGGGCGAGCCATATCCCGAGATAAGTCTTGGAGTTACCACCGAACGTTGTCGCGATGCCATTATACATCCGCAACAAAGGAATGAGCGACATCTGCAATGGCACGACGAGCAAACCGACCATCAGCGCCACAAGAAGCGTTCTGCCCGGAAACCGCATCCACGCCAGCGCATAAGCGGCAAAGGCGGCGATAAGGATAGGGATGATGGTGGCCGGTACGGTGACCGTGAACGAGTTGACAAACGCCCGCCCTATACCCGCCGAGGTCAGCACTTCGGTATAGTTTTCCAGCGTGAACCGGGGCGGCACCGCCGAGGTGTAGAACAGCCTTACACGGTCATGCTCAAACGCGGTTGACGAGGTCCAGACGTAGGATCCGTCTTCGGACACGATGATCTCGCCACCAACGCGCATCTGGGCCGGAGAACCGGCGGCAAATTCGGTCGGATTGTTGATCGAAGTGCCAAAGCTGACGACGGCCTCGTTGGATCCTTCGGCCAGCACGTTGCCGCGAATAACGTATTGCCCGCCCTCCTCGACCTGATCTTCCGCAGTGCCAAGGACACCGACACTGCTGCGTTCAACAGTGGTGAGCGAGGTCCACCAGCCGGAAACGGCCAGTTGATCCTTGTCCCGGACCGAGGAGATCAGCAGCCCGAATGTGGGCACTGTCCAGATCACCACAAGGAGCAACAGGGCAAGGTGGGCCACTGCCCGTCCCGGCGTCACGCGGACCTTGCTCAGCCAACTGGTCCTGGCTTCGGCGCTCGTTGTCTGCACGTCTGCAATCGTAGCCATCAGTGCGTCCCCTGTTCAGAACTGGCCTGGCGGATGTTCCAGATCATCACCGGCAGAACCGCGATCATGATGACGAGGGCAACGACCGAGCCGTGGCCGAAATGGTTGGCGCGGAACATCTGGTCGTACATGAGGTTGGCCAGAACCTGCGTGTCCCATTGCCCGCCGGTCATGGCGAGCACGATGTCGAAAATCTTGAGCACGACGATGGTGATTGTCGTCCAGACCACGAGGATGGTGGGAAGGATCTGCGGGATCATGATATCGAAAAATATCCTGATGTCGCTGGCGCCGTCGATGCGCGCGGCCTCGATGGTTTCCTCGGGAATGCCCCGGAGCGCCGCCGAGAGAATGACCATGGCAAAGCCGGTCTGAATCCACACAAGGATGACCATCAGGAAGAAATTGTTCCAGAATGGCAGGGTGATCCACGCCTGCGGCTCACCGCCGAACGCCATGACCGCCGCGTTGAGCAGGCCGATCTGCTCGCCGGTGCCGCGATAGTCATAGATGAACTTCCAGATAACGGATGCGCCGACAAAGGATATGGCCATCGGCATGAAAACCAGCGACTTGGCGATGTTGCCCCACCAGAGCCGATCGGCAAGAACAGCCACCAGCAGGCCGAAGGCCGTCGCTGCCGAGGGCACCACGATCAGCCAGAGCGCGTTGTTGATGAGCGACTGCACGAAAGCGGGGCTGTTGAGCGCCCAGAGCCAGTTGGAGGTGCCGACGAAATTGCGGCCGCCGCCATCATAGAAGGTGAGCCTTATGGTCTCGAATACCGGATAGACCAGATAAACGGTGAGGAAGAACAGTGCCGGAAACAAAAACAGCCACGGGCGAATGCGTGTCCGCAGGCTGTCGCGGCGAATGGAGGTCGGCCCATCCACATTTTCCGTCGACAGGGCTCTGTCGAGGATCCAGTTGCTTCCCCAAAAATAGATGAAGGCAAAACCAACGCCGATGACAATGGTTAAGGCCGCATAGAGAATCTGATTGACCATCGTGTTCCCCCCACACCCCTGGTGAGTGTATTGTCGGAAAACGCCGGAGCGATAAACGCTCCGGCGTCAGTTTGTCAGGTCAGAGGTTGTTCCAGGCAGATTCGATTTCGGAGGCCGCCTCCTCGGCGGAAGCTCCACCGACGAAATCGACCATGCCGGTCCAGAATGCACCAGCACCAATGGCGCCGGGCATCAGGTCCGAACCGTCGAACCGGAAGGTATCGGCAGCAAGCAGGATTTCGCCCTGAGCGCGCAGGGTGTCGTCAGCATAGGCGGCCAGATCGACGCCGGTGTGCGGTGTCAAAAAGCCCGCCGTCGCCATCCAGATTTCATGCGCTTCAGGATCCTTGAGGAAGTCCATGAAGGCGCGAGCGCCCGGTGTGTCGTTGGTGATGGCGGCAAGTGTGCCGGCACCAAGGACGGGGCTGCCGAGATCCTTTTCGGCATAGCCGGGGAAGTAGAAGAAGTCGGCATCCACACCAAGCTCGGTCCCTTCGGGGAAGAAGGCCGAAATGAACGATGCCTGACGGTGCATGTAGCACTGCGGCGGCACCTGGAAGAGACCGGCAGGGCTATCACGGAAGTCAGTGGTGCCGACTGCCTGAGCGCCACCGGCGGCCCAACCGTCGGTCTTTACGAAGGTCCCGAATGTATCGATGGCTTCGACCACGCGCGGATCGTCGAACGGGATTTCATGGGCAACCCACTGGTCATAGACGCTAGGCTCCTGGGTGCGGAGCATCAGATCTTCGACCCAGTCGGTGGCCGGCCAGCCGGTCGCTGCATCCGACCCGATGCCGATGCACCAGGGCGTGCCGCCATCGGCCACGATCTGCTCGGAGAGAGCAAGCAGGTCTTCCATGGTTTCAGGCACTTCATAGCCAGCATCGGCGAAATTGTCCGGAACGTACCAGACGAGCGACTTAAGGTTCACGTTGTAGAAGAAGCCGTAAAGCTCTTCCTCGCCATTCTCGTTGGCATAGGTTCCCAGATCGACCCAGGACTCGCCAGCAGCGTAGTTTTGGCGAATCCAGTCCTCCGATCCCTCGGGAAGAGGGGTGAGGAAGCCCTGGGATGCCATTGTGGCTGCAAGGCCCGGTTGCGGGAAGAACGTCACTTCCGGCGCGGAGCCGGCCTGTGCGTCGATCACGATCTGCTGTTCGAGACTGTCTGAACCGACATATTCGGCGTTCGCGCCAGTGCGTTCGTTGAAGGCATCGACAACGGCGGTAAAGGATTCGATTTCGACGCCACCGACCCAGGGGCCGAAAATGGTGAATTCTTCGCCGTTCAAATCAGGCAGGTCAACGGCCTGCGCAGCGGCAGGAGCCGCAAGGGCAAGGGAAAGCGCCAGAGCTGAAGCTCCAGCCAGTAAGGTTTTGTGCATGTAGTCCTCCCATAGCACATAAAGACGCAAATACGGCGCCTGGTCGCCGAATACGACATTCCAAAACGTTTTGGCAACCAAAACGTTTTTGCCGCCCCTTTTCGCAATATGGGCTTTGTCGTGCGGCCATTCGAGCGTTGCATAAAGCTTAAGGTTTGCCAAGCCAGTAACGCGGTGTTGCAGGGGTTCAATGACGCGATCGGGGGCGTCTTTTCAGCCTTGCTGATCGTGGGACCCGGCATCGCAACTGGCACGGGCGCGATCGATGGCGGAAACATTTTCCGAGCCCACATTGTCGCGGTTGCGGGCGCTCAGGCGACGCGAGAGCGGTTGGCTCCGGTGAGAAGCGACTGGAAGGCCCGGTAGGACGATTTGGGCGTCCGCTTCTGAGTCTTGTAATCGACATGCACGAGCCCGAAACGCTTGTCGTAGCCTTCGGCCCATTCGTAGTTGTCGAGCAGCGACCAGCCGAAATAACCGCGCACGTCGGCGCCGCGCCTTTTGGCGGCAAGAACTGCGCCGAGATGGCCGTCGTAATAGGCGACCCGGCGGGGGTCGTCGGTCCCTTCGACTTCGGCCATGCCGTTTTCGGTCACGTAGAGCGGTATGTCGGTGTAGTCAGCCGAAATACGGGTGAGGATCTCTTCCAGGCCCTCGGGGAAAATTTCCCAGCCGATGGCTGTCTTTTCGAGCGGGCCATCGACCTTGCGCAGCGGGAAGGCGCCACGTTCGGGGGCGTGCTCATAGAGGCCGCGCGTGTAGTAGTTGACGCCGAACCAATCGAGCGGTGTTGAAACCACCGCCATGTCCTCGGCGAACTCGTCGGGCATGTGGGGCGCGAAATGGGCGAGAACGTCGGCGGGGTATTTGCCCTTGAACAGCCCGTCGAGATACCAGCGGTTGAAAATCCCATCCCACAGACGCGCGGCGCCCATATCCTCGGGCTTGCCGGTTGCGCCCTGGGCGACCTCGAAATTGCACACGATGCCGAGGTTTTTCCCTCCCTCGGCGCGCATGGCGTTGATGGCTGTGCCGTGGGCCAAAAGCACATGGTGGGAGGCACGGGCAGCGGCGCGGATGTCGCGATAGCCCGGAGCGTGCACGCCGAGCATGTGGGAGAGGAAGGCCACGCACCACGGCTCGTTTATGGTTGCCGTGGTTTCGAGCCTGTCGCCGAAGCGGCTCTGTACCAGCACCGCGTATTCGGCGAACCAGTTGGCGATGTCACGATTGAGCCAGCCGCCCTTGTCCTGGAGAGCGCTTGGCAGATCCCAATGGTAGAGGGTCGCAAAGGGTTTCAGACCCCGCTCGAGCATGCCGTCGATCAGACGGTCGTAAAAGTCGATACCCTTTTGATTGACGGTGCCTACCCCCTCCGGGATCAGGCGCGGCCATGAAAAGGAGAATCGGTAGGCATCGAACCCGCCATCAGCCAGCAGATCGAGATCTTCGGGCCAGCGATTGTAGTGATCGCAGGCGATCTTGCCGGTTTCGCCGTTGTGGACGTTGCCGGGCGTGGCTGAAAACGTATCCCAGATGGAAGACCCTCGGCCGTCGGTCTGGCCGCCTTCGATCTGGTAGGCGGCGGTGGCCGCGCCGAACAGGAAATCCTCGCCGAAATCGGCGCGCTTGTGGCTGAACATTGTCGGCTCTCCGCCCAGAGTGCGATTTTTGTAATCGGTTACATTATGGTTACCAGCGTTTTCACGCTTTGTCATCATCGAGAACCACGTCAACCAAAATCAGGAAATTCTTGCCCTCGCCAGCGTGGCGGCAAGGCGCTCGGCGATAGCGAGAAATGCCTGGGCATCTGGTCCGTCGCCGGAGGCAACGGCGGGTTTGCCGGCATCAGCTCCCTCGCGGATCGACATGACCAGCGGAATTTCGCCCAAAAAGGCGATACCCATGTCCGCAGCGGCGGCCTTTGCGCCACCATGACCGAAAATGTCGTAGCGGTTGCCGGTATCGGGCGCGATGAAATAGCTCATGTTCTCGACGATACCGAGAACGGGCACGTTGGTGCGGGTGAGCATGTCGATGGCCTTTTGCGCATCGATGAGCGCCAGATCCTGCGGCGTTGAAACAATCACGGCGCCAGCCAGTTCGACCTGCTGGACCAGCGAAATCTGGATGTCGCCGGTGCCGGGCGGAAGATCGACAACGAGAACGTCAAGCTGACCCCAATCGGTCTCACGCAGCAATTGGCGCAGAGCCGAGGTGGCCATTGGACCGCGCCAGACGACTGCCTGGGTGCCCGTGAGCATGGGGCCGATCGACATAGCCTTGAGGCCATGTACGTCAAAAGGCTTGAAAATTCCGTCGTCGCGAACGGCGGGTTTGCCCTCGATGCCGAGCAGTTTGGGCAAGGAGGGGCCGTAAAGATCGGCGTCGAGAATACCGACCGCAAGGCCCTGCCTAGCCAAGCCGAGGGCAATATTGACGGCGCATGTGGATTTGCCGACCCCACCCTTGCCCGAGCCCACGGCAATTATGTGCCTGATGCCGGGCACAGGGGATTTGGGTGGCGGTCCGGGGCGCGGTGAAGCGCCTTTCGGCGCAGCCTGGGCAGGTGCCTTGTCGCCGGTCAGCGACACCATGACCTTGCGGCCCTCCGCAGCCTTTTTGGCCGCCTCCTCGGCCGCGGTACGAGCAGGGGCAAAGGCTTTTTCCATGCCGGGCGAAACCGAGATGGCGAAGGCGACGGCACCTTTGGTGACAATAATGTCGGACAGGCCGGGGAACTGCGCAAGCGAAGACCCGCCGGGCACCTCTATGGCGCCCAGCGCGTCCTGGATTTTCTTGCGGACATCATCCTCGGTCAATTGAGGCTCAAATGATCGACTGACCCGTGGACTTCCAATCCTTGACGAAGGCGTCGAGCCCCTTGTCGGTCAGGGGATGGTCGGCCAGCTTCTTGAGCACGCCCGGCGGAATGGTCGCCACATCGGCTCCGGCCAGAGCGGCATCGGAGACGTGGTTGGGCGAGCGGATCGAGGCCGCCAGGATCTTGGTGTCGAAATCATAATTGTCGTAGATCACCCGGATGTCCTGGATGAGCTGCATGCCATCGAGATTGATGTCATCGAGGCGGCCAAGGAACGGCGAGATGTAGGTCGCGCCAACCTTGGCGGCCAGCAGGGCCTGATTGGCCGAGAAGCACAGAGTGACGTTGGTCTTGATGCCGCGGTCGGACAGCGTCTTGCAGGCTTTCAGTCCGGCGAGGGTGAGCGGAACCTTGACGACGACATTGTCGGCGATCTTGCTCAGCACATCGGCCTCGGCCATCATGCCGTCATAGTCGGTCGCGGCCACTTCAGCGGAAACGGGCAGCCCCGGCAGAAGGTCGCAGATTTCCTTGACCACTTCCTTGAAATCGCGGCCCGACTTGGCCACCAGCGAAGGGTTGGTGGTGACGCCGTCGAGCAGGCCTGCATCGTGCAGTTCCCGGATTTCGCTTATATCGGCGGTGTCGACGAAAAATTTCATTTTTTCACCCTTGGAATAATACTTTGGTCTAATGACCAAGGTGTAGCATGGAATGGCGGTGCCGCAATATCGGCGTCAGGCTCTATCGTGTGGCTCCGACGATGGCATCGGCCAGACGCTGGATACGTTCGTCAGCGAGGCCGGCAATGTTTATGCGGCTGTCATCTAACATATAGACAGCATTTTCGGCTTTTAAATGGTCGACCGTCTCAACTTTCAGACCCAAAAGCGAGAACATGCCGCGATGTTCGGCCACGAAGTCGAAATCGGTGCTGTTCGAACGCGAGCGGATCGCATCGGCCAGCGCCTTGCGGTTGGCGATCATGCGGCTGCGCATGGCCTCCAGCTCGGCCTTCCATTCGGCGCGCAGGTCTGCGTCTTCGAGGATGATACGCACGATTTCAGCGCCGTGATCGGGCGGCTGGGAATAAGCGCCACGGATGACGTTGAGCATCTGGGAATTGGCGATATCGGCCTGAGCCGCATCCTTACCCACGACGATGGCGCAGCCGACACGCTCGCGATAGATGCCGAAATTCTTCGAGCAGCTCGTCGCGCAGACGAACTCGTCGATTTCGGCCGCCAGGGCGCGCAGGCCATATGCGTCTTCGTCCAGCCCGTCGCCAAAACCCTGATAGGCCATGTCGACGAGCGGGAAAGCCCCTGTGCGCTTGAGCGAGGCGATGACCTTGTGCCACTGATCGTGGTCAAGGTTTGCGCCTGTGGGATTGTGGCAGCAGCCATGGAGCAAGACGATATCGTTCTTGCCGAGGCCATCGAGCTTAGCGAGCATTTCGTCGAACCGGACCTTGCGGGTTTCCGGGTCGAAATAGGGGTAGGCCCGGACCGTAAAGCCCGCCTGTTCGGCCATGGGCTTGTGGTTGGGCCATGAGGGATCGGAAATCCAGACCGTGGCGTCGGGGTTGGCGCGCTTCAAAAGCGTGAGCAGTACCCAAAGGGCGCCGGTGCCGCCCGGAGCCTGTGCGGCGCGAACGCGATCGGCGGGCACCGCGCCATCAAGCGCGAGATCAACCATGGCCTTGGCAAAGCCCTTGTTGCCGGCCACGCCGATATAGGACTTGGTTTTCGAAGTCGAAACGACCCGCTCTTCGGCTTTCTTGACGGCGGTCATGATGGGCGTATTGCCCTCGTCGTCCTTGTACACACCGATACCGAGGTCGATCTTGCCGGGCCGGTCATCGGCTGCAATTTCGGCCATCAGTGCAAAAATCTTGTCCTGGGGTGCCTTGGAAAGGGTCTCGAACATTCTCGCTCTCGAGCTTGGATAGGGAAAAGGCGCGCGGCCTTTATAGTTTCCCCCGGCGCTAATGCAATGGGCGGGGGGAGCCAAGGGGCGGAATGGTTTTGCGAAATATGGCCGGCGCCGCTATGGACGGGTGACAAAGACGTCATAGCGCGTGGTCTTGCCCGATATCTGATGGCTGGGCCTGCGCAGCCCTTCGATCGGGGCGGCGCGCTGAGGCCATTTGAGAACGACGCGGTTTGTGGCGGCAGCCAGCGCCGCCGCCATGAGTTCATGGGAATCGGGATCGGCACCAACCATTTCGCGCAGATCGCGCATCTGTTTCTTGACGAGCGCGGATTTGGTGCGCTCGGGGTGCATAGGGTCAACGAGGACCACTTCCGGGGCGAGGGTTTGAAGGAGTTCGCGGGAATCGCCGCGGAGCAGCGTCATGCGCGCAATGATGGAGGCGAGGTCCTCGCTGTGGGCGCGGGCGGCGGTCATGGCGCGATCGAGGGCGGCGTGAACCTGCGGGTTGCGTTCGATGAGGGTGACCTGTGCTCCCAGAGAGGCGAGAAAGAAGGCATCGCGCCCCATGCCGGCGGTGGCATCGACGATGGAGGGTAAGGCGCCTTTGGCCATGCCGCAGGCCCGCGGCAGGGGCTGCCCCCTGCCCTCACCGCTGCGCAGCCGGAAGCCGACGGCCCCGCCGATGAAATCGATCACTATTGGCGATGCGGCTGGATCGGTGTCTGGCATCTCTGGGTCCAATTCTGTAAAGGGGGATAGCCTCCTGCCCAGCCAGAGACAAGAGACGTTGACGCCGCGTGCCGCGGGGCAGACACTAGACGCTTCACATATCGCCTTCAGGTTTCTCCATGCCCATCATCAATCGTGTTGCCGAATTTCACGCCGATATCGCCGCGTGGCGCCAACACCTGCATGCCAATCCAGAGCTTCTCTATGACGTCCATGAGACCGCCGCTTTCGTTGCCGAGCAACTCAGAACGTTCGGCGTTGATGAGGTCGTGACCGGGATTGGGCGAACCGGGGTCGTCGGGGTCATCCGAGGCAAGGGCGAGTCGGATCGCGTTGTCGGTTTGCGGGCCGATATGGATGCCCTGCCGATCACCGAGCGGACCGGCAAGTCCTATGCCTCTGCCAATAGCGGCAAGATGCATGCCTGCGGCCATGACGGCCATACCGCCATGCTGTTGGGCGCGGCGCGCTATCTGGCCGAGACGCGCAATTTCGACGGGACCGTCATCGTGATCTTCCAGCCCGCTGAAGAAGGCGGCGGCGGCGGGCGCGTCATGGTGGAAGACGGGTTGATGGAGCGCTTCGGCATTTCCCAGGTGTTCGGCATGCACAACATGCCCGGCATTGCGCTGGGCGAATTCGCTATCAGAACCGGCGGGATCATGGCGGGGACCGACCAGTTCGCAATCGATATCGAAGGGCATGGCGGCCATGCGGCGATGCCTCACCTTGCCGTCGATCCGGTGATCGTGTCCGCCCACATCATTTCGGGCTTGCAGACTCTGGTGTCGCGCTCGGTCGATCCGATCCGTTCTGCGGTTCTTTCGGTAACCACGGTCAATGCGGGCACTGCCTATAATGTCATTCCGCGCACCGCACGGCTGACGGGCACGGTGCGCACGCTGGACGAGGATGTGCGCACGCAGATGGAAGAAGGCATCAAGCACCTGGCGCCCCAGCTGGCGCAGGCGTTCGGCGCCAGCGCCACGGTCACCTGGATGCGGGGGTATCCAGTGACAGTCAACGCGCCCGAGCAAACGGTTTTTGCGGCCGAAGTGGCCCGGGAAATCGTTGGGGAGGATCGGGTGAACGACGCTGTCGATCCGACCATGGGGGGCGAGGATTTTGCCTATATGCTCAACGCGCGTCCGGGTTCGTATATTTTCCTTGGCAATGGTGACAGCTCGGACCTGCACACCGACACCTATGATTTCAACGACGAGGCGATCCCATTGGGCGTGAGCTATTGGGTGCGCCTGGCCGAAAGGGCGCTGGCGCCGCAGTAGGAGCAAGCCGATGCACTGGGCGCTCCGTACCGGTCTTACACTTGTCATCGCCGCTGTCGGGTCGCTCGCGATCAGTTTTTTCGGCATTCCGGGCGGAATGCTGATGGGCGGCGCGCTGACGGTTTCGATAGCCGCGCTGTCCGGTTTTCCAGCGACCATGCCCAACGGGCTGCGCAACGTACTTTTCGTCTGTGTCGGGCTTTCCATGGGAGCCAATGTGGCACCCGATACGCTGCAGCTTATCGGTCAGTGGCCGATAACGCTTGGCGCGCTGGCGCTCGAACTCGTCGTCATCGTTCTTGTGTGTGGGATTGTCCTTCGCCGGCTGTTCAAGTTCGACGCGGGCACCGCTTATCTTTCCTCGTTTCCCGGCCATCTGTCCTTTATCATGGCTCTGGCCTCGACCGGCGTCGGCAATCCACGGCAGATCGTCATCATCCAGGTTCAAAGGGTGATGTTTCTGACCCTGTTTGCGCCGGTCGGCGCCCTGTTTCTACCGGTGGGACATTATAGCGGGGCCGGAAGCGAGCTGATGGACCTGACAACCCTGGCCATGGTGGCAACGGGTTGTGCCTTTGTGGGCTGGGTGTTCACACGCCTCAAAATGCCGGCGGGCTATGTTTTGGGGTCGATGGCATTTGCGACGGCGATGAAGCTGACGGGCCATTTCGATGGCGCATTGCCGCCAATCCTGGTCGATCTGACATTCGTGGGCATGGGTGCCCTGATCGGTTCGCGTTTTGCGGGCATGACGCGCGCGGAATTCATGCAGGCCGCGTTCGGCGGCACGATCGCGACTGCAATAACGGTGGCGGTGACCACCATCTTTGCGCTCGCTGCCAGCTATTTCGTCTCCATGCCCACCGGCCAGATCTGGCTTGGGCTATCGCCCGGAGGCCTCGAATCGATGGGCGCGCTGGGCATCGCGCTCGGCTATGACACGGCTTTCATTGCCGCCCATCATGTGGCGCGGCTCTTAATGCTGACCATTGCCATTCCGCTGGTGGTCATGCTGGTCAGGGGACGTCAGCCTTTGACCGAGCCTTCCGAGAGCCCGGAAACCAGATAGCGCTGGGCGATGAGGAAAACCACCGTGATCGGGATGCCGGAGAGGATCGCTGCAGCGGCGAAATCGCCCCAGCGGTATTCGAACTCGCTGAGATAGAAGCGCGAGCCGGTGGCAAGCGTCAGATTTTCCTCCGAGCGCAAAAGGATCGAGGCGATTGGATAATCGTTGACGACCCCGATAAAGACCAGAACGAAGACCACCGCCATAATGGGTACGGCCAAGGGCAGGAAGACGAAGCGGAAGGTCTGCCAGGGCGTGGCTCCATCGATGGCGGCGGCCTTGTCGAGAGCCGGGTCGACGCTGTCGAAATAACCTTTGATGGTCCAGATGTGCATCATCACGCCCGAGAGATAGACCAGCACCAGCGAGGTGTGGCTGTCGAGCCCGATGATGGGTGAAATGCCGCCCATGGTGTCGAAAATGGCATAGAGCGCGACCAGGGCCAGCGTCGTGGGGAACATCTGGATGATGAGCAGGGAATCGAGGAATGCCATGCGGCCGCGAAACCGGATGCGGCTGAGCGCGTAGGCCGAAATGGTCGCGATGGCGAGGGCGCCGGCAGCGGAGATGATGCCGAGCTTGATCGAATTCCACATCCAGAGCAGCACCGGAAAGGGTGGCTGGACCACCGTGCCATCGGCGCGCGTGTATTCGAAGCCGAGCGCGAGATACCAGTGCTCGAGCGTGGGGTTGGTGGGGATCAGGGCCCCCACAGAGAAATTGCCTTCCCTAAACGAGATTGAAACCACCATCAGGAACGGGAACATGATGACCGCGATGAAGACGATCATGAAGCCGTGGGCCGCAAATTTCTTGAGCGCGAGGGCACGCCTGTTTTCCACGATCATTGGACGCCCCCCCTTTGCGTGCGTCGCATGGCGATAAAATTGGCGTAGGCGATGACTGTAACGACGAGGAAGATGATCAGCGTTATGGCGCCAGCCAGACCAAATTGCTGGCCGGAATCCATGAAGGCCATACGGAAGGTGAAAGAGCCCAGAATGTCGGTTTGCCCCGCGGGAATGACGGTGCCCGGAATGTCGGGACCACCGGTCGTGAGCAACAGGATCAGGACGATATTGTTAAAGTTGAAGGCAAAGGTGGCCAGCAGGAGCGGCAGAAAGGGTGGCAGGATCTGCGGCAGAGTGATGGTGAAAAACACGCGCAGCGCCCCTGCCCCTTCAAGGATCGCAGCCTTTTTCTGCTCCTGGGGTACGGCCTGCAAAAAGCCCATACCGAGCAGCATCATATAGGGGTAGCCCAGCCACACATTGACGATGAGCAGCATGGCGCGGGCCAGAACCCCGTCGGTGAACCAGGCGGGGCGGACGCCGAAGATGGCGTTGAGGATCAGGTTGATCTCGCCGAAATTCTGGTTGAAGAGCCCGCGAAAGACCAGGATCGAAATGAAGGCCGGCACCGCGTAGGGCAGGATCAAAAGGATGCGATAGACCGCGCGGAAGCGCATATGCTCCCATTGCAGGATGGTGGCGAGAAGCAGTCCGAGCGAGAAACACAATATTGTCGAGCCTGCCGCGAAACCGACCGTCCAGATGAAGATGCCAACCAGCGGACCGCGAATGCCTTGCGACCGGAAGATGCGTTCGAAATTGTCCGTGCCGATAAAGACGCGCCAGCCCGGTGTAACGCGGCTGCCATCCTCGCGGACGTAAAAGCCGACCTCCTGATTGGGCGTCAGGATTTCGCCGGTTTCGACGTGACGGAGTTTTTCATCCTCGATCAGTTCGTATTCGGGCTGGACATAGGCGAATTCTCGCAAGCCCGAAGCGCGCAGGAGGGTCTGGTCGGGCAGCGTGACTTCAATGCGCGACAGGGGATCACGCAGGGCGACGACGTCGCGCATTTCGAGAGTGGTTTGTGGCGCTGTTTCGACCGGTTCAGCGGCAAGGCTGACCGCTTCGCCGTCGAGTGCCGTCGCTTCGGAAAGAAACCCGCCCTCCCCTTGCGGGAGAAAAACCCGGTACTGGTCACCTTCGGCCACAAGGGCAAAAGGTCGGCGGGTTTGCTCATCGATGATGCGGCTGGACAGAAGGACGTTCTGGGCGCGCTCGAATGTCAGAAGGTTGAAAGACGAGTAGTTCGTAAAACCAAGATAGATCGTATAAAGCACCGGAAAGAGAATGAAGAGCAGGACCGCTGCAGCGCCGGGGAAAATGAAGCGGGCGAAATAGAACTGCCGGAAGCCGTAGATGGCAAAGAACGCCAATGCGACGACAACCAGACAGGCACCGAAAAGCGCCTGCCCCACCGCGTAGACCACCCAGGCGGCAAAAAGGATCGCAAGCGAAACCAGCGCCACCAGGGCTTTGGCCACGACATCGCGCCAAACGGCTCCGCGGTCGCCAAGCTGGGCTGCAATTGCAACCGACATCGCCCGTTCCTCCCCGAGTTTAAGGTGGGGCGGCAGGAGCCGCCCCACCCTATTTGCCTACTCGCCCAGAATGCGGGCAGCCGCGTCGTTGAGGGCCTGTTCGACCGAGGTCGCACCCGAGGTGATATTGCCGAGTGCGGGCTCCATGGCCGACCAAAAGGCTCCCATCTCGGGGTTTGAGGGCATCGGGACGCCCACTTCGGCATTGGCGAGAGTCTGGACGATCTTGTCGTCATCCTCGGCGGCACCGACGGAAATGTCGGTGGGCACACCCAGCGCGCCGGTCGAGTTCCAGAGCTGGATGTTTTCGTCGGTCAGCAGGTAGTTCTCGATGAACTCGACCGCCAGATCCTGATTGGGCGAGGCAGCATTCAGCGCCAGAGCCTGAACGCCCAGGAACGGACGGCTCGGAGACCCTGCAACGGCGGGCAGCGAAGCGACCCCGATGTCAATGCCGGCCTCCTCATAGCCCGACCATGACCAAGGGCCGTTGATGATCATGGCGACTTCACCATTGGCGAAGGCGCCTTCCATAACGCCATAATCGACGCCGCGCGGCACGGTGCCGGATTCGATCAATTCGGCCAGCACCTGCCCGCCCTGGATAGCGCCATCGGTGTTCACACCTGTCTGGGAACCATCGTAGCTGCCATCGACCATCTCGAAGGCATAGCCACCATTGGCGGCCAGCATGGGGAAAGTGAAATAGGTGTCGTTATACGCCCACATAATGGGGGTGACACCTTCGGGAAGATCCATCTCTGCGATGTCCTCGAAGTTTTCCGGCGGGGTATCGACAAGGCCGCGATTATAGACAAGGCCGATGGCTTCGACGGCAACGGGATAACCCCAGACGCGATTGTCGAAGGTGACGGCGTCCCATGCACTTTCGAGATTGGCGTCAACGGTTGCAGAACTCGGGGTCACCGGGGCGATCAGCCCCCCGGCCGCCCACTCGCCGAGCCGGTCATGGGCCCACATCACGATGTCGGGGCCATCGCCGGTTGCGGCGGCCTGCTGGAAGCGGTCGGTAAGCGGGTCGACATTTTCCACGACAACGCGAATGCCGAGATCGGCTTCGAACTGTTCGCCGATCTGGGTGATGAGATCGGGGGCGCGATCATCCTGCCAGATGACGATGGCGCCATCTTCAAACGCAAGTGTGATCGATGTGGAAGCGGCAAGCACGACGAGTGCGCCCGCCAGGCTAAAAGCCGTTTTATGCATTGTGGTGTCCTCCCTGACACGACGATGTCCGGCGCCGTTCCTCGGCGGCCTGCCGGACGTTACGCGAAGCTCACCCTTTGGACAGGGTCAGCGAGATAGCGGCCGGATCGAAACCGGCGCCGCATTCAATAATGGCAAAGCCATTACCCTCCAGCTGGAGGGCCTTGCCCCGTAGCGTCGCGCCGGTCGAAACGCCGGCCAGCGTCGCCAGATGGGGCAGGCCCTTGATCGAGAGGGCGCGTGGCTTTGCCGAAAGGTTGAAAACGCATACGAGCGCGTCCTGACCGCTCTGGCGAGAAAAACCGAGGATCGGTTCCCTGACATCATGGAAGACGATCTCGCCGTCGATCAGCGCGGGGTTGTCCTTCCGGTATTTCAGGATGGTGCGATAATACTGCAGCAGCGAAGCCGGATCGGCTTCGAGCGCTGCAACGCTGCGCTTGAGATGAGGGCCTTTGACCGGCAGCCAGGGCTTGACCTCCGAGAACCCGGCATTGGGCTCGTCGGTCCACGGCATTGGCGTGCGGCAGCCGTCACGGCCCTTGTTGTCCGGCCAGAAGCGCAGGCCGGGCGGGTCTGTCAGTTCGGAATATTCAAGTTCGGCATCGGGCAGTCCCAGTTCTTCGCCCTGATAGATGCAGACCGAACCCTTCAGCGTGAGCAAGAGGGCGGCCGACTGGCGCCCCAGGGAATTGGCGGTGACCGCATGGGCCTCCCAGCGGGAGATGTGCCGGTTTACATCGTGGTTGGAAAAGCTCCAGCATGGCCAGCCGTCCGGAGCGCCCGCGAAGAATTTTTCGACCCGCGAGCGGAAATGGCGCGGCGTGAAGTTGGGGCCGAGCATGTCGAACGAGTAGCACATGTGCAAAAGATCGTCGCCGGCCGTATAGGCGGCCATGATCTCGATGGCGCGATGGGCTTCACCGACCTCCCCGACCGTGGTCGTGCCGGGAAATTCATCGAGCAGGGCACGCACGCGTTTGAGAAACTTGATATTTTCCGGCCGGTTCTTGGAAAACTTATGGAACTGCATGCCGTAGGGATCGGCTTCGAGCGGGGTTTCCTTTTCCTGCGGGGCCGGCGGGTTGGACCGCAGTTTCCTGTCGTGGAAATAATAGTTCACTGTGTCGAAGCGAAAGCCATCCACGCCGCGCTCGAGCCAGAAGCGCATGGTTGCCAGCACCGCATCCTGAACTTGGGGGTTGTGGAAATTGAGGTCGGGCTGGGCGATGAGAAAATTGTGCAGATAATACTGCCGGCGCGTACCGTTCCATTCCCAGGCCGGACCACCGAATACCGAGGGCCAGTTGTTGGGCGGTGTTCCGTCCTCATTGGGATCGGCCCACACGTACCAGTCGGCTCGAGGGTTGGTGCGCGAGGATTTGGATTCGATGAACCATGGATGCTTGTCGGAGGTGTGGCTGAGGACCTGGTCGATCACGACCTTGAGGCCGAGTTCATGGGCCTTTTCGATCAGCGCATCGAAATCGTCGAGCGTACCGAAAAGGGGATCGATATCGGTATAGTCGGAGACGTCATATCCCATGTCGGCCATGGGCGAGGTGAAGATCGGGGAGAGCCAGATCGCGTCGACACCAAGTGAAGCGACATGTTCGAGCCTGTCGAGAATGCCCCGCAAATCGCCGATCCCGTCGCCATTGCTGTCCTGAAAGGAGCGAGGGTAAATCTGGTAGATCACCCCGCCGCGCCACCATTCCGACATTGCAAATCTCCTCGCGTGAACCGGCCCGATTGCCGGTAATTCAAACCGGTTTAGTTTTTCTGTCAACCGGTAAATATGAGGAAGTTTTGTTGATTGCCCAAGCATGCGCGATATCGATCGACAGATTGACAAGATATTTTTAAACCGTTTTAAATTTGACGAGCGCGCCATTCGAGGGTCGCCACAACAAACGCTCGGGAGGGTGCCCGGTTGACGACATTGCGGGAATTGGCGACCCATCTGGGACTGTCGCCAGCCACTGTGAGCCGGGCGCTGAACGGGTTTCCCGAGGTCGGGGAAAAGACCCGCATCCGCGTGGTGGAGGCAGCCAAGGCGCTCAACTATCGCCCAAACACCAGCGCCCGCCGGCTGGCCACTGGCAAGTCGGGGATGGTCGGCATCATTTTCCGCGCGGCGCGCAACCTGCTGGTTGACCCCCATTTCGTCGAGTATCTGGCGGGCCTGTCCATGGGACTGGCCGAGCGCGAGCTCGACCTGATCCTGCGCCATGCGCCACCGGGGGCACAACTCGCGTCCTATCAGCGGCTGATCGCGTCAGGCGCGGTCGACGGGCTTGTGGTTTCGGCTCCCGAAGTGGACGACCGGCGCATAGCGATGCTGACCGAGCGCGATTTTCCCTTCGTCGTCCATGGCCAGGTGGGCGAGAACGTTACCTACGGGTTTTACGACATCGACAATCATGGCGCGTTTTCGCGCGCCACCGAACTGCTCATCGCGCTGGGGCACCGACGGATCGCGTTGCTCAACGGTTCGGCTGGCCTTGCCTTTGCGGTGCAGCGCGAAGCGGCGTTTCGAACGACGCTCGCCGCGCGGGGCATTCATGTGCCAGCACGGTTCGTTTCCCATTCGGACATGAGCGAGGATGCGGGCTACAATCAGGCGGCCAAATGGCTTTCCGGGCTGCATGGGTTGGCACCCACCGCGTTCCTGTGCTCGTCGACCCTGATGGCGATCGGGGTCATGCGCGCGGCGGGAGAAGCGGGACTGGAGATCGGGAAGGATATCTCGATTATCGCCCATGACGACGTGCTGCCGCATCTGCGGTCGGAACATTTTTCCACGCCGCTGACGGTTACGCGCGTGCCGATCCGGGAGGCCGGGCTTGCGCTGGCCGAAATGATTCACAAGCGGATCGGCGGCGCCGCTCCCAAAAGTCTGCAGAAGACGGCCAATGTCGATCTGATCGTGCGCAATTCCACCGGAGCGGCGCCGCAAGATGGAGGACGATCATGGTGAACCCAGCGCCCAACAGCGTAGAGCCAGCGCCAATCCTGTCGATCGAAGCGCTCGAGAAAAGCTATGGCGCGGTCGAGGTGCTCAAATCGATTTCGCTGTCCATCGACGCCGGCGATTTTCTTGTTCTGGTGGGCCCGTCAGGGTGCGGGAAATCGACCTTGCTCAATTGCATCGCCGGCCTCGAGGAAACAAGCAGCGGCACAATCTCGATCGATGGACGGGACGTCACCAATATTCCACCACGCGATCGGGATATCGCCATGGTGTTCCAGTCCTACGCGCTTTATCCAACGATGACGGTGGCGGAAAACATCGCGTTCGGGATGAAAATCCGCAAGGTGGAAAGGTCCGAGCAGGATCGCAAGATCGCCGATGTCGCCAAGCTGCTGCAGATCGAACATTTGCTCAATCGCAGACCAGCCCACCTCTCGGGCGGCCAGCGCCAGCGCGTGGCCATGGGCCGGGCGCTGGTGCGGGAACCCAAGCTGTTCCTGTTCGATGAGCCGCTTTCCAATCTCGACGCCAAACTGCGTGTCGAGATGCGCGCCGAGATCAAAGCGCTGCACCAGCGGCTCGACGCATCGATCGTCTATGTCACCCACGATCAGATCGAGGCGATGACGCTGGGCACAAAGATCGTGGTGCTCAAGGATGGTGTAATCCAGCAGTTTGCAACCCCGGCGGAAATCTATGACACGCCGGCCAATCTGTTCGTCGCGGATTTCATGGGATCGCCGCCCATGAATCTCGTTGCAGCCAGAGTGAGCCCACGGGACCAGGGTGTATCGATCCGGTTTGGGGAGGGAGCCGACGAGCACGCGATCAGCGCGACCAATCCCCCTGTCGCTTTGGCTGCCTATAGCGACAAACCGGTCATCGTGGGTATCCGGCCCGAAGATTTCTCCGTGGCAAAGGGCGGTTCGCTCGACCTGACGCTACGAGCGGAAATGACCGAACACGCAGGATCGGACAATTTCACGACCTTTGCGCTGGCGGGAAAAAGGTTGATGGCCCGGCTTTCCGGCAAGGCGCGTGTTGCCGTCGGCGATGAGGTTCCCCTGAGCGTCGATACGTCCCATATTTGCTATTTCGACCCGCAAACAACCAGACGAATCGCCTGAGGACAGCATCATGCCCCACATTCTGCGCGCGGCCGACCGGCCCAAGGACGCCCCCAAGACCATCAAGTTCGAAGGCGGACCCTACGGCGCCGCCGTCTCTTTTTTCGCTGTGGTATCGGACCCTGGCAAACGGGTGGGACTGCACGTTCACCCCTATACCGAGACCTGGATGGTCCAGGAGGGAACGGTGCGTTTTCGCGCGGGTGAGCAAACCGTCGAGGCCGGTCCGGGCGACATCATGATTGTCGAGCCCGAAACACCCCACGGGTTCGACAATATCGGCGATGGGGTGCTCAAGATGATGTGCATCCATGACGGACCGCGCATCACCCAGACGTTTCTGGATCCCGCCGACGCGTGATCGCGCCGGTTCAAAAACGGTCAGGTCAGATCGTCGAGCCCGGCATCAGGGACATTCTTGCGGATGGATTCGATGGCGCTCTGGGCTGAGGCCTTGGCCTTGTAGCCCTCGGACGCAAACATGACTTCCCCATTGGAGGCGCGGAAGCGGAACCGGAATTCCCCAGCCTTGTCCTTGTAAACTTCGAACTTGTACATCTTCTGCTCCCTCGATGCCCTGCGGCGAGATATCGAAGACTTCGCCGCTCATTTTGCCTACGGGTCTACAATTGCCCAAAACAATTGCGTAGGCAAGCCAGCCAACTTCTGCTTCCTCGACGCCATTGTTACCGGTTCACACAGGAGCGCTGGACGACGCAAAATAAATATGCACCAATGGGATATGCGTCGGGAAGGCCGCAAACTGTCATCGCACAAAGAAGGCGTATGAGCGAAACGAAGTATTTTGACGAAATGCTCAATGCGGATGGATCGATCCGCGAACCCTACCGCATATTGGGTGACTGGCTGGACGGACAGCCCAAGCAAGCACTCAAGCAACTCTCACAAGATGCAGAAACGATTTTCCGCCGTTTGGGCATTACTTTCGCCGTCTACGGTTCAAACGAATCGACCGAACGGCTGATCCCGTTCGACGTCATCCCCCGAGTGATCGCCGCACAGGAATGGCGCCGGCTGGAAAAAGGGATCGAGCAGCGCGTCAAAGCGCTCAACATGTTTTTGTGGGACCTCTATCACGGCCAGGACATCATCCGCGCCGGGCGCGTTCCCGAGAAGCTCATCATACAGAATGAAGCCTTCTGCCCGCAGATGATGGGTCTCAATCCACCCAGGGGGATTTATTCCCATATCATCGGGGTAGATATCGTGCGCACCGGGCCCGACGATTTTTATGTGCTCGAAGACAATCTGCGCACGCCTTCGGGTGTGTCCTACATGCTCGAAGACCGCGAAGCGATGATGCATCTGGTCCCCGACCTCTTCCACAAGCTCAAGGTCGCGCCGGTCGAAAATTACCCCGAGAACCTTCGGCGAACGATGGAAAGCGTTGCCCCGGACAATTGTTCGGGCAATCCCAATCTGGTCGTCCTGACACCGGGCATCTACAATTCAGCCTATTTCGAACACTCGTTCCTTGCCGATCAGATGGGGGCGACACTTTGTGAAGGGCAGGATCTGTTTGTCGATGGGGGCAAGGTGTACATGCGGACCACGCTAGGGCCGCAGCGCGTGGACGTGATCTACCGCCGGATCGATGACGACTACATCGACCCCCTCACATTCAGGGCCGATTCCATGCTTGGTGTTCCCGGGCTGTTCGATGCCTACCGCGCCGGCAATGTGACGCTGATCAACGCGCCGGGCACCGGAATCGCCGATGACAAGGCGGTCTATACCTATGTCCCCCAGATCGTCGAATTCTATCTGGGCGAAAAACCGATCCTCAAGAATGTGCCCACCTACAATTGCACCAATGATGATGAGCGGGCCTATGTGCTCGAAAACCTCGAACATCTGGTGGTCAAGGAAGTGCACGGCTCGGGCGGATACGGCATGCTGGTCGGTCCGGCATCGACAAAAAAGCAGCGGGCTGAATTCTCCGAAAAGATCAGGACCCGGCCGGACAATTACATCGTCCAGCCAACCCTGGCGCTTTCCACCTGCCCGACTTTCGTGAACAAGGGCATCGCGCCGCGCCACGTCGATCTGCGGCCCTACGTCCTGGTGGGTGACCAGATCAGGATTACGCCCGGTGGGCTGACGCGAGTTGCCCTCAAGCAAGGGTCTCTGGTGGTCAATTCCTCGCAAGGGGGTGGCACCAAGGACACCTGGGTGCTCGAAGAATGATGCTTGGACGTTCCGCTGCAAATCTGTTCTGGATGTCGCGCTATGTCGAGCGGGCCGAGAACATGGCCCGGCTGCTCGAAGTCGGCTACCGCATGAGCCTCACCGAACGGAGCGAAGACGGTTCGAGCGAATATCTGCTTTCCATGCTCCAGGCGGCAGAGGCCGAAGAGGCCTTCAAGGAAAAGCACGATACTGTCGACATTGCGAGCGTGGCTCACTTCATGCTGTTCGACACCGACAATCCCTCGTCGGTGAAATCGTGCCTGTTCAATGCGCGAACCAACGCCAAATCGGTGCGCACCGAAATCACCACGGACATGTGGGAGAGTCTGAACGGCACCTGGCTGGAATTTTCGCAAGTCCAGCCGCGCTATGTCCTGGGAAACAAGCTCCCCAGTTTCCTTCAATCGGTCAAGCAGAGCTCGAACCAGTTTCGGGGCGCCCTGCTGGGCACCCTGATGCGCACCGATGGCTTTGTTTTTGCGCAGGCGGGCGGTTTTATCGAGCGCGCTGACAACACCGCGCGGATTCTGGACGTCAAATACTACGTGCTGTTGCCGCGCTCCTCGATGGTGGGCGGCGATGTCGATATCCAGCAATGGACGATGATCCTGCGCGCGGCATCGGCACACAGGGCCTATCGCCACATCTACCATGACCGCTACAAGGCCTGGAATATCGCCGATTTCCTGATCTTCCGGAAGGAAATGCCCCGGTCCCTCGCCTTCTGTTGCACCTCAGTGACGGCCATGCTGGGCATGCTGGAGCAGATCTACGGCGAGCCGTCGGGCTGCCACGATGAAGCGATCAAGATGGCACAGTTTTTGACCGCCGGAGACATGAGCAAGGTTTTCGACCAGGGGTTGCACGAGTATCTCACCGGCTTCATGGCGGCCAACAACCAGCTCACCAACGCGATTTCGGAAAGCTATAATTTCTACTGAAGGAAGCGGGACCATGCGCATATCGATACGCCACGAATTCCGCTTTGCGGCCAGCGAGGGCCTCGCGCATGCCGTTCAACATCTGCTTTTGACACCGATTGAGACCGCCTCGCAATCGATCGTCGAGTGGTCCATCAAAATGGACGGCATCGAGCCCGCTGCAAGGTTTACCGATGCCTTTGGCAACACAGCTCATCTGGTCAGCCAGCATCGTCCTGAAAAAGACCTCTTCATTTCGGTTTCCGGGGTAGCGGAAACCATCGACACCAATGGCGTGATCGGACGGATGGCCGGAGGACCCAATCTATCGCTTTTCAAGCGTTTCACGCCCCAGACACGACCAAATGGCAATCTGGTCAATCGGCTAAAGGCGCATACCAAGGCGGGCATGGGCCGCGTCGAACTGCTGCACTGGCTTATGGGCCGATTGCACGAGGCGCGCGAGACCGCGCCAGAGGACGACGAGGATACGCCCGAGATCGTTGCTGAAGACCACGCGCATGTGTTCGTTGCCGCCGCGCGGGGCATGAACATTCCGGCGCGATTCGTGACCGGCTATGTGCTGGCCGAGGGCGATGGGCCGGCGCGGCTGCATGCCTGGGCAGAGGCCTGGGATGACGGGCTGGGCTGGATCGGGTTCGATCCTTCGGTCAATCTGTGCCCGACCCCCGCCTATGTAAGGATTGCGTGCGGGCTGGATGCGGAAACGACTGCGCCGGTGAGGCTGGCACCGGAATTGGAGCGGCAGGCCGAGGATACGATCCGCGTTTCCCAGGTCATGATGAACCAGCAGCAACAGCAGCAATCAGGCGCCCAGGAGCAGTAGCCAACCGGTGATGGTGAAAACCGAAAGCACCGTCGAGAGCAGGATGGTGTTGGCAGCAACATCCATGGCGCGGTTGTAATAGGTCGCGAAGATATAGACGTTGATGCCGGCAGGCATGGCGGCGAGCAGGACGCCATAACGAGCGATGTGCGGATCCACGCCAAGAACGGGCACCATGATGACCCAGGCGATCGCCGGGTGAACCACCAGTTGCATGGCGCTGGTCATCAGCGCCTGGGCCCAGGTCTCCCCGAGCTTGTATTCGTTGAGAGCGCCGCCGAGACCGAACAGGGCAACCGGCATCACCGTTCCGGCCAGCAAGAGCGTGACTTCGTCGGCGACCCCGGACAACTCGAGCCCGAACAGATTGGCCAGGAGGCCGAGCGCGATGCCGATCAGGATGGGATTGGCCAACGATTTCCTGAGGCCCTGAAACAGCGCCGTGGAAACCTTGCCGCCGTCGCGCCGCGCCAGTTCCATGACGAACATGCCGATGGTCATCAGAAAGGGCGCATGCAGCCCGATGATGGAATAGACGATCGGCATCGCCTCATCGCCATAGGCACGCTGCATGATCGGGATGCCCACCAGAACCGTATTGGTGAACATGGCCGAAAAGCCCACGGCAACCGCTTCGCCGGGCCTGCGCCTGAATATTCTGGCTGCGCCGATGGCGCCCAGCGCGAGAACCGATATCGCTCCCGCATAGAAGGGTCCGATGATCGAAAGATTGAATGCCGAGGAAAAATCAACGTCGATCATTGCCCGGAACAACAGGCAAGGCGTAGCGAAGTTGTTGACGTAGGCGATCAACCCGCCAACCCCGGCGCGCGGATAGAATTTGACCCTGACGGCGAGGTATCCGAGCCCGATCAGGATGAAGACCGGGGCAATGACGTTGAGAACGGAAAGCATGCAGAAGGCTTTGGCAAGGCTGGACAAAACTAAAAGACATGGAATGGCCGGGCGCGTCAATCTTTACGCCCTTGCCGGTTTGGGGCACGGTCGCGGCAAGCGGTGATGGGAGGAGACGCTATGGCGAGCCATATTCTGGCCATCGACCAGGGCACGACGTCAAGTCGGGCGCTGGTCTTCGACAGGGCAATGAAAGTCGTCGGCCACGGACAAAAGGAGTTCGCGCAGCATTTTCCCCAAAGCGGTTGGGTTGAGCATGACCCCGAAGACATCTGGGAATCGGTGGTTTTTTCCATCAGGACAGCACTGAAGCGCGCTGGGCTTTCTGCGGGTGACGTTGCGGCCATCGGGATTACCAACCAGCGGGAAACCACGCTGGTGTGGGACCGCAAATCGGGCAAGCCGATTCACAGAGCCATCGTCTGGCAGGACCGCCGGACCACCGATATCTGCAACCAGCTCAAATCGGCGGGCCAAGAAGCTCTGGTTACCCGAAAAACCGGCTTGCTGCTCGACCCGTATTTTTCAGGCACCAAGGTCAAATGGCTGCTCGACACCATCGAGGGGGCGCGACAGAGGGCCGAAGCAGGGGAATTGGCGTTCGGCACCGTAGATACTTATCTGATCTGGCGCCTGACGGGCGGCGCGGTGCACGCGACCGATGCGACCAATGCCAGTCGTACGCTTTTATTCGACATCGAAAACAATACCTGGGACGACGAATTGCTCGCTCTTTTCGGTGTGCCCGCTTCGATGCTTCCCGAGGTGCGCGATTGCGACGGCGATTTCGGGCAAACCGATGCGTCCGTTCTGGGCGAATCGATACCCATTCGGGGCGTGGCCGGGGACCAGCATGCCGCCGTGATCGGACAGGCCTGCTTTGCACCGGGCATGATCAAATCGACCTATGGGACTGGATGTTTTGCCGTGCTCAATACGGGCGATACACTTGTGCGGTCACACAACCGGCTGTTGTCGACGATCGCGTATCGCCTGGGCGGCAAGACCACCTACGCGCTGGAGGGCTCTATCTTTGTAGCCGGGGCGGCCGTGCAATGGCTGCGCGACGGGCTCAAGATTATCGGCAAGGCATCGGATTCGGGGCGACTGGCCATTGATGCCGACGCAAGACAGAATGTCTATCTGGTGCCCGCCTTTGTCGGTTTGGGCGCACCCTATTGGGATGCCGAAGCGCGCGGGGCCATGTTCGGGCTGACCCGCAATACCGGGCCCGAGGAGTTCGCCAGGGCGGCGCTGGAAGCTGTCTGCTATCAGACGGCCGACCTGCTCGATGCAATGCATAAAGACTGGAATGCACATGGGGCCGCAACCGTGCTGCGGGTCGATGGCGGCATGGTAGAGTCCGACTACACGATGCAGTTTCTCGCCGACATTCTAAACGCGCCGGTAGACCGCCCCCATATGCTCGAAACGACTGTTCTGGGCGCTGCCTGGCTTGCTGGACAGGCGATCGGGGTGTGGCCGGATCAGGAGGAATTTTCAAGGAGCTGGGCGCTCCAATGTCAGTTCGTGCCCGAAATGGGTGACGCCTTGCGCAATGAAAAGCTGGCTGGTTGGCGCGATGCGGTGAGCCGCACTTTGTCCGGGCGATGATCGCGGTCCTTTCGCCTGAAAAAAGAAGACCGAATTGATCCAACTGCTTTCCAAGGGAGGCCAGCTTCGAATAGAGTGCGCCGTGGACCGAGCGGAGGGTGCATTTGTTCGCTAGCCTGATTGAGCCCTATGGCGCGCTGATCGTCGGCGTCGTCATTGTCGGTCTCTTTATAGCGTTTGCCCGGGAGTGGCGCTCGCCGGAGGTGAGTGCAGCCATCGCGGTTTCCGTTCTCATTCTTCTCAATATCGTCTCGGTAGACGATCTGCTCGGTGTGCTTTCCAACAGCGCGCCCGCCACAATAGCGGGCATGTTCGTGATCTCTGCGGCGCTGGTGCGCACCGGAGCGCTGGAGAGTTTCGCGACCTGGGCCACTGCTGGCGCGAAAAAACATCCTTACCGCAGCCTGCTCTCGTTTTTACTGGCCATCGCGGTGATGTCAGCGTTCATGAACAACACGCCGCTGGTGATGATGATGATCCCGGTTGCCGTGGCCATGGCCCGGCAGATGGATACGCCCGCCTCCAAGCTGCTGATCCCGGTTTCGTTTTCGGCCATCCTGGGTGGAACCTGCACGCTTATCGGGACATCGACCAACATATTGGTCGACAGCGTGGCCCAGAGAAGCGGCATGGAGCCGTTCCACATCTTCGAGATGGCGCCGGTGGGCATCGCCGTTGCCGTAGCGGGTATCGCGACGATGCTGCTGGCGCGTGGCCTGCTGCCCGATCGAACCACTGTCTCCTCGATTTCGCTTTCGGAAACGAGCAAGAAATTCGTGCTTGAGGCCGTGATCGAGGACAACTCCCCCCATGTGGGAAAAAAGGCCCGCGAAGTCGCGGCCTTCAACCGCTCCGATCGCCAGCTTATCGACGTTCTGCGAGCAAGTTTTTCGCTGCGCCGGCACATTCAGGACGTGGTCCTGCAGCCAGGTGATGTCGTGGTGCTGCGTACCTCGGTGGCCGAATTGCTGTCGATGAAGGAAGAAGGCGACCTGAACGTGCCCGAATCCGAGCATATGCAGTCGCTCGGCAGCCGCTCTTCCTCGATCGTTGAAGTGTTGATGGGCCCAAGTTCGGGGATTTTGGGCAAGACGCTCAAGCATCTGCGCCTGCGCCGGCGCTATGGCGTTTATCCTTTGGCCCTGCACCGCCGCGGCGCCAATCTGGCGGAGCGGTTTGAAACGGCCCCCATCGAAGTTGGCGATACGCTTTTGATCGAGGGCGCTCCCGAGGATTTGCAGCGCATGGTCGAAGACTATGATCTGGTCAACGTATCGGCGCCTGCCGAGCGCGGCTTCCGCCGGGCCAGGGCGCCCATAGCCATCGGCGTCCTGATCGCGGTCGTTGTGGGCGCGGCATTGGGGCTGATGCCGATTGCCGGGCTTGCCGTCATCGGCGCGGCCACCGTGCTTGCCGCTCGCTGCGTGGAGCCCGACGAGGCCGTGCAGGCCGTCGACTGGAGGATTCTCGGTCTCATCATCGCCATGCTCGGCGTCGGCGTGGGAATGGAAAATGTCGGACTGGTCGAATCCATAGTGGGTTTCATAGCGCCATATCTTGTGGCTCTTTCCCCTTTGTTTGCGCTGGGGGTAGTCTATATCCTTTCCTCGATACTCACCGAAATCGTAACCAACAATGCAGTCGCGGTAATCGTGACGCCCGTGGCGATCGGCCTGGCTGTGAGTTTGGGGGTCGATCCGCGCCCCTTCGTGGTGGCTGTCATGTTTGCTGCGAGCGCCAGCTTTCTCACCCCGATAGGCTATCAGACCAATACCCTTGTCTATAGCGCGGGCGGATACAAATTCTTCGACTTCGTGCGTATCGGGGCGGTGATGAACGTCGTGGTTTTCGTTGTCGCCATGATCATGATTCCCATCGTCTGGCCCTTCTGAGGTTCGGAACCCCCCGGCTCCCGGAGCGTTTCCATCGGGAATTGCCGGGGACCGATACATGGAAGATTTTCTCGCTCTGGGGGGCAATCCCACACATGAGTCATTTGCGGTGCTCGCCGGGCGGTTGCTTGTAGCAGCCGTCCTCGGTGCGCTGATCGGGCTTGAACGCGAAATAAAGAGGCACCCGGCCGGCCTGCGCACCCACATGCTCGTTTCCACGGCAGCGGCCGCGTTCACCATCATGACGTTTGAAATCTATCATGAGATGGTCGATCTGAACGCGGACACCATCGCCCGGCTCGACCCGATCCGCGTCATCGAAGCGGTGACGGCGGGCGTCGCTTTTCTGGCGGCCGGGGCCATTATCCGTTCGGGCACTGACATCAAGGGGCTGACCACGGGCGCCGGGCTGTGGATGGCCGGGGCGATAGGCGTTTCGGCGGGCGCAGGCTTCTTCTCGGTGGCTGCCATGGCGACAGTTCTGGTGCTCATCATCACCATTGCGCTCCGCCAGCTCGAAAAGCGCTTCCTTGAAGACAAGGACCAGACGTAGTCGGGTGAGGGATGCTCGGAACCATGCTCGGGGGCAGCCATTTCCACCTTCTGTTCAAGGAGGATGAAAATGCCAGCCAAATCCAAAGCTCAGCAAAAGGCGGCGGGCGCAGCGCTCTCCGCAAAACGCGGTGAAATACCGAAAAAGGACCTTAAAGGTGCGTCCCGCGATATGGTCGACTCCATGACTGAAAAGGAGCTCGAGGACATTGCCTCGACCAACCGCAAGAAGTTGCCCAACAAGAAGAGCTAAGACGCCGCTCAAGCCGCCCCGCCCCAGAGGCCGTCACCAGGGACGGGGCTTTGCAGATCTGCATCGCTAAAATGCACTTCAAATCCAAGGAATATGCTTCAAGCCGGTTTTACCATGCGGGCGTAGTGTTGTGTGAAATCGGGGGTATGCGCTGGTTCGACTCATATGCACTTCCTACCCGTAGGTGTGCAAACAGCCATGGAGAGCCCAATGCCGACAGCATACTTACTGGCAAAAGACCGCATAGAACAGGCGAGAGCCATGCTTGCCAATGAAGTCTGGTACGATGCAGGAATGGATCATCTGCTTGGCATAGCCGTAGCCAGGCTCGACGAACTCGATGCAGAACTTTCCGACGACACCTCGAAAATTGCGCCAAAATTCTCCGAAGCCTCCCCCCGCGTGCGGCTGATGCCCTGGCTCGACAAACGGTAGCGATTGCGCATCATTGGCGGGAACCAGACGGCTCGCCCGAAATTTGCTAGAAAGCGTGTGTACCGAACCAAGAGTGATTCTTTCCCGGCGCGCGCCCAAACGCTTTCGACAGGGGGTTCCGATCGGCACCGCACCGCACGACACCGTCCTCAACAAGGCTGCCATCCGTTGGAGCCTTTCCAAACTTACCCAGGTGGCAGAAACCCAGGAGGCCTGGACCTACAAGGTCCAGCGTGGCGACAACAGCCACGCGGCACTGCGTATCTACAAGCCCGGCGCCGAAGACCCCGAAAGGGCCGGCAATCTGCTCGAATGGTATCGTGGCGACGGCGCCATACGCCATTTCGGCAGCGCCGAGAACGCCATCCTGACAGAATGGGCGGAAGGCAGGATGCTGTCCGAGCCGGCATTGGACGGCAAGGACGCCCAGGCAACCGCCGCAATTGCCAATCTCGTGGGGATGCTGCATGTCAGCCGCCCCGATGAACCGGACAATCTGGTGCCGCTGCGTGAGTATCTCAGCGATTTCTTTGCAGCCGACGTACGGATATGGCCCGATACCGCGCGCGATCTCTACGCACGCTCCGTGGGCATAGCCTATGCGACGCTCGACAAACCCGCAGCTGAAATTCCGCTGCATGGCGCCGTTCACCACGACCGGATCGTGCTTGCCGAACGAGGCTGGATCGCCCGCTCGCCCATCGGGCTCTGGGGTGACCCCGCCTATGATCTGGCGGCCAGCTTTCTGCATCCCTGGGGCAAGGTTGAGCTGGCGGCAGATCCTGTTCGGATCAACGCCATGGCCGATGCCTTTGCCACCAAGCTCGGCCACAAGCGAAAACGTATCCTTGCATTTGCAGCAATCCATGCGGCCAATTCGGCCTGCCAGGCGCTGGCGGCCGGCGAGTCAATCAACTGGCACCTTGCCGTACTGCCGAACCTGCTGGCGGTATATGATCTGGCGTGAACCGCAACGCCCGTCGGCTTTCCGGTAGCGGACCAAACATTTCGACCGAGATTGGGAGAAGTGGTGCCCAGGGACGGAATTGAACCGCCGACACGCGGATTTTCAATCCGCTGCTCTACCAACTGAGCTACCTGGGCATCCGGTCGGGGCTCTTGCGGGTCCCGTGTTGGTGGCCGGGTTATAGGCAGTCAGGTCCGGACTGTCCAGCACTCCGACGCGAATTTTGTGCGTCGACCGTACTTTTTCCCAAACCTCTTTCCGGACAGTGGAAACCGCGATCGCAGGGGCGCTGATCGCCCAGCGAGAGAATCAGTCCTGGTTCGTTTTTTGGACCTGGTCTGTGTCGTCCTCATCGGCGGAAGAGGTGGTGCCCGGGATCACATAATTGCCCGTGAGCCAACGGTTGAGATCGACGTCGGCGCAGCGGGCCGAACAGAATGGATGGAACTGCTGCACCGATGGCTTGCCGCAGATCGGGCATGGTTTTGGCGTGCGCAGGCGCGTTACATTTGAGGGCATGGCTAGACCCCTGGAAGTGCCGTCGCGTTGAGCCAGTTGAACTGGACGGGATAGCCCTCGGCAGTCAGAAGGCCGACGGTTTCAAACAGCGGCAGCCCTACGACGGCTGAATAGGACCCGCTCAGCTTGACCGCAAAGGCGCCGGCAATGCCCTGAATGGCATAGCCCCCTGCCTTGCCGTTCCACTCGCCGCTGGCCAGATAGGCCTCGATTTCCTTGTTGGAAAGACGCTTGAAGCGGATGCGAGTATCGACCAGCCGTTCGCGGGCCTGGCCGGATGCCGAAATGACGCAAACGCCGGTAAAGACCCGATGCGCGCGGCCCGACAGGAGCCGCAAGCAGCTTGCCGCCTCATCCATGGTTTCCGCCTTGGGCAGAATGCGACGCCCGACCGCCACCACCGTGTCGGCGGCAAGGACCACCGATTCGGACGCCAGCCCGGCCTGGCGCGCCTTGTTGCGCACCTCGACCGCCTTGGCATGGGCGAGGCGCTGGGCAAGGCGGCGCGGGAGCTCGCCTCTCTCAGGGGTTTCGTCCACATGCGCGGGGATCAGGTGGTCGGGCTCGATGCCGATCTGATTGAGGAGCGCGAGCCGACGCGGCGAGGCCGAAGCGAGAATGAATTCGGGGCGTCTGCTGGACACTATCGGCTCACGAGGCAGGTTTACTTGAAGCGGTAGGTGATGCGGCCCTTGGTCAGATCATAAGGCGTCATTTCCACGAGCACCTTGTCGCCGGCCAGAACGCGAATGCGGTTCTTGCGCATGCGCCCGGCTGTGTGGGCTATAATCTCGTGTTCGTTCTCGAGCTTAACGCGAAACGTCGCGTTGGGAAGCAATTCGGTGACAACGCCCGGGAATTCGAGCACTTCTTCCTTTGCCATTCTTTCTCCTGATATTGCCCCATGACTGATCGCGAATGCGGACCGAGGCCTTCCTAAGGCCCGCACTCAACTGCGGGGCGCGATTTGGCGCGCAAACTAAACGCAAACGCAAATAATTGAAAGTCCCTGATTCAGGCGCTTTTTCCGGCCCTGGCCAGCATAGGCTCAAGCGCACCGCGAAGCTTGATATCCATTGTGTCGCGCAACTCGCGATAAGCCCCAAGGATCAATTCACGGCTGGCTTCCATCTCGGACGGATCGGTGGTCGACCAGTGCTCCATGACCGCTGCTTCAAGTCCGCGATCGGCTACCGCCTTTTGAGCGTCGTCGGCCAGAGTGACGATGATGTCGAAATTGGACGCCACCAGTTCGTCCATGGTGTGCGGGGTGTGCACCGACATGTCGATACCAACCTCCTCCATGACCTGATGGACAAAATGATCGACTTTTCCCGAACGCACACCAGCCGAGCGGGCAATGAGGCGCCCCGGAAAATGCTTGCGGGCCAGCGCGGCGGCAATGGGTGAGCGCACCGAATTCATCGAACAAACGAACAGGATCGTCGGCAGCTGGCTTTCCTGCTCGGTCACCCGCGCCGCATAGGGCTGGACAGCACAAATCAGGGTGAAGAGCCGCCGGGCGGTTTCCAGATCCATCACCAGCTTGTTGTCCAACCGCTCGATCAAGAGCTCGGCCGCCTGATTGTGCAGGCCGCGCCGGCCCATATCGACTGCCTCAATCTGGAAGGTGGAGGCCGAGCGGATCGCTTCATAATAGCTTTCGCGGATGCGAAAATAGTCCCTGATCAGACTTCGGAACGGGGTGAGCGAAAGGTAATGCGCGGCAATCGGGTTGAACGTTTCGGGATGGCGGACGTCGAGCACTATGTGGTTGTGGATGATCGACAGGTGCAGCGCATAGGGCCCCCTGGCCGTGACACGCGCGGGATAAAAGCGGTTGGAATCGACAAGATCATAGATGGCGACGCGCCATTCGTGAACTTCGTCGGGATCGACCGAAGTGATCGTTGTGGGGTCGAGCGTAACCGTGACGATCCTGTCGGTCTGGGGATCGAAGGGCCGCTTTTCCATCAGCGATTGAGCCTTATCGACACCGACTTTCCATGGGCCTCAAGCCCTTCTGTTTCGGCCAGGGTTACCGTTGCCTCGGCCAGTTCGGCCAAAGCCCCGGGCGTGCAGCCAAGTATCGACGTGCGCTTCATAAAATCGAGAACGCCAAGCCCGGACGCAAACCGGGCCGAGCGGGCCGTCGGGAGAACGTGATTGGAGCCGCCCACATAATCGCCGATCGATTCCGGCGTGTGATGGCCGACAAAGATCGCGCCGGCGTTGCGGATCCGGTCGATCCAGGGTTCCGGGTCATCGAGGGCAAGTTCGACATGTTCTGAAGCGATGCGGTTGGCCAGCGACATCGCTCGTTCAAGTCTGTCGACCGTGATGATCGCACCGAATTCTTCCCAGCCCTGACGCGCATTGTCAGGCGCTCCAAGGGTGGTCAGTTGCCGTTCGACTTCGGCCTGAACGGCGCGCGCCAAGGCCGGATCTGTGGTGATGAGGATAGATTGCGCCCCTGCCCCGTGCTCGGCCTGCGCGAGAAGATCGGCGGCAACCCACGCCGGATTGGCCGAACCATCGGCGATGATGAGCACTTCGGAGGGACCGGCGATCATATCGATGCCGACCGTGCCGAACACCTGGCGCTTGGCGGCGGCGACATAGGCATTGCCCGGGCCGGTGATCTTGGCGACGGGCGCAATGGTCGCGGTGCCAAAGGCCAGCGCCGCAATCGCCTGCGCACCGCCGACGCGATAGATTTCCGTGACGCCGGCGATCCTGGCCGCCGCGAGAATGGCAGGATTGACAACATCGTTTGGCGTGGGGACCACCATTGCAAGTCTTTCGACCCCTGCCACCTTGGCGGGAATGGCATTCATGAGCACCGAGGACGGATATGACGCCAGCCCGCCCGGCACATAGAGCCCGGCGGCCTCGACTGCCGTCCAGCGGCTGCCCAGCGTGACGCCGATCTCATCGGTATAGATCTGGTCGGCAGGCTTTTGCTTTTCGTGATGGGCGGTGATGCGCCGATGCGCCAGCGTCAGCGCATCGCGGATTTGCGGGGAAACCGCCTGCCAGGCCGCATCGATATCATCCGCGGAGAACCGCATGGTTTGCGGGGTGAGTTCGAGCCCGTCGAACTTTCTGGTGAGTTCGATCAGCGCTTCATCTCCACGGGCGCGCACGTCGGCTATGATCGCCGCGACTGTCTCGCCCACTTCGACCGAAACTTCGCGTTTGGAACCCAGAAGCGTCTCGAAGGCCTGGGCAAAGCCCGGTTCAGCGCTTGAAAGAAGTGCAGTCATGATTGGCTGATCGCGCCCCGGTCAGTCGACGTCGTGCTTGGGCTGGGTCTTGGCCGCCCAAACCCCGCCGAGATCGCGAAGACGCGCTTCGAGACATTCAGCGTCGAGGCGCACCCTGCCACCCCCGGCAAAGGTAAGCAAGACCTGTCCAGCAGGTGCATCGGTTGGCTCGAAGGTCACGGCCAGCAACTCGAGAACGCCGTCCCTGGAATTGAGATCGAACCCTTCGGCGTGTGCGGCGGTCACGTGATCGAAATGAAGACCGGCCCGCTTGCGCTGGCCACGTTTGTCGCCAGCCTCCCAGGCATAGCGGTTCATGAGCAGCACGAAGCGGCGATCCTTTTTGGAATAGCCCATATCGCCCACCCGGACGACGGCGTCTTGAACATGAGCGGAAACGATCTCGAGGTCTTCGCTGTCGAGCGCCAAAAGCTTGAGGTCGGTCATAGTGGCCTTGGGTAGGGGATCGATGGAAGTCATGGCCAACATCTGGGCATTTGCCGCCCAAAGTGCAAGCCTAATATGGCCTCTTGCTTAACCGGCAATCCGTTCGATCTCGGCCCCGCATCGCGAAAGCTTGTTTTCAAGACGCTCGAAACCGCGATCGAGATGATAGATGCGGTTGACCACGGTTTCGCCCCGCGCCGCCAACCCGGCAATAACCAGCGAGACCGAAGCGCGCAAATCGGTCGCCATCACCTGGGCGCCCTTGAGTTCGGGCACTCCAGTTACCGTCGCGGTCTGTCCATCGACGTGGATGTTGGCGCCAAAGCGCGCTAGCTCGGCCACATGCATGAAGCGGTTCTCGAAAATGGTTTCCTTGATGGCCGACACGCCGCTCGAACGCGCCATGAGCGCCATGAACTGGGCCTGCAGATCGGTTGGGAACCCCGGGAACGGATCGGTTTCGACATCGACGGGCATGATGCCGTTGCCGTTGCGCTTGATGCGCAGACCGCCCTCTTGAGGAGTGATTTCCACCCCGGTGCGCACCAGAACGTCGAGTGCCGTCTGGAGCAGCTCGGGCCTTGCGTTGCGCAGAAACACCTCGCCCCCGGTCATTGCCGCCGCAAAGGCATAGGTGCCCGTTTCGATGCGGTCCGGTACCACTTCGTGGATCGCGCCATCGAGCTTTTCGACGCCTTCGATGACCAGCCGCCCGGTGCCGATGCCGGAGATTTTCGCGCCCATGGCGACAAGGCACTCGGCCAGATTGGTCACTTCAGGTTCGAGCGCCGCATTCTCGATCGTTGTCGTCCCTTCCGCGAGGGTCGCCGCCATCATCACCACATGGGTAGCGCCCACGGACACCTTTGGAAAACGAACACTTCCGCCCTTCAACCTGCCGCCCGGCGCCCGCGCCAGCACATAGCCGGCATCGATCTCGATTTCGGCGCCGAGCTGGCGCAAGCCGTCAAGGTAGAAATCCACAGGCCGCGTGCCGATGGCGCAACCGCCGGGGAGCGAAACCTTTGCCTGTCCCTCGCGGGCCAGAAGCGGCCCGATGACCCAAAAACTGGCGCGCATCGTCGATACCAGTTCGTATGGCGCTGTCGTGTCGACGATATCGGAAGCCGTGAACGTTATCCGTTGCCCGCCCATTTCGGTATCGCCCCGACGGCGCCCATGCACCGCAATATCGACCCCGTGATTCTCAAGGATGCGCTCAAGCTGCTTGACGTCCGCAAGGCGCGGCACGTTGACGAGCACCAGCGGCTCCTCGGTCAGAAGTGAGGCGATCATCAGGGGCAGCGCCGCGTTCTTGGCGCCCGAGATGTGGATTTCGCCATTAAGCTCGTTGCCACCCACGATGCGGATGCGGTCCATGCGGCACTCCTTGAACAGGGATTGTAAGCGAATCGGCCCCGAAAGGGCGATGCGAAGTTTGAGACTGTGGTAGCGCAGCCCCGAACAGGCTGCAACAAACGGGAAGGTCAGGGCTCTTTCTTGCCGGTTGGCTGGCGTTTTGAGGTGCCCGTCCCCTCTTTTTGGTCCGATGTAGCAGCCGGCACGGTCCGAGCCTTGGCCTGGGCTTTGCGGCGGCGCAGATTTTCCCTGAGCTTTGCGGCCAATCTTTGGTCGCGATCCGGATTGGACATGAGCTGGCCCCTGGCGGAGATGATCGGTGTTCTAGTGGCAGTTTTTTGCCCTTGCGTCCACAGATGGCCTGTGGCAGTAGAGGCCCGCATCCGGATAGCCCTCGCGCTACCGGCGCCGGCGCTGCTGTAGCTCAGTGGTAGAGCACTCCCTTGGTAAGGGAGAGGCCGACAGTTCAATCCTGTCCAGCAGCACCATTTTCCCCTTGGTTGATATCGGCATAGCCTGTTTCGGGCAACGTTGGCGCTTTGCTGTGCGTTGAGGGGGAAAGGAGAGTGTTCATGGACAGACTGAGTGTGGCCCTCGCTGCCGCGTTTCTGGCTTGCCCGGCCCTTGCCGAGGTGGCGACCCCGGCGGCTCCGGTCGCGGCTGACGTGACTGTGGTTCCCGGCGACGTAGAAGCACCACCGCCCGGGGCGGACGATCTTGATGAACCGGTGCCCGACAATCCCTATTACGATAATCGGTCTACGGCAGCGGCGGTAATTGAATCCCTGTACAACGCCATCAGCCGCCAGGAATATCTGCGAGCCTGGTCCTATTTCGAGCATGAAGACGGCGCCGATGAGCAGGCCGATTTCGAGGCGTTTGCTGCAGGGTATGAAAATACCGACACCGTGCAATTGATCGTTGGCCCGGAGGTCGCCGAAGGTGCCGCCGGGACGATCTATTACACCATTCCCGCTGCCATCGAAGCGACAATGACCGACGGGACAGCGGCCAGTTTTGCGGGATGCTATACTCTCCGGCTCGCACAACCCGGCGTTCAGGCAACCCCGCCTTTCAGACCAATGTCCATCACCGATGGCGAACTCGATCCCGCTCAGGGCAGCCTGGAAGCCATTCTTCCGGGAAGTTGCGAACCGCAATAGCGCCTGCGCGCTGCGATACTGCGACAGTTGAGCAACAGAATGCCGTCCGCGCGCGTCCGGTCGCGACGGGGATATTGAGGCCGCCGGCGATTTGAAGTTGAGTGGCGGCAAATTGTGGGCGGGATTTGGTGATGCGCGTTGCGGTAGCATCGATTGTGGGTGTGTTGGGGTTGGGACTTTCCAGCCCTGCCTCGTCGCAGGGTTTTTCCAGTATCGAGGCGATCAATCGCTGTGACGCCTATGTCGAGAGCGCGATCAAGCCCGACGTCAGCGAGGCCTTCAAGGAGCGCTACAAGATCACCTGCTATTTCGGTCTCATCGACCCTTTGATCCATGAAGATCATGAAGGCGTTTGTCTGCGGACATCGCGGGCCTTCCCGGGCAGGGCCGGCGAGTTGGCCGAACTGATGTGCCGGGGTGCATATCAGAGCTATCTCGAAGAAGCGGGCACTGCGCAGTAGCGGTTTCGGAACCGCGCGAAGGTTGGGATCGTTTAAGACTCCGTGTCCCCTGCATGGAGAATTGCTATGGCCAATCTGACTTTGACGAACGGGTTGGAAAAACCCATCAAGTCCCAGCTTCGCGAGCTGAGGCAACAGTTGAACTCGATTTCCAAGAGCCTTGCCGACCACGGGCTTGACTTCGATGACCTTGCCGACGGGGCAGACGATTTCGTTCATGGCGCTCGCAAGAACGCCCGGCGAACCGTGCGGCATGCCCGCAAGGAAATAGACGTCCTTTCGCGGGCTGCGCATAAGGCTCCAGCGAGCGCGGGCGCCGTGCTTGTGGTGGCTGCCGCCGTGGGGTTCGGGCTGGGCTACCTCCTGCACGTCGCCCAAGACAGCTGATCGCGCCTATTTACCCCGGCGCAGAGCATCGGCCAGCGCTGCGCCCAGAGCGCCCTGTGGCGCAGGAGCAGGTTGGCTGGGCTTTTTGGGGCGCGGCGCGTCGGGTTCGGGCCGTCGCTTTTCGGCGCTTCGCCCGGGCGCCGCATCGCGGCGCATCGAGAGGCTGATTCGCTTTCGTTTTGCGTCGACCTCCAGCACCTTGACCTTGACCACATCGCCGGCCTTGACCACCTCATGGGCGTCCTTGATAAAGCGGTCGGCGAGCTGGGATACGTGGACGAGACCGTCCTGATGCACGCCGATATCGACAAAGGCACCGAAGGCGGCGACGTTGGTAACCGTCCCCTCGAGCATCATCCCGGGTTTGAGATCGGAAATTTCTTCGACGCCGTCGGCAAAAGTCGCCGTCCTGAATTCGGGACGCGGATCGCGGCCGGGTTTTTCGAGTTCGGCGAGAATATCGCGCACGGTGGGCAGCCCGAAAATATCGTCAACAAAGCTGCGCGGATCGAGTTTTTTGAGCGCGGCGCTGTCCCCCATCAATTGCCCGATATCACGGCCGCAGGCCGCAACGATCTTTCGCGCCACGCCATAGGCCTCGGGATGGACCGAGGAGGCGTCGAGCGGTTCGGCGCCGTCGCGAATGCGCAGGAAACCGGCGGCCTGCTCAAACGCCTTTGGCCCGAGCCGGGCAACGGAGAGCAAGTCCTTGCGGGCCGCGAACGCTCCATTGGCATCGCGGTGGGCGACAATGGCTTGGGCCAGTGACGTGCCAAGTCCCGAGACCCGCGCCAGAAGCGGCGCAGAGGCGGTGTTGAGATCGACCCCCACCGCATTGACGGCATCTTCCACCACGGCATCGAGCGATTTGGCGAGCCGGTACTGGTCCACATCGTGCTGATACTGACCCACGCCAATCGATTTGGGCTCGATCTTGACCAGTTCGGCCAAAGGGTCCTGAAGGCGGCGGGCGATGGAGACGGCGCCGCGCAGCGAGACGTCGAGATCGGGGAGTTCGTGCGAGGCCGTCTCGGAGGCCGAATAGACAGAGGCGCCCGCCTCGCTGACCACGACCTTGAGCGGCCTGGGAGCCGGGACCATCGACAGCATATCGGTAACCAGCCGCTCGGTCTCGCGACTGGCCGTGCCATTGCCGATTGCAATGAGATCGACCTTGTGGCGGGCGACAAGAGCCATGAGCGTGGCAAGGCTCCCGTGCACGTCGTTGCGCGGCTGAAACGGATAGATGGTCGCGGTATCGAGCACCTTGCCGGTAGCATCGACGACGGCCACCTTGACCCCGGTTCGGATGCCCGGATCGAGCCCCATGGTCGCGCGGTTGCCCGCTGGCGCGGCAAGAAGCAGATCCTTGAGATTGCGCGCAAAGACGGTGATCGCTTCGTCTTCAGCCCGCTCGCGCAACCGCCCCATCAGATCGACGGAGAGATGGAGCCAAAGCTTGACGCGCCAGCTCCAGCGGGCGACGTCCATCAGCCACTGGTCCGCAGGCCCGCCATCGGCGCGGATGCCGAAATGGGCAGCGACCATTGTTTCGGCGGGCTTGTATTTGCCCTCGGCGTCGGCATCGAGTTCGAGATCGACGGCCAGCATCTCCTCATTCCGCCCGCGCAGCATGGCCAGGGCCCTGTGACTGGGGACTTTGGACCAGGCTTCGGCGTGATCGAAATAGTCGGAAAACTTGGCGCCCTGCTCCTGTTTGCCGTCGATGACTGTCGCGCGGAGCACCGCTTTGCGCTCCATATAGTCGCGCAGCCGGCCGATCAGGTCGGTGTCCTCGGCGAAGCGCTCGGCAAGAATGTCGCGGGCGCCATCGAGGGCTGTTTTCGTATCGGGCACATCGTCCGAAAGGTATTTTTCCGCCTCGACAAGCGGTTCGAGAGCCCGGTTTTCAAACAGTGCATCGGCCAACGGCTCAAGGCCGCGCTCGCGCGCGATCTCGGCCTTGGTGCGGCGCTTTGGCTTGTAGGGAAGATAGATATCCTCAAGCTCGGATTTGGTCATGACCCGGGCGATCTGGGTGGACAGTTCGCTGGTGAGCTTGCCCTGTGAATCGATTGATTGCAGGATGGCTGCCCGGCGTGCTTCGAGCTCACGCAGATAGCCGAGGCGGGTTTCCAGCATACGCAATTGCGCATCATCAAGGCCGCCCGTGACTTCCTTGCGATATCGCGCAACAAAGGGAACCGTAGCCCCTCCGTCGAGGAGGTCGACCGCTGCCTTTACCTGTTCGGGACGGGCAGAGATTTCGGTTGCGATGAGTCCGGCGATGGAGTTTGCGATATCGGTCATAGGAATCCGGTACTGGTCAAACAGATGCCGGACCTTAGGTGGCGATTGTGGCCCAAGCAAAGCCTCAATCGTCCCATCCACAGCCTGAAACCCGCTTGACGCGACCAATGTTGTGACCGCCGGGCAACACTGTTGCGGGTGTATCAGCGCATCACCGCTCCGTGACCGCGCCGCGCCTTTTTCGCGCCACTATTGGTGCGGAACCCATGGGTCATGATCCGGTACCTGCCCATTCTGATGTTGGCCTTCGGCCTTTTGCTTGTTTCGGCCTCCTTTGCGTCCGCGCGAACGCCCGACGACCGGCCCGCCGAACAGAACGCTTTTTGTTACGATGCATCAGCGGAAGTCGCCATCGGCCTCGATGTAGCGGAAAAGCTCGGCCGTTGCTGGAAGAAGATGGGCCTGGGCATCCTGGTGTCGGGATGTCAGTTCCATGCCGATCTCGTGCACTTGGAACAGCCGCCCAAACCTGATGCCCATAGCTGCTGGCCCGTCCCGATCGACCTGGCGATTGACGACGGTCCGCCCCCCTTGCTCGACATTCCACCGCCCCGGGCCTGAATTCCCTGTAACGACCTTTCCCTTTTTTCTGGCGAGCGCCTCCTGCCGCCAAACCGTGAGATTTTGACATGTCCGAACTGACCCTGACCCGGCGCGGCTTCATGGCCGGCGCATCAAGCCTGCTCGCGGCCGCTGCCGCTGGTTGTACGACCACCACCCAACCTAGGACTCAAATTCAATTGCCACCGCCGATATCGCCGGAAGTGGTGGCGATGTATGCGGCGGTGCCTGAGGAACAATTTCCTCTTCCCGCGGTCGATCTGCGCTATCTCGATCAGAAATATTACCGTCAGCGCGTTCCCTATCCCACCGTTGAAAAGGTTGGGACGGTCATCGTCGATACACCGAATTTCTATCTCTACCACGTCGAGGAGGGCGGCACCGCCATGCGCTATGGCGCGGGGCTGGGCCGTGCCGGGTTCGAATGGTCGGGCCGCGGGCACATCGCCTATTCACGTGAATGGCCGGTCTGGACGCCGCCATCAGAAATGGTGGACCGCCAGCCAGAACTCGAAAAATGGCGTAATGGCCAACCCCCGGGACTCGACAACCCGCTGGGTGCGCGCGCGCTCTATATCCACCAAGGCAATCGCGACACTCTCTATCGCATCCATGGCACCGGCGAGACATGGACCATCGGCCATGCCGTCTCGTCAGGATGCGTGCGCCTGCTGCATCAGGACGTCATCCATCTGGCCGAAAATGTGCGGTTCGGGTCGACGATCGTCGTTCTTTAAGATCCGCTCACACAAAAAAGGGCGCTCCGGAAAACCGGGGCGCCCTTTTTATATGGCAAGTGCCTATATCGCTAGGTCAAATCCGCTTTTCGCTTGCGCGGCCCTTCGGTCTTTCAATCGCGGACTTGATCCAAGTCCTTGTTTCGTCGCGCGTCCGAACCGCAAAACCGTTTCCATCCCCGATCGGGTCGAGGACATGCTTTTGCTGGACGCGCTCTAGTTGCGGATCGGAACGATGCGGATTTCGACGCGACGGTTCTGGGCACGACCGGCTTCGGTCGAGTTGTCGGCGATCGGGTTGGCCATGCCGCGCCCTTCCACAAAGAAGCGGCGAGGATCGACGCCGAACTGGGCAAGCGTGCGCTGTACCGAAGTGGCGCGTTGCTGAGAAAGAGTCAGGTTGTAGCTCGCAGACCCCGTAGAGTCCGTGTAGCCGATGATATCGACCAGGGTCTGGTTGTATTCCTGAAGCACCAGAGCAACCGAGCGCAGTGTGTTCTGGAACGCTGGCTGGATGTCGGACTGATTGACTCCGAAGGTGATGTTTGAGGGCATATTGAGGATGATGTTGTCACCCACCCGGGTTACCGAGACGCCCGTCCCTTGCAGTTGCGCGCGAAGCTGAGCTTCCTGCTGGTCCATGTAGTTGCCGATGGCACCGCCGGCCAGCGCACCAACGCCGGCACCGATGAGCGCGCCGACCCGCGCATCACCCACCGCTGAACCGATCAACGCGCCACCGATGGCGCCACCACCCGCACCAAGCAGCGCGCCGCCTGCGGTGTTGGAAAGCTGGGATTCCCCGGTATAGGGGTTGGTGGAACAGCCGGCGAGCAAGAGTGCTGCAACGGCTGTGAGGGCGACTGCCTGTTTCTTCATGATGAGCTCACCGCTTTGTGATTATCGCCGCGATCATTGCTGGCCAATTGCGGCAGGAACGTGATTGCGGCCAGTTTACAAACGCCGTGGTTTTACCCTGATTTGGCCGGTTTGTCAGTCCGATGTTTGATGGCAAACATGAGGTCCGTGCGGGGCCGTCGCGTCATTGGGTCGCGCCGAACGCACTCTTCACCCGATCACAATTATGGCTATAGTATCGCGATGCTGTCCGATCTCCGTGGATTGTACGGATGCAATGGTGTGATTTGCCAATGACATTCCGTCCAACGATTTGATAAAGATCATATCGGCTTCCGTTTCGGAAGGGCACAAAGAGAAGACGCGCCGTTTTCAAGGCACGCCAGACTGCTATGTATAAAAGCGCCGCCGCACCTTAGTCCGGTGACGCCAGTGGAGTAGGCCTCATGGACTATCGCGGCATCTTCGAAGATGCGATCGACGCACTTCGGGTTGAAAAACGCTATCGCGTATTTGCCGATATCGAACGTATTGCCGGGCATTTCCCCCGCGCGCTGTTTCGCGACAGCGCAGACAATGCCCGCGAAATCACCATCTGGTGTTCCAACGATTATCTGGGCATGGGCCAACACCCGGCGGTGATCGGCGCCATGCAGGAAACGGCCGGCAAGCTTGGCGCCGGTGCTGGCGGCACACGCAACATTTCAGGCACAAACCGCCCGCTGGTCGAACTCGAACGTTCGCTTGCCGATCTGCACCGCAAGGAAGCAGCGCTGGTCTTTACTTCGGGGTTTGTTTCCAACGAAGCGACGATTTCAACCGTTGCGCGGCTCATTCCCGATTGTCTTATCCTGTCCGACCAGCTCAACCACGCCTCGATGATTCAGGGCGTGCGCCAGTCGGGCATGGAAAAGAAGATTTTCCGCCACAATGATCTCGACCATCTGCGCGACCTGCTCGCCGCAGCCGGCAAGCAACGCCCCAAGCTGATCGTGTTCGAATCCGTCTATTCCATGGATGGTGATGTGGCCCCCATCGAGGCGATCGCCGATCTGGCAGATGAATTCAACGCCATGACCTATATCGACGAGGTCCATGCGGTGGGCATGTACGGCCCGCGCGGCGGCGGCATCTGCGAGCGCGACGACCTGATGGACCGGATCGACATTATCGAAGGAACGCTGGCCAAGGGGTTCGGCGTCATGGGCGGATACATCACGGCCAACAAGGCGATCGTCGACGCCGTACGCTCCTACGCGCCCGAGTTCATCTTCACGACCGCCCTGCCCCCGGCGCTTTGCGCGGCGGCCCGCACCTCGATCGAGCATCTCAAGGTCTCCAATGTCGAGCGCGAGGGCCAGCAGCGCCAGGCTGGCCGCGTCAAGCGCGTCCTGGCCGAGGCTGGATTGCCGGTTCTGCCGACCGACACTCATATCGTTCCGCTCATCGTCGGTGACGCGCGCCTGTGCAAGGCAGCCAGCGACATGCTGATGGAGCGGCACAACATCTATATCCAGCCTATTAACTACCCCACGGTTCCCAAGGGCACCGAGCGGCTGCGCATTACGCCGACGCCATACCACACCGACGACATGATCGCCGAACTTTGCGATGCGCTGATCTCGGTGTGGCAGGCGCTGGAATTGCAGCGGGATTTCGATATGTCCAAGCTTATGGAAAACAAGCTTGTGGCGGGTGACCTGACGCTGCCGACGGTTGGTGGGTAGGCATAACCAGTTCTGGGCAAATGACCCGGGGCATCAGGCTGAAACATACGGGGCGTGCCCAGGCACGCCCCGTTTTTGGTTGCTAACGCAGATTGAAACCGAAATTGGTCGGACCTTGGGGAAATTGCCCGTCGATGGTTTCGGGCAGATCATTGCCCACGACATCAAGCGTGAAATTTCGGGCCCATACAGCGCCTTTCCCCTTCAGGAGGAAACCCAGATGGATGCTCTCGGCTGAATACGGGACATCAAGAACTATGCTGCGTTCAGTCCAGTCCGCGTCGCCCTTGAGGGCGCCGTTCTCAGTGCGATTGAGCATATTGTCAAAGCGCAGATATCGGCCGCCGCCGCGAGGATCAACACGCATCCAGATTGTGCCAGCCGTTGCACCTTGGGTCTTCAACTGAGCGGAAAACCGTAATCGTTTGGCGCGAAAGGTCCGGGCTGAGAATGACTGCATCAGGACGCCGGTCATATCGGGCGGAATCCTGGTGTCGGCTCGTGCCTCGATCATTGCTACGCCTGCGAGCCCCGGCGCCACACCCATGCGGAACATCTCGCGACTGGAATGGGATGCGGCGAACCATCCTTCCGGCATCTGAAGATCGGGTGGCGACTTTGACGTCTCGCGCGCCGCGAGCACGTTCCAGTCGGCATACCCCAACTGACGTGCCACGAGTTCGAGGCACTCGCCATGCGAAAGCTCGTGCCCATGTTCGGCCAGGGCGCTGCGCAGCGATTTGGCCATGGTTTTTGGTGCTGGGAAATCCAACATGATTCGATCCTTGCTGGGGCAAGATCATTTGTCAGCGCTCGCGTTACCGACAGCTTGCCCATCAGGGTCAAACCATGGGTTTTGTGACGTGCATTCACCTGCCCTTTCGGGTGCGAGCGGCGGGCTGCACGAGCCCTGTAAAATCTGGCACCAGTGGCTCGGCGTTGTCAACCGCTCGGATGGCGGGTGGAATGGTGTTGTCATCGACCTCGGATTTGCAGAAACCGGGCGGCGCTTCGTTGATTACGACAATCTTCCGGCTCCGCCAGACCGGCGCACCGGATCCGGCGCGCCATCTCTGGGCAATAACAGAGCCAGGCTGAACGCTAGCTCGTCAAGACGATTCGGATCAGGTCGGCTGTGTTGCGGGCGCCGAGCTTCTCCATGACCCGTGCCCGATGCACTTCGATCGTTCGGGGTGAAATTCCCAATTCGCGCCCGGCCTCCTTATTGGACTGTCCGTTGGTGACCAGTTGCAGCACTTCGCGCTCACGGGGGGTCAGTTGTGCAAAGCCCCGGATCTCGACCTCGCGCTGGCCGTCGTGGGAAGGTTTGACATGAACGTCGCGTCGCAGGGTTTCGCGTACGGCACGTACGAAACGCTCCGAATCCACCGGCTTGACAAAAACGTCGCTCGCCCCGGACCGCATGGCCTCGACCGTGCCATCGACAAGCGGACGATCTGCCAGCATGAAGACCGGAATACCAGACCGCATATCCTTTATGCGCCGCAGTGCGGGCAGCATATCCTCGCCGTCCAGATCGAAGTTGAGGATAACCACGTCGGGCCGGCGCTGGCCGAAACGGGCGATGAAATCATCGCTGTTGCGTGAAATGGCCGTCTGAAAGCCCTCGAGCCGAAACAGGACGTCGAGCCCGTCACATGTGGGCTGGTCGCTGTCGACAATGTGGACCAGTCGATCCCGATTGAGAAATGGCCGATAGGAAATTTCCGAATTCATTGCTTTCTCCAGTTCGTTCGGGATGCGTCGTGCAAAAAACCACACGCCGAGCCCCCTCTCCGATTGAGTGTCAAAGGCAAATTCCACCGACGAACGCCGGCGTCCGACTCCCTGGAGCATTCCGCTTCTTCAAACTGCACCAATTGCTCCAAGTCCTTGTTTTGTTGCGCTTCGGGACGAAGGGGTGAATTCCATCCATCCTCAGAACCGCTACAGCTTTAGAACCCACCGCCCGAATTCCGGCATGCCGTAGCCGTCTGCTTCCGGGGTCCAGACCGGATCAGCGGCACATCGACCAGCGATGCCTTGCGTTCAGAGCGATTTGGCGACCGCTAAGATGAATCGCGCACGAAGTTTGCTATAGGGAGCAGATTCTGCCGTTCGGACTCACCCCTATCGCTCACTACGTAGCAATAGGATTATAGTCTTATTTCTCTACAAGCAATAGGATAAAGTACGTAGACAGGACAATCGTCCTTATCTTATGTTAAAGGGTCCGCTCATTTTGAACGGACCCTTTTGCTTAGATTTGCTGTTCTCGCGGGCTAATGGCTAGCCCTTAGCCTTGAGGATATCACGGATTTCGGCGAGGAGGACTTCCTCGCGCGGAGGCGCTGCCGGCTCGGCCGGCTTTTCTTCTTCCTTGGCATCGCGCCGCAGCATGTTGATGCCCTTGACCAGCATGAACAGCGCGAATGCCACGATGGCAAATTTCACCACCGCGTTGATAAACAGTCCGACATTGAGGGTAGCCACGCCCGCTGCCTGGGCGACCGCAAGGGACGGCACCGCAACGCCCTCGGGGTTGGAAAGCACTACGAACAGGTTGGTGAAGTCGATCCCACCAAGCACCAGTCCAATGACCGGCATGAATATGTCATCGACCAGAGAGGACACGATCGTGCCGAACGCTCCGCCGATGATGATACCCACGGCCATGTCGACCATGTTGCCCTTGACGGCAAATTCCTTGAATTCCTTGACGAATGACATCGCTGTGCCTCCTGTCCCTGCTTCCGCTCCCGTGCGGCCTGTGGAAGCTAGCCCCGATTCCCGGCCCCTGTCCATTGGGATGACTTGACATATCCGCCCCGGGAGGGCCACGACAGCATTCGAGGGCGGGTTAGGAGCACCCCATGTCCGATAGCGCAGTTCCAGAACAGCTTGCATTCGAACCCGGTTTGACCGGAGCTATCGACCACCTGCCCTATGGTCTTGCCGTATTCGATTCCGAACTCCGGCTGGCCACCGCAAACACCCAGTATCGTGTGGGCATGGGGCTGCCGCAATTGCTGGTGCTTTCCGGCACCCCGCTCGATGACATCCTGCTGTTCATGGCCCGGCGGGGCGATCTCGGTCCGGGCACGCCGCAGGTGGTCGCCGACCAGCGACGGCGCCTGATCACCGCCGAGCCCACAACACTGACCCAGCGCACGAACATTTCTGGCCACCAGCTCGAAATCCATACGGCGCGCCTGCCCGATGGCGGACTGCTCATTTCTTTTTCAGATGTGACCGACAGGGCGCGTGCAGAGACGGCGCTGGAACAGGTCAACCATACGCTCGAAGAACGGGTTAACGACCGAACCCGCGCCCTCACGCTGCTGAATGCGGAACTGGAAAAGGCCCGCGCCAAGGCGGACGCCGCCAATCACGAGAAAACGCGGTTCCTGGCCGCGGCCAGTCACGACCTTCTGCAGCCGCTCAATGCGGCCCGGCTCTATACTTCGACGCTTTTCGAGCGGACGCGCGGCACGCCGACCGCCGAACTGGCTTCATCGATCGATGCTTCGCTCAACGCGGTCGAAGATATAATGTCCACCCTGCTCGACATCTCGCGCATGGATTCCGGAGCACTCAAGGTCACGCGGACCAATATCGATATTCTCGATCTTTTGAAAAAGATCGAGATCGAGTTCCAGCCTCTGGCGAGCGAGAAAAATATCGATCTGCGGGTCGTTGGTGCATCCTTCACTGTACGTTCGGATCGGATGCTGCTGGCTCGAGTGATCCAGAACCTGGTGTCGAACGCCGTCAAATACACGCGCCCGGGCGGCAGCGTGCTGGTCGGGTGCCGCCGCCGGGGGGACAGCGTGCGGCTGGATGTGATCGACACGGGTATCGGGATCGACCGTCATCAGCACCAGATGATCTTCACCGAATTCTCCCGGCTCGAACAGGGCGCGCGAATTGCGCCGGGATTGGGGCTGGGCCTGTCCATCGTCCAGCGCATCCTTGCCGCGCTCGACCATCCTATGGAAATCGACAGCACAGTGGGCAGGGGATCACGGTTTTCGATTACGGTCCCGCTTATCGCCATGGCCCCGCGCGTGCCTGAACCGGCCGATGCGACGCCCGCACGAGAAAGTACCCAACTCGAAGGACTGCATATCCTGTGTGTGGACAATGAGCGCTCGATCCTCGATGCCATGTCGGGCCTGTTGGAAAACTGGGGGTGCGAAGTTCGAACAGCGACGTCGCTGAAAGAAATTGCGCAATTGGGCATGCTGGAAGGGTGGGTGCCCGATCTGGTCCTGATGGACTATCACCTGGACCAGACCTCCGGTCTCGACGCTATCGAATGGCTCAAACAGATCGTCGGCGGACATCTCCCCACGGTGCTGGTTACCGCCGACCAGACGCCGGCAGTCCGGCAGCTGGCCGAAACGCGCGGCACGCCGGTTCTCAACAAGCCGGTCAAACCCGCCGCCTTGCGCGCCCTACTCTCTCAGATGAGCAAGCAGCTTTAGGACGGACGCGCAATCCCGGCCAAAAGCGCTCCGAGAACGGTTTCCCACTCGGCGCGATTTCCTCCGGCCTCAATGGCCAAGGCCGCCCTGTCGAAGGCCGACGATATGACCTGCGTCAGTGGGTCAAGCGGTAGCGGCGGCATTGTTCCGGCGGCAATAGCCATGCCCAATCCGTCATGGAGCGTGCGAGCACCGTGGGACATGTCTATGGCTTCCGCTTGCGCATGCCCAAGCACCGCCGGCGCATCGAGCAGCAGCAACCGGGTGCGCCCAGGCACGGCCATGGCGTCGAGATAGGCCCGACCGCCGACCAATAGTGCGTCACCCGGCTCGGTTCCCTGCGGGGAGGATTGTTCGATCTCAAGGGCTACCGCTGCGGCTTCGGCATCCACCACGGCGGCAAACAGCGCCTGTTTGTCGGCGAAATGATGATAGAGCGCGCCTCTGGTCACGCCGGCTTTGCTGACGATCTCAGGCGTTCCGATTTCGCCGTAGGGCCGCTCGGTGAACAACTCGCGTCCCGCCGCAATCAGCGCGGCGCGCGTTGCATCTGATCTCTCCTTGTTGCTCCGCTTGGCAGATTCATATTGCATACATTCAGCCTGTATGTTATTTGATGTTTACATACATACAGTATGTCTCTTTTTTGGCAAAGGAAAGCCCCATGCACCTCACCAGCTTTTATCCCGTCGTCATGACAGACAGCGTGACCTCGTCGGCGGCATTTTACGTTGAGAACTTCGATTTCCAGGTGCTGTTCGACAGCGACTGGTACATTCATCTCCAGTCGAGCACCAACCCGGCGATCAACTTTGCGCTGCTTGACAAGACGCACCATACGATCCCCGAGGTCCATCGCGGCCAGATCGGCGGCGTCCTGCTCAGCTTCGAAGTCGAGGACGTCGATGCTCAATACGAGCGACTGAAATCAGCCGGCGCGCGCATCGTTCTCGATATCCGGGATGAGGATTTCGGTCAGCGCCATTTCATCATCACCGACCCAAACGGGATTCTGATCGATGTGATAAAGCCCATTCCGCCCAGCGCCGAGTTTGCGGCCCAGTACGCTCCGGAAGCATTGCCGCAGTGATGATCAGGCCTGCTGATCCTCGACGAGCTGGGCGAACTGGCCCTGCTCGATCTTGGCGGCGGCGATCACCGCCTGTGTGCGGCTGTCGACGTTGAGTTTTTGCAGAATCGCCGAGACGTGCGCCTTGACGGTGGCTTCGGATATGGAAAGCTCGTAAGCGATCTGCTTGTTCATCAGGCCGTCCGAAAGCATCATTAGCACACGGATCTGCTGTGGAGTAAGCGTTGCAAGACGAGCGAGCACTTCGGTCTGCTCGTCCTGCTCATCGAGCGAAACGCCTTCGGGCACCCAAAGCCCGCCGGCCAGGATGGTGTCGATCGACTCGCGGATACGGGCGGCGGATTCGGACTTGGACAAAAATCCCGATGCGCCAAGATCAAAACACCGCCGGATGACAGCAATGTCCTCGACCGCCGAAACGATCATCACCGGGACTTCGGGAAACTGCGCCCGCAATAAAAGCAGGCCCGAAAAGCCGCGCACACCGGGCATATTGAGATCGAGCAGGACCAAATCGCAATCGCGATTGGCTTCGAGTGCCGCACTTAGCCCTTCAATGTCACCGGCTTCCTCGAACACCATATCGCTGTCCCGGCCTTCCAGCGTCTGGCGCAGCGCGGCCCGGAAGAGGGGATGATCGTCGACGATGATGATACGGTGGCTCATTGGGGGGCGGGACCTCGCCGGGGCAGGAACGGTTCTGGAATCTTTTAGACCCCAAGGGTAAACACAATGGAGATAATGCGAAGTTCGGGCCGCGAATCAAGCGTTTGTAGGTCTTTTGGACCGATTGAGCACCGCAGACGGCGCCCTGCGCCGGTTTTTCACACAGAACAGCCACATCTCCGGCCGAACCAGCAATCCGTTTCGATCCCTTAAAGGCTATATGATATCGCCCCGCCCGTCGGGATCCTGGGGCTCGGCCAGCATCCCTTCAATGATCTGTTCGACCCGCGCCAGTTCGGCCAGCGATTTTTCAATCGCCGAACGCCGCTGCTGGAGAAGATGGCGCTGGTGATGCACCTTGTCGAGCGCCCGGCGAAGATGATCGTACGAGCCGTCACGCAGATCGTAGGTGTCGAGATATTCCTGAATCTCGCGCAGCGTCAGCCCCACCTGCTTGCCGTCGAGAATAATGCGCAACCGCAGGCGGTCGCGATTGGTATAGAGGCGCTTGTTGCCCACCCGTCGGGGGCGCAGCATGCCCTTGTCTTCATAAAAGCGCAGGGTCCGGTGCGTTATCGAAAACGCGTCGGCGAGTTCGGCAATCGTATAGATTGCCGGGCCCTCGCTCTGGCGCGTTGCGCGGTCCTTGCGGGCTGGTCCATTCATTTTTCTGTCTTATTGCTACCTTGTCGCTGATCGGCATGGCGATCACCCAGAGATCACCACGAACCGGGACCAGGCGCAATCCATGCTAAAAAAAGCAATTGGATCAATGCGGAATGCAAACAGGGTTAACGCGATATTTACCATAAACTGTCGAAAGTCAGGCTAGGCGATTCCATCGCCGGAAACGGTGCGGTCTACGCGCCGTCGGGAGCCTGTCGGAAAGCACTATGGCGCGAACGAATCCACATCACGACTGGGATGAGCCGCAAACAGCCCTTCGCCGGTCCAACGGGACCGAATGGGAAAGCCTGCGAAACGAACTCGTGGCCCTGCTCGATCAGGTCGAAGACCAGGTGGCAACCAGCCAGGCGACCAGGGTTACCCCTCAACCCGTGACACCGGCCCACCCGGCTCCGTACCAAGCCGATCGTCGTTCCGAGGCCCTGCGCAGTGTGCGCCATGCCGTAACGCGTCTGGCCGACCGCTCATCGGAAGACCGTCCGGTGATGCGCGACACCGTTGTCGACGCGATCAACCAAATTCGTGCGCGCCAGACAGGCAGCGCCCCGTCGCGGCCCCAATCCGACGCCCCTGCAGCACCGACATCTGCGCCGCAGTCCGAACTTGCCGGATTTGCCAGGTCGCTCGATGCCATTGGGGAAAAGATCGCCGGATTTGAAGACCGGATCGGCCAGCGCCTCGAAACGCTGGGCGAAAAATCAAACATTGCCGGACAGATCGACCAGCTCAGTGAAGTCATCGAACTGCTGGCCGGGGCGGTCGGCGAGACCGGTCAGATCAAGCGCATTGAAGCCCAGATCGGCAATCTTGCCGAGATGATTGCCTCGGACCGCCAGTCCGGAGAGAACGTAACTTCCAAGCGGATTGAAGAGCTGACAGCCACGATCGAAAAGCTCGTCAGTCACCAGCTCCAGACCAGCGAGCATGAATCCCAGCAGGCTGCGCTGGCGGATGACCGTCAGGCGCAGGCCATGGCAACGATTGAACAGAGCGTGCGATCGATCTATGACCGCATCGACACGCTCGAAGCGAGCCAATCGCAACCTTCGGACGCTATAGAGCGCTTGAGCCGGGAGATGGCAGCGCTGACCGAAGCCGTCAGCAAGCCCGCCGAACCCACAAGCCTTCTTGCCAAGATCGACGCGTTGAGCGCGCGCATTTCAACCATCGAAGCACCCTCGCGCGACGAAGCGGCCATGCTGGCAGAAAGCGTGGCCGTGCTGCGCGATGTTATCGCCCAGGCCATCGAACCGCGTTTTGTCCAGCTTGAACAGCGCATGGAAACGATGGCCGCACCCAAAGAAGTGCCGGCGATCGAAACCATCGAAGCCCAATTGCGCCAGATCGCCAAGCGGGTTGACGAAACCGGTGCTCAACTCAAGGCCCTTGCCGAGCTCGAGCCCACCGGTGCCGCGCCTGGCCCCGACCTTGAAGCCCTTGCCGACATGATCGCGAGCAGATCGCAAGGAATATCCGGCCCCGGTTCAACCGAGGTCGATGGCATCGAAAAGGCCGACCTTACCGCCCTCGAAGACCGCCTTGCATCACTGTTCGCGCGGGCGGACGAAAATGGCGCCGAGGCTCGCAATCTGTCGGGCGTGCGCAATTCAATCGCGCAGGTCGACAATCGCATTGCCCGGCTCGAAGCCATGCTCAACAACAAGCCGGCTGAGAGCCGCGCAGATGATCCAGCACCCGCTGAAGCCGTAAGCGAACCCGCTTCGAAGCCGCGCCGCAAGCCCGAAGATGCCATGCCGGTCGATCCGGCCACCGGCGCCGCGCGCCGTGTGCTTGGCCAAGGCGCCGTCGAAGACGCGCCGCTCGAAATCGAGGACGTTGTGGCACCCGAGGCCAGCTTTGCGGTCGACCCAGCGGCGATCGACCGGCCAGCCAAGCCGAAATCGAGTCTTGCCGAACGCGAAAACCCCTTTGAACCGACCCCGCCGGCCCCTCAGCCTGATGTCAAGCCGAGTGTTTCCAATGCCACGCGTGCCAGCTTTATCGAAGCCGCCCGCCGTTCGGCTCGCCAGCCGGTGCTCGACGAGGTCGAAGAACCAAAGTCGCTGATAGGAAGGGCACTCGCCCGGTTCCAGCGCGACGAGACCGACACAGGCGCGGCCCTACCGACCAACGATTCTCGTATGGAGGTGCAGTCCGAGCCGGTCATCGAGACACGGCGCGAGGACGATGAGACTGAAGATACAGAGACCGGGGCACCGGGCTTTTTTGCCCGCAACCGTCGTTCCCTGTTGCTTGCCACCGCTCTTGTTGCGGTCATTGCCCTCGCGACGCCGCTGGTGATGGGCCGCATCATTTCTGCCCCCCAGGCCGAACCGAGCGCCGAAAATGCGCAAGTGGTAGCGCCGACCGAACCGGCCGAGGATGCAGAACCCGTTGCCGAAGTGAGCGCAACGCAGGCCGATACGACCATCGCCGAGCCCAATCTTGCGATGATGCGCGCAATGGCGCAAACCGAAACCACACCGGCCAGCGAGCTCACCTCCAATGTTCGCTTCATCGAGCAGCAGCCTCGCCTGAGCGCGGCAAGTGTGGATTCGGACGCGCTGACGGCCATCCCCACCATCGATCCGATAACCACCGCGGCTGTCGGACCCGCCAATGGGTACGCAGCAACGGCCAAGAGCCCGACTTTACCTTCGATCACCGCCCCAGCCTCAATCGAGCCGGCAGCGCTGCGTGCGGCTGCTGATGAGGGCGATCACTTCGCGCAGTTCGAAGTCGGTGCCATTCTTACCGAAGGAACGGTGGTAGAGCAGGATTTCACCCAGGCCGCCGCCTGGTATGAGCGCTCGGCGGCCCAGGGCTTTGCCCCTGCTCAATACCGGCTCGGCAGTCTTTACGAGGGCGGGCGCGGCGTTGAACGCGATCTCGACATGGCGCGGCTATGGTATCAGCGCGCCGCGGAAGCGGGCAACCGCATGTCCATGCACAATCTTGCCTCGCTCTATGCCGGAGGCGAGCTCGAAGGTCAGGATTTCGCCGCGGCCGCACATTGGTTCGAGGAAGCCGCCGGGCGCGGCCTGACCGATAGCCAGTTCAATCTTGGCATGCTCTACGCACGCGGTCTTGGCGTAGAACAGGATTTCGAAAAATCCTATGTCTGGTTCTCGCTTGCCGCCCGCTCTGGCGACGAGGACGCAGCCAACTCACGCGATGATGTGGCGCGCTCGCTCGAATCCGATGCCATTCAGCGGCTCGACGATACGATTTCGACCTGGACTCCGGTTGATATCGACATTGCCGCCAATTTTGCCCCCATCGGCACATGGGACGAAACCTTCGACCCCGGTCCGGCCATTGCAAACCCTGACGTGATCCTGCGCGTGCAGATGCTTTTGGGCAAACTCGGTTATGATGTGGGCACACCGGACGGCATTCCCGGCCCCAAGACAAGCGAGGCGGTTGCCGCTTTCGAGCGCGCCGCGGGCATGAACGAAAGCGGCTCCATCAATCCGCGGCTGCTGGCCGTTCTGGGCAGCCAGCCGGTCTAAGCTTTTATTTAGGCTCGCGCCGTTACACTATCGCCACGGGACGCTTCAATCGGCGTCCCGTGAACCTGCCTATGATTGGGCCCGGCCGTGCTGATCTATTTGCCCATTGCGGAAATGTCGGTGAACCTGTTCTTCCTTGTGGGGATCGGAGGGGCGATCGGATTTTTGTCCGGGCTGTTCGGTGTCGGTGGCGGGTTCTTGCTCACGCCCCTGCTGATCTTTTCCGGCGTTCCAGCTCCCGTTGCCGTGGCGTCGGTCACCGGACAGGTTGTGGCCGCTTCGACCTCCGGCGCTCTGTCCTACTGGCGGCGTGGCGGCATCGATCTCACACTGGCGATGTTTCTTGTCAGCGGAGGAGTGGTTGGCGCTGGCGTTGGGGTGTGGATCTTCGATCTGCTGCGCGCATTCGGGCAGCTCGATCTGGCCATTTCGTTCGGATATCTCATTTTCCTCGGGTCGATCGGTTCGCTGATGCTGATCGAGGCCGTCCGATCCCTCATTCGATCGCGCCGGGCCGGGCCGCCGCCGCGCCGCATGCCGGGTCAACACAATTGGGCCCATGGCCTGCCGCTGCGCTTCCGGTTCAAGCGCTCCAAGCTCTATATCTCGGTCATCCCGGTGATCGGCATCGGCTTTCTGATCGGCATTGTCGGTTCGCTGCTTGGTATCGGCGGCGGGTTCATTCTTGTGCCTGCTCTGGTCTATCTGCTGCGTATCCCCGGCTCGGTGGTGATCGGCACCTCGCTCCTGCATGTCCTGGCGGTGATGGCCGCAACATGTATTCTGCATGCCTATCAGAGCCAAAGCGTGGATATTCTGTTGGCGTTTTCCCTGATGGTGGGTAGCGTGGCGGGCGCGCAATTTGGAGCGTCGGCTGGGCAATATCTGCGTGGCGACCAATTGAGGTTTCTTTTGGCGCTCATCGTGCTGGGGGTCGCAATCCGGTTCGCGCTTTCATTGTTTCTCGCACCAGCCGACCCGTTTTCGACATCCGTCCTCGGATTTGGAGAAGGGCTGTGATTGCCGGCCGCATGCTGTTGGCCCTTCTCTCGCTCGTGGCGACAGTCACAGGCGCTTCGGCGCAAGGTCTGGTGTTCGGCACTTCCGATCCCACAATTTCGATCCAATCCAACTTTGCCGGCGAAACCATAACCCTGTTCGGCAATATCGAGCCGAGCCTCGATGGAACACCTCCGCAAGGACCATATGACGTGGTTTTCGTCATCCGCGGACCGGTAGAGGAACGCGTGGTCCGGCGCAAATCCCGTCAGTTCGGCATCATGCTCAACGCCGACCATGCGCTGTTTACCGGCCTGCCTTCGTTTTATCGCGTACTATCGAGCCGTCCGCTCGAAACCATTCTCGATCCGGAAATCATTGCCCAGCGCCGCCTTTCAGTCGAAGCGCAGGTTGGCTTGGCGCTCCAGGAATCGACCGGCAATGTCGCTCTTTTCGAGAACGAGCTGGTGCGGCTGATGGGTAATGCCAACTTGTTCCGAACTGAGGGACGTGGGGTCAGTTTTTTGTCCCCGACCTTCTTTTCCGCGCGGGTGGTGCTACCCGCCAACGTGCCCAATGGCATTTTCCTTGCTCAGGCTCTCGTGGTGCAAAATGGTGAAGTGATCGCCCAGGGCGCACAACGGTTTTTTGTCCAGAAATCGGGGTTCGAGAGATTTGTTGGCGAGGCTGCCGTCAATCAGCCGCTGCTCTACGGGCTTGCAACCGTACTGCTGGCACTGGCCACGGGCTGGCTGGGTGGCGTCCTGTTCCGGCGCTGAGCCCTACCCTGTCACCAGACGCTGGCGGCTGACGGAATAGACCCTGTCACGCCCCAGCATCATAACTTGAATTTTCTCGCGGTTAAACAGCCCGGCAAAAGCTGGTGAGAGCACGTTCAGACTGCCGGTGGATACCCCATAAGCGGGCAGGATCAGCAAGTGGTCGTCCCATACAAAGCATGGCCGGCGAGACGATTTTCCGTTTAGGGCGACACGTGCCGCCGGGTGAAGATGGCCGGCAATCAAGCCGGCAATTCCGGTCTGTGGCTCGTGGCGCAATGAGCAACCCGAAACCGCAAGCTCAACGCAGCATGTGCCGCCCAGTGCATGGGGCGCAGGGTCGTGATTGCCCGCTATCCAGACCCACTCAACCTGCACGACCAGCCGGCCCAGCCGCTCGCGATCCTCAACCAGCAGCGTTTTGGTGCCTTCATCGCGATGGAAACTATCTCCGAGAGCAAACACGCGCTTTGCGCCCGTAGCCACGATATCGCGCTCCAGCCGCCTGAGGGTCATCGAGGTATCATAGGGTGGCAACAACTGGCCCGAGCGCGCATAGCTCGAGAGCTTTTCAAGATGAAGGTCGGCAACGAGCAGGGCCTCAAGATCCCGCCAATAGAGCGCGCCCGAGGGCAGCGGGACGAACACTTCCCCTGCGAACCTGATCATCTCTTGTGTCTCGGTGCCGCTGGCGGGCTGAGCCTGAGCCAATTGTTATCCCTGGTTGGTTGGAACGTCGGTGCCGATCGCCTCTGCGATCAGATCGTCGGCGGCTTCGCGCAGAACAGCTTCACGCGCTTCCCCAAAGATCGGTTCCTTGCCGATATCGAGCAATACAGGTACCGCAAGAGGCGAGATTCGGTCCAGTCGCTTGTGCCTGATATGGCGCCGGATGCGCTTGAGGGCCAATCCAAGACGTTCGATATCAAGCAGCCCCCGCGCCGCATCGCGCCGCGTGGCCTCGATCAGGATGTGATCGGGTTCATGCTGGTAAAGCACGTCATAGATGATATCCGAACTTACTGTAATTTGACGGCCGGATTTTTCCTTGCCGGGGTGCCGGCGCTCAATCAGCCCCGAAATGATGGCGCAATTTCGGAACGTGCGCTTCATGAGCGCGGATTCGTCGAGCCAGGCTTCCAGGTCGTCGCCCAGCATATCTTCATCGAACAATTGATCGAGCGAAAGCCGGTTCGAAGCGATCAACGCCCCGAGATCGGAGGCGCACCAGATGGCGATTGCGTAGTCGGAGGCAACGAACCCCAATGGTTGCGCACGGGCCCGCTCGAGCCTGCGTGTGAGCAACATCCCCAGGGTCTGATGGGCCAGACGGCCCTCGAACGGATAGCAAACCATGTAGTGCTTGTCGGTGCGTGGGAATGTTTCGACCAGCAGACTATCGCTGTCTGGCAGCACGGAAGCGTAATGTTGCAGGTCCAGCCATTCGCGCACCTGATCGGGCAAGACGCGCCAGCCCTCGGGATCGGCGAGTATCTTGCGTACCTTATCGGCCAGAAAGGTCGAGAGCGGAAATTTTCCCCCCATGTAAGAGGGAATTTTCGGGTTGTCGGAAAATGAGCGCGATACATAAGCTTCGGTTTCCACAACCCCTTCAAAGGCGACGATCTCGCCACCGAACATGAAGGTATCGCCGCGCACCAGCTGGTCGATGAAATACTCCTCGATCTCTCCGAGCTCCCTGCCCCCACGTCCGATCGGTCCGGTGGTTGCGCCCTTGCGCACGCCGCGCGCGCGGACCAGTCGCACCTTGAGCATGGGCTCTTCAACGATAGTGCCGACATTCAAGCGATATTGCTGGGCGATCTGGGGGTTGGCGATCCGCCATAGGCCATCGGCCGTCTTGCGCAGTTTGGCAAAGCGTTCATAAGCGCGCAGTGCATATCCGCCGGTCGAAACGAAATCGAGGACCCGGTGGAATTTCTCCCGCGTCAAATCCTTGTAGGGCCAGGCCGAGGTGATTTCGGCAAAGGTTTGGTCTTCATCGAGCGGATCGGCGCAGGCCAGGCCCAGAATGTGCTGCGCCAGAACGTCCAGCCCGCCGGGCAGAGGCGTTTCGCTATCTTGCGCACCTTCGGCCACGGCCTCCAGCGCCGCTTCGCATTCGAGCACTTCGAACCTGTTGGCCGGAACGAACATCGCCTTGGACGGTTCGTCGAGCCTGTGGTTGGCACGACCGATCCGCTGGAGCATGCGCGAGGCACCCTTTGGCGCGCCGATCTGCACGACCAGATCGACATCGCCCCAGTCGATCCCCAAATCGAGCGTCGAAGTACAAACCACGGCGCGCAGCACGCCCGAGACCATCGCGCTTTCGACCTTGCGGCGCTGCTCGACCGAGAGCGAGCCGTGATGGAGCGCGATTGGCAAGGCTTCGTCGTTTATGGCCCATAGGTTCTGGAACAGCATTTCGGCCTGTGAACGGGTGTTGACGAAGAGAAGCGTCGTGCCGTGCTGCTTGATTGTTGCGTAAAGGTCGGGCACCGCATAGGCGGCAGAATGCCCGGCCCAGGGCAGCAGCTCATCGCTGGCTAGAATAGAAAGTTGCGGGGGAGCGCCGCCGGGCGCATTGAGCAGCACCGCAGGATTTGGCGCGACTGGAGCCGCGATCCAATCGCGCAGGATTTCGGGCTGGGCGATCGTTGCAGACAGAGCTGTGACCTTTACATGGGGCGACAGTCTGGCCAGCCGGGCGACACCCAGGCTGAGCAGGTCGCCGCGTTTTGAGGTGACCAGTGCGTGCAATTCATCAAGCACGATGCGCCGCAGGCTCCCGAATAGTCTGACGCTGTCGGGATGGCTCAAAAGCAGCGCGAGTTGCTCGGGCGTCGTCATGAGGATGTGGGGCGGATCGAAGCGCTGGCGCTGGCGGCGCGAGGCCGGTGTATCACCGGTGCGGGTTTCAACCTTGATTTTGAGCCCCATCTCGCGCACCGGGTCGCCCAAATTGCGGGCCACATCGACGGCCAAAGCCTTGAGCGGTGAAATATAGAGGGTGTGCAGCCCCTCCAGGGGGTTTGCGATCAGATCCTCGATGGACGGCAGGAAACCGGCCAGGGTCTTGCCCGCTCCGGTCGGCGCGATCAGCAGCACCGAGTTGCCGGCGCGCTCGGCCTCCAGAACGGCCAATTGATGCGGGCGGGCGCGCCAGCCCTTGGCGGCAAACCAGTCTGCAACAATGGGGGACAGAGCGGTCACAATATCGGCAGCTCTTTAATTGGCCATTGTCGGCGCCTATGTGGCATCATGAGCAGAATCGACAGACTTGATGGACCGATGCCCGAGACTATGGACAACCGCGAGACAAATCAAAGACCGAACTGGCTGGAATCGTTCCTTGGCGGGACGCCTGGACGCGTCGCCGTTCGGTTGATCCTTATGAGCCTTGTCGTGGGTTTTCTGATGTCGGTCTTCGGGATCAGCCCCGACGCCATCTTCCGTTCGATCCAGGGCTTTATCAATTCGATCTTCGACAATGGGTTTGAAGTTTTCCGCGATGGCTTTGCCTATATGCTGACCGGAGCGGTGATCGTTTTGCCCTTGTGGTTCATCGGGCGACTGATGGCGGCGGGCCGGCGGCGCTAGATCAAGTCTGCTTTTCTTCGAATCGCGGACTTGCTCTAAGTCCTTGTTTCGTCGCGCGTCCGAACCGCAAAACCGTTTCCACTTTTGCTGGACGCGCTCTAGCAACCTGTTGAGCAGATCGGCCGTGGCCATTAGAGTGGAACGGGCAGTGTTCTCTGCCTTCTTGTTCGACGCCATTCAAGGTCTTGCCCATGTCTCCCGTCATCTTCATCACCGGTGCCACGTCCGGCTTCGGCGCGGCCACCGCGCGTCTTTTTGCAAACAATGGATGGAAGGTCATCGCCACGGGTCGCCGGCGTGAACGCCTTGCCGAACTCGAGGCCGAGTTCCCCGAGATCGTCCACGGCATCGAGATGGATCTGACCGACAAGGCGTCGATCCAGCGCGCCGTGGCGGCCATCCCGGAAAATTTCAAGCCGATCACCTGCCTGTTCAACAATGGTGGACTGGCGCTGGGCACGGGCGCAGTCCCCGAGGTTGATACCGACCAGTGGCAGACCATGATCGACACCAATGTCGTGGGATTGCTCCACACCACGCTTGAAATCCTGCCACTGGTCAAGCAGGTGGGTCGAGGGTCCTCGATCATCAATGTCGGATCGATCGCCGGACGTTTTGCCTATACCGGCGGCAATGTCTATGGCGCGACCAAGGCCTTCGTGCACCAGTTCTCGATGAACCTGCGCACCGACACCATGGGCACCGGCATCCGCATCACCTCGCTCGAGCCGGGCCATGCGAAATCGGAGTTTACCGCAGTGCGTACGGGCGGCGATTTCGAGGCTAACGAAAAAATGTATGCCGACAACGAGCCGCTCCTGCCCGAGGATATCGCCAATACCGTCTGGTGGTTGGCGAACCTGCCGGCGCATGTGAACGTCAACTCCATTGAAATCATGCCGGTCTGCCAGGTTCCGACCCGCCCGATTCTGCTAAAAAAGGGCGACTTTGAGAACTAGATCGAGGAACGGAATCGGCTAGGGTGATTGTCCCTACCTTCCGGTTCCTTCTGATGAGTTCATCGGTTCATCCCTTCGAGGTTCACCATCGCGATGTGTGGGCCATAGCCGTACCGGCATCGGTGGCGTTCATCACCGAGCCGGTGGCTGGTATCATCGATACCGCCGTCATCGGACAATTGGGCGATGCGGGGCTGCTTGGGGGGCTTTCTCTGGGTGCAACGGCGTTCAGTGTTGTTTTCGCACTGGCCTTTTTCCTGCGCTTTGGAACAGCAGGGCTGACGGCACAGGCGATCGGCGCTCGCGATCCACTCGACGGGCTCTTGCATATAGCCCGAGCCATGCTCGTGGCAATCGTGTTGGGTGCGTTGCTGGTGGCGCTCTCCTATCCCATCTCTCTCGGGTTTGCGGCAGCGCTGGCGCCGCCACCCGATGCGGCCGCCGCCTTTACCGAGTACATGGGCGTGCGCATGTGGTCGGTGCCCTTCGTGCTCGTCAATTTTGTGCTGCTTGGATGGTTTTACGGGCGCGCCGATGCGCGCACCGGCATGTGGCTGCAAATTCTCATCAATATTATCAATATCACTCTCAGCGTCTGGTTCGTTCTGGGGCTGGGCTGGGGTGTTGGCGGAGTTGCGTGGGCTACCGTTATCGGGCAGGCCCTTGCCGCTGTGGTCGGGATGGCCATTGCCATACGCCATTATGGCGGCATCAAACCGATCCTCGGCAATACAAGGCTCCCTGCCCTGCTCGACGTCGCGGCGATCCAGCGCATGGTCGGGCTCAGCCGTGATCTTATCATCCGCTCGGCGGCGCTGATGGGCGCCTTTGCCTATTTCGCCGCGCAGGGTGCCCGCATGGGTGAGATCGAATTGGCATCCAACGCCGTTCTGCTGCAGCTGTTTTCGGTCTCGGCGTTCTTTCTGGACGGGATTGCGACAGCCTCCGAGCAATTGTGCGGCAAGGCGGTCGGGGCACGCTGGCGGCCGGCCTTTGAGCGCGCCACCAAGCTCACCCTGGGCTGGGGCCTGCTGATCGCCGGCACGCTAAGCATTCTGCTGTTGGGCTTTGGCTGGTTGGCCATCGATCTGATGACCACCAATGTCGAGGTGCGCGAGATGGCCCGGGTCTATCTGGTAATGGCTGCACTGACCCCGCTCACCGGCATGCCCGCTTTCGTTTATGACGGGGTGATGATTGGCGCGACGCTCAACACCACGATGCGCAACGGGATGGTCATTTCGCTCATCGTCTATCTTGCAACGGCGATGATCCTGCAGCCAATGCTGGGCCTCTGGGGACTTTGGATCGCACTTCATGTGCTGCTGCTCGTGCGCGCCGGTATTTATGCTGTTGCCATCGAGCGCCGAAAGGCCTGGATTTTTGCGTAGAGAGACGAAGATTTGATCGAGTCAAATCCTCGTCTCTAAACCTTTGTTTCGTCACGCGTCCGAACCGCAAAACCGTTTCCATCCCCGATCGGGTCGCGGACATGCTTTTGCTGGACGCGCTCTAAAACCTTATTCTGCCTTCGGCCCAGTCTTTAACCGCCACGCCGGTGAGCCCCGAAACGTTTGGAAGCCTGCGTTCAACGACGGCACGCGCGAGACCGGATTTGATTTCTTCGACCATTTCAAGCCCACCATAGACCAGAGCCGAATAGAGCTGAACGACATTGGCGCCAGCCTCGAATTTGGCGATGGCACTTTGAGCCGAATGAATGCCGCCGACCCCGACTATCGGGAATGCCGGGCCGAGCCTCAGGCGCATCTGGGCCAGACGCCGCGTTGCCAGATTGAACAGGGGCCTGCCCGAAAGTCCGCCGGTTTCGCCGGCATTTTCGAGGCCGGCTATGGCGGCGCGTGAAATGGTGGTGTTGGAAACGATCAGCCCGTCTATGCCGCTTTCGAGCACTGCCCTGGCGATGGAATCCATTTCGGTTTCATCGAGATCCGGTGCGATCTTGAGCAGTATCGAAGTCTGCCTGGGTTGGGCGGCACGGGTTTCGACAAGAGCGGCCAACAAGCGCTTGAGCGCGTCTTCGGCCTGCAGATTGCGCAGGCCGGGCGTATTGGGCGAGGATATGTTAGCCGTGAGGTAATCGGCCAATGGTGAAAAGGTCTTCACGCCCGCCACGTAATCGGCAACGAAATCGGTGCTGTCCTTGTTGGCGCCGATATTGACGCCCACGATTTGGCCCGGCGCGCGGTCCTTGAGCCGCTCGAATGCGGCCTCGTGGCCATCATTGTTAAAGCCCAGCCGATTGATCACGCCCATCGCCTCGGGGATACGGAACACTCTCGGGGTCGGATTGCCCCGTTGCGGGCGTGGCGTAATCGTTCCCACTTCAACGAACCCGAACCCGGCCCTGGCAAGCGGGCCGAACACTTCGGCGTTCTTGTCAAAACCGGGCGCCATTCCTATGGGATTGGGGATATCCAGACCGCAGAACCTGGTTGCCAGAGTGTCCGGTGACACCGAACCGGATGGTACCAGCCCGAATTTGAGCGCGTTGATCGTTGCCCTATGGGCGGTTTCGGCGTCCATGCGCATCAACATGTCCTGCGCCAGCTTCTGCATCGTCGCGTTGCGCAGCAAATCTCCGAAGCCCATCACGAAATCTCCGGCAAGTCGAACCCGCCGTCCGGCCGCGCGTCGAGACCGCGCTCGGCTATGACAGCGGCCATTGGCAGGGGCGCATAAAGGTGAGGAAAAAGCTGCCCGCCGCGCGATGGCTCCCAAACCAGATCGGAACCGATCCGATCGGGATCGATTGTCGCCAACACCAGTCCGGCGGCGCCGCGATAGTGTTTGCCCAGCGTTTCGGCCAGTTGGGCGGCCGTGGAAAAATGGATGTAGCCATCGGCGATATCGACCGGGGTGCCGATCAGTTGCCCCGATTTACGCGCGTTCGCCCAATCATCGATTGAAGCGATTTTATAGATAGGTTCGGCCATGTGTTCTCCTATGGCGAATGGTCTATCTGCGGTTAATGACCCTGCCAAGCATGGAAACATCTTTACAAGAGACTAACACCGTAATAGGACTAGTTTCCAACTTATAGGGATATTATTCCTTCTACTGGAACCAGTTTATCCATGTTGTCTCATCGCGCCATATGGGAAGCTCTCGACAGCCTAGCCGAACGGCATGGCCTGTCGTCCTCGGGCCTCGCCAAGCTGGCGGGACTGGATGCAACGGCGTTCAATCCGTCCAAGCGTGTCAGCAAGGACGGGCGCGAGCGCTGGCCATCGACCGAATCGGTTGCCAAGGTGCTCGAAGCCACCAGCGAAACCTTCGATACCCTGCTTTCGGGCGGATTGAACTACAATCAGAGTACTGGCGGCGGGCGTGTCGTGCCGCTTTTGGGCTTCGCGCAGGCCGGCTCGGGCGGCTATTTCGATGCGGCGGGGTTTCCCGCCGGTCAGGGCTGGGACGAAGTCCGCTTCCCGGGGTTGGGCGATGGCACAGCCTATGCGCTTGAAGTCACTGGGGAATCCATGCAGCCGCTTTATCGAGATGGTGACTATATCATCGTCTCGCCCACCGAGCAGTTGCGGCGTGGTGACCGTGTGGTGGCGCGTACGCAGGATGGGGAGGTGATGGCCAAGATTTTGCACCGGCGCACCGAAAAACAGATCGAATTGCATTCGATCAATCCCGACCATCCGCCGCGGGTTTTCAAGCCCGAGGAAATCGACTGGATCGCCCGGATTCTTTGGGCCAGCCAGTAGCAGGGGCGCAATTGCAAGCTTTTGGAGCGCGTCCAGCAAAAGCATGTCCGCGACCCGATCGGGGATGGAAACGGTTTGCGGTTCGGACACACGACGAAACAAGGACTTAGATCAAGTCCGCGATTGAAAGACCCGAAGGGCCGCGCAAGCGAAAAGCGGATCTGATCTAGAAACGCCCACGGGCCTCTGCCGGTTTGCCTCGGTCATGCGGCGGGTGGAAGGTCAAGGGCGGTGCTTGAGGTGCCTGCGGTCAGGTTTCCCCGAGCTGATATTTTATCGTCATCAAAGCGGCGGCACGGCTCAGGGCAATGTCGCGCGGGTCGGCGAGATCAGCTTCAAAGCGGATGCAGAGATTGCGATAGGATGCCATCAGGCTGGAGGCCCGTGGATCGGTGTCGAAACGTGCTTCCATGCGCGCTACGGTCGCTTCGAGATCGGCCAGGTCAGGAATGACCGCCATCGTCTTTTAACTCCGGGCTGTCAGCTGCCCGTCCAGCGCCCTTTCGATCAGCTTGCGGGTACTCTCGATCCCGTATAGGGCGGCGAACGAACCGAAGCGGGGGCCGCGTTCCTGACCGATCAGGACCTGATAGAGCATCTGAAAAAAGGCGCCCGATACACCCGGGCCGCCGTTGGGGCCAAGGCGTTTGTGATCCTGATAGCGTTCGATCTCACGCGCCACGTCAAGGGCGGCGTTCTGGATGGCCTCGCCGCCCGCATCGACAGGAAGCCTCCCCAGAGTCTCCGAGAGGTCTCCGAGCGCCTTGCGCTCCACATCGTCGGGCGCGCGGTAATTCTTTTCAACGAAATCCTCGAAATAGCGCATGGCGTATCCGACCAGCGCATCGAGATGGGGATGGGTCTGCGGCGTCACGCCGGGGGCGTAAGCGGAAATATAGCCCCACATGACCTCGCGACTTTCAGGATTGGACGCCGTCGCGAGATTAAGCAGCAGCGCGAAGCTGACCGGCATGTCGTAGACAGGAGGCCTGGCCGAATGAATGTGGTAGGTCGGGTTTTCCAGAAGCTGGCCGGCATCTTCGGCCTGCGCCTTGGCGGCGAACGTGAAATATTCGTCGACCGCCTTGGGGATGACGTCGAAATAGAGCCGCTTGGCCGTTCTGGGCTTTTGGAACATGAACAGCGAGAGGCTTTCCGAGGAGGCGTAGGTCAGCCATTCGTCGATGGTGATACCGTTGCCCTTGGACTTGGAAATCTTCTGGCCTTCCTCGTCGAGGAACAGCTCATAGACATAGTGCTCGGGCGGGGTGCCGCCGAGGATCGAGCAGATCCTGTCATAGATCACCTGATTGGTCTGGTGATCCTTACCGAACATTTCGAAATCAACCCCGAGCGCGGCCCAGCGCATGCCGAAATCGGGTTTCCATTGCAGCTTCACATTACCGCCGATGACCGGCACGGTGACGTCGCGCCCGTCCTCGTCGGTGAAAGTCACTGTGCCATCCTTGGCGTTGACTTCTTTCATAGCCACATAGAGCACTCGGCCCGAGGTCGGCGAGATAGGGAGAATGGGCGAATAGGTGGCCTGCCGTTCCGTGCCGAGCGTGGGGAGCATGACGTCCATGATGTCGTCATAGCGTTCGAGCGTGCGCAGAAGCATGGCATCGAACCTACCCGACTTGTAATAATCGGTGGCGCTGGCAAATTCGTAGTCGAACCCGAAGGTATCGAGGAACCGACGCAGCATGGCGTTGTTATGTTCGCCAAAGCTGGGGAACTCATTGGTCCAGGGATCGGGCACAGCGGTCAGCGGCATCTGGAGATAGGGTTCCAGCGCCTCTCGGGACGGCACGTTGTCGGGGATCTTGCGCATTCCGTCCATATCATCGGAAAAGCAGATCAGCCGGGTCTTGATCGTATCCCCAGTCAACAGCCGGAACGCGGTGCGCACCATCGTCGTGCGCATCACCTCTCCAAACGTGCCGATATGGGGCTTGCCCGAGGGACCATAGCCGGTCTCGAAGATCACCTCATCCTTGCCCAGTTTCTCGGCGCGCCGCACGACCTTTTTGGCTTCCTCGAACGGCCATGCGCGGGCGTTGGGGGCAGCGGCAATGGCTGAGGGATCGAGAGGGGGCAGGGTCTGGGACAATTGAGCCCATCCTTTAATCAAACTGGGAGAATTCAAGGCCGCGGTGTTGCACCAACCGATCCCAAAGGTCAATGCTGATGATCGGCGGCTCTTGCGCCGGACCGCCGCAGTTTCTAGATTTGCGGCGCGCTCAAAACCGACCCTGGGTGATATGATGCAGCTTTCCGCAACCGATGCCCTCGTCCATGTCATGGTGATGGCCGCCGTGTCCGACAAGGATGTGACCGACAGCGAGATGGACCGGTTCGCCGCCCTTATCAGCCGTTGGCCGGTATTTGAGAACTTCGATATCGAGCGCCTGCCCGAAGTCGCCTCCACCTGCGTCGAGACCGTCAACAAGGCCGGGCTCGATGCCCTGCTCGACCAGATTGCCCAGACTCTCGAACCGCGCCTGCAGGAAACCGCCTACGCTATTGCCGTCGAGATCGTCACTGTCGATCTCAAGCTCAATCAGGAGGAGTTGCGTATGCTCGAGATGATCCGCGACGCATTCTCCATTGACCGGTTGACCACCGCAGCAATTGAAACCTCGGCGCGTATCCGGCACCGGCGGCCGTAACTGACGATCAGTAAAAGCTCACCGGGAACCAGCGCAGGTAGATCTCATCGATCCTGCCTTCGCGCTGCAGACGGGTCAGGGCCCAATTGATGGCGACCCGCACGTTGTCGAGGCCGGCCGGAACGGCCACCGCAAGCCCGGCCCCGAACAGGTCGGGTCGGAAATAGGCTTCCCCCGCAAATGCGCAGCACTCAGGGTTTTCGTTGAGCCAGAACGAGGCGCGGGCGGCATCGCCGAAAAAGGCGTCAGCTTCCCCGGCGGCCACGGCATCGAGCGCTTCAAATTCGCTATCGTAGAAAACGATTTCGGCGCGGCCGAGCGTGCGTTCAGCCAGTTCGGCATGGGCCGAGCCCTCGCGTGCCGCGACCGTACCTGTCATCGTGAGGGGATCGAAGTCGCGGACAACAGGCTTTTTCATTACGAACCTTGCGGGCAGTTGCAGGTAGATGCGGGAAAAATCGAACCGCTCTCCGGCGCTGCCGCCGATGTCGAGTCCGGCAATCAGCGCATCCCCCTGGTTGTCGGCCAGCGCCTCCTGCACACGATTCCAGGGCCAGGCCTGAATGGTGCAACGCGCTTCAAGACGGGCGCAGATGGCATCGGCCAGATCGATGTTGAAACCGGCAAGCCGCCCGGCGGCATCGGTGTAGTTGAACGGGGGAAAATCAGGCGTCGTCAGGAAGCGCAGGGCGGGGACTGCGATGGGATCGATCATGTCGTCGCGCGCGTCCGGATCGACATGGACCGGCAGGTTCTGGGCGAAACCGAAACTCGCCCCGCCGAGAAGAATGCAGACGGCAAAAAGGATTGCCCGAAGCGCTGGCACCATAAAATTTCAAAGCCCTGAACAAATTTGAAGCCAGTTATGGCCGATTGCAAAAACAATTGGTAGGGTGGCGGCGACGATTGGGGGCATATGAGCGTCGTGCGGCCGTTTGACGATGTCGAACTCGCTGAGGCATTGGCCGCGCAACCGGGGTTTTCCCGGCCTGTGGCTGACGCCGCGCTCGATCGCGCTCGTCGTACGGGCACCGACCCCATCGAGGTCCTCGCGGCGCTGAGCCAACATGACCGCGAGGCGCCTTATCGGCGGGCCGCAACCTTTCTCGGCGTTCCGTACAGTCGCGACATCGCGCGGTTTCTTTCGCCATTCGATGAGGCTTTCGACGTCGATAGGTTTGCTGGATTGCGCTCCATCCGAGGGGAGGTCGAGGGAAAGGAAACCCTGTTCCTTTCGCCGGGGTTTGCCCATTTGCGCGGCCTGGCGGCCCGGGTCGGGGAAGATGAAAGCCTGCGCGACCGTCTATGCATCGTTTCTCCCGCAACGCTTGATGCAGCAATCGCGCGGACCAATCCCGAGCTTCTGGCGACCAACGCTCTCCAACGGCTGGCACGCCGTTTCCCATTTGCCGGCGCTCATCTGGACCTTCCGATAAGGGTTAGGGTTGGTTTTGTTGCAGCCGTGGCGGCACTGACCGCGCTCGCCGTCATGCCCGGCCTTGTCAATCTGGCACCGGTCCTTGCCGTGTTGGCGCTGATATTGGCGGTGCCGTCGGCGTTCCGATTGTGGGCAGCCTTCACCTTTGAACGCAATGAAGCCTTAAGACCCAAAAGTCTCCTTGATGACCGCGACCTGCCCATCTACACGGTGCTTATTCCTATGCGTGACGAGGCCCATATGGTGCCGCAAATCGCACAGGCCCTGCAGGCACTCGATTATCCGGCCTTATGTATCAAACGCACCAAGTCCGGGATATTGAGCAATGAAGCTTATTTCATTGTTCGTAGTGGTAATGAGCCTATTCAATCAAGGCGATGCTCGTGGGGCTGAGAATGATGATCCCGTTCTCGAAGCTCGTCATGTTTTCGGGGTTGGGCATAGCAATGTGACCGTTGCTTTTTCTGATATGGAGCAACTCGTATACCAGCCCGGTTTTATACCAGCGGTCCCGATGCCGGTCGCGGTAGATCACCCCGATAGCCACCCACAATCGCGGTGTGCTCCCCCCGGTCAATTGTGCAGCAGCTTCGTACTCCTCTCTTTTAAAGGATATTGCCAAATTGGACTTAGACGTTCGAGTTGGATAAATAATCTCGCCCGGCTCGGTCCCGGGCGTTCGAATTCTCTCAAAGAGTCTGGCGAACAACTCGGACATATCAGCATCTTTCAGAACTCTGATGTGCTCAGACCAGCTCCAGCAAACGTCAAGCGCGGGACTCGCCCCGTCATTAACAACAGCAGATTGGATGAAGTTTCCAAAGGATTTCTCGTGATCTCCAAACGGAGATTGGAAGCTCAGTTCGAAGCGAAGCCAAGGTCGCTGCTCGGCCCTAGCATTCTCGATGGCAATGACATTGGTCCGGTTGGCCTCGGCAACAGCAGCGGCGCTGGCAGCAGTCGTCTTTTCAGCTTCAACTACCATACTTTTCGCAGCCACGGCAGCATCCTTGGTAGCCTCCAGCGTCCGCCAAATCAGAAATACACCCATAGCGGTCAGCAGGACGGTAAGAGCACTGGCAACCCCTACTACGAGAGCCCAAAAGGCCATGGCCTTTTGGGCGTGAAGATCGGCGGCGGCTTGCTGGCGTTCTTCTTGGGTTGGCTCGGGGGACTCAAGGGCTTCTATGGCGCCGGAAATTCCTTGGATCGCGTCCTCAATGCCCAAAAACAAGCTTGGGTCAATGTCATAGGCTGGTTGACTTTCGCCATTCTCAGCGCTGCTGTCGCCGTCTTGCCCAATCTGTGGCTCTTGTGGCTGTGGTTGCGCTAGCAGAGGCGATGAAGCCAGTACTAGTCCAAGCGCAATTGCTGCGATCCAATAGCCTCTAAACATTGCAGAAAATAAGCCGCCGTGAATTTGCCCCGAGAGAGCTTATTACGGACGTTCGCTTCTTTTTCGTCAATGCCTAGCGCGCCTAGGCTGTCCACGAGCTGGGCATAAGTCACGCCCTTACGTTTCAATTCAGCCTTAAGAAGGTTTGCCGCCTTCATTTCCCAGTCCGTTTTTTCGGCCATGTATCACCCATGATGCAAAATGTATCGCAAATGATGATATATGCCCTTGCCAAGGATACGTCAACGTACTATATACGATGCATAGGCATCGGAGATAGTTACAAATGGCACAGCATTTCCTCCTTTCGGCACAGGCCCGCACCCTCTCGCTTCGCGAGATCTACAAGGGTGGCGAGGAAAAGGCTTACGACACGTTCAAGGCAATGCGCTGGACGGATGGCGAACCTGTTTGCCCAAAGTGCGGTTGCTGCGAAGCCTATGAGATCACCACGCGCCGCAAGTTCAAATGCAAGGGCTGCTATGCCCAGTTCTCCGTAACTTCGGGCACCATCTTTGCCAGCCGCAAAATGGCCTTTGTGGACCTGCTGGCCGCGATCTGCATTTTCGTCAACGCCGTAAAGGGCATCAGCGCCCTACAGCTTAGCCGCGACCTGGATTGCCAGTACAAGACCGCTTTTGTCATGGCCCATAAGCTGCGCGAAGCGCTTGCCGCCGAAGTGGCCGAGCATGAGCTTTCTGGCGAAGTCGAGATTGATGGCGCTTATTTCGGTGGCCATATCCGCCCCGCCAACTTCGCAGAGGACCGGATTGACCGCCGCCTTGCCAAGCACCAGACCGGCACCCGCCGCGTTGTTATCGCCCTGCGCGAACGCAAAGGCCGGACCCGCACCTTTGTTGCCAAGATCGAGGCCGAGGGCGTCGAAATCGCCAAGCGTATCGTAAGCCGCATGGCAACCACCGTTTATGCCGACGAGGGTTCGCACTGGGATCACCTGCACGATGGCTGGACCGTTGGCCGCATTAACCACAGCGAAGCCTATTCAGCCGATGGCGCCAACACCAATATGGTTGAAAGCTACTTCTCGCGCCTTCGCCGCATGGTCGCCGGTCAGCACCACGGCGTTTCGCCCAAGTACCTGCATCAGTACAGTGCTCATGCCGCATGGCTTGAGGATCACCGCCGCCGCGACAATGGCGGGAACGCTATGGCCGTTGTCGCCAACGCAATGGCACATCCGGTTAGCCGTGTTTGGAAAGGCTACTGGCAGCGGAACGCAGCGTGAACATTCATGATTATGGCAAAATCACGAATCGCTGTAGGATGCCTCTGTTTATCTGATGGTCAGATAGACGAAACCGGCCCCGTGGTCAGACGGCAACCGGTTTCTTGATCAGTCTAAGCCGGTGAGGGCTCGAATTTGTGCACGGACATCTTGTACTATACCCGTGCTACACAATCAAGCCCCTCCGGCCTCACATAACGAGGCCTTTATATGATTGAGTACGCCAGATGGACCGGGATTTCCGGCCAGGCTTACAACTTCGAAGTGTTCCGTGACGGGGTTGAGTTCAACCCTGTGTCAGGGGTCTACATCCTTTCTAAGGTTGCCACTGCCTCCACTGGCCTTAGGCGATTCGAAGCCCTTTATGTTGGCGAGGCGCAATCCCTCAAGGATCGCCTCAACGCCAGTGCCATCAATCACGACGGGCTCAAACGCAGTCGTCAATCCGGCATGACGCACATTGCTGTCTACCGGTGTGACGGGGCCGCTGAGCGCCTTAGGATTGAAACCGATTTGCGGCATGCTCTTGATCCTGTCTGCAATCGTCAGTCCGTGCCTAGTCTAGCCGGGCTGTTCACCACAAGGCGTTAACGCAATCCGGGGGCTGGCGGTTGCGACAGCCCCCAAACAACAGCCGTTCCCCGCTTCCCCTGCCTCTGGATTGGCCCGCGCCGCTTCTCCTGTAGCCGGAGCGCTTGCACGACCCTATAGGCCACGGCTTTCTTTAAGTGCCGGTCTGTCTCGTCAAACCCTTTGCACCGGATGATCCACAGCGCCAGTTCTCGCGTGTCCATAGGGCCATCGGCCAGCGCTTCCTTGCACATCTTCACGACCTCGCCGCGCTTGAATACGCGGTTTATGTCCATAAGGACCGGATGGCGGGCGTTCTCGTCGGGCCGCTCGAATAGCACGATAGTCGCGTTTACGTGCGCCAGCATGGTTCTGGCGTCGTCTATCTCACGCTCCATGCTGGCTATGTGAGCCGCTATGCGGTCTGCCTTGGTGCGCAGGGTGTTTATAACTTGGGGATCGTTTGCCATTCCGTGACAATAGCATCGGATTCAGTTATAAAGAGCAGGAATTTTGGTGCGTTTGATACATAAGGCCGCGATTATCCGGCCGAAAAGCTCGACATCAAGTTCGTTGTCGAAAGCGCAAGCCCAATGACGGTCAAGGCTGCACGCGCCCAACTGGGGGACCGGCGCTTTTCGCTGATCGTGGTGCCCCGCTGTCGTCCCTACACCAAGCCCAAGGCACTCAACTACGCCTTGCCCCTGGCGCGCGGCTCCCACGTCGTGGTTTTCGATGCTGAGGACCTGCCCGATCCCGGCCAATTGCGAATGGCTGCCAGTCTTTTTGCCGACGACCACACCCTTGAATGCCTGCAAGGGGAGTTGGTGATTGCAAACGCGTCACGGAACTGGATCACCCGCATGTTCGCCGCCGAATATGCGGGCCATTTCGGTGTCTTGCTGCCGGCTATCGGAAGAGCGGGCTTTCCGGTTCCGCTGGGCGGGACATCCAACCATTTCCGCACGGCCACTCTGAAAGATATCGGCGGATGGGATGCCTTCAATGTGACCGAAGACGCCGATCTGGGTATTCGCATGGCCCGGTTGGGCCTGCGTGTGGAGAGCCTGGCAACAGTCACGCTGGAAGAGGCACCCGAGACAATAGGCGCATGGGTGCGTCAACGCTCGCGATGGATCAAGGGATGGATGCAGACCCTGCTGGTCCATTCGGCGCGCCCGAAAAAGCTCCTGGTTGACCTGGGATGGCCGAGCCTCATCGCCTTTTACATTTTTGTAGGCGGCATGGTGCTTTCGCTATGCGTGCATGGCCTGTTTCTGGTCGGCACCGTCGCCCGGTTGCTGTACGATGTTATAATGGTCGGAACCACCGATATCTGGACGGCCGCGGGACTAGGCACGCTGTTTTTCGGCTATGCGGGGGCCGTTGTTATCAGCATTATCGGACTGGACCGGATAGGGCGCAAGGACATCGCGCCATGGCTTTTCGCAGTGCCCGCATATTGGTTGATGGCATGGTGTGCGGTGATGCTGGCGGGGTTCGAACTGGTTTTCAGGCCCTATCACTGGTCCAAGACCAGCCACAAGGGGTTGGATGATCCCGGCCCCCAGCACATGCGACATCGCGCGAAGCCCGCGCATACGCAAACCTCCCAATAGCCGTTTCGCCCTCGCAGGCCCATAATCGGGAGGGCCATGCGCAAGGAGCGATGCTGTTGAATCAATACCAGCCAGCGCCATCCGATCGGGCATCGGCTCTATCGCGAAAGGCCGGAGTGCTGGCCGCCGCCGGTACAATAGGGCTGGGCATTTCGCTCCTATCGCCCATGATCGGGATTATCCGCTGGTTCGCGAGGTTCGCCGGGCTTTAGAAGCAAAACCTAAAGGGCGTAAGTCTCCCCGTCCGGCTAGAGATTTCTCAATATTGCCGCCGAGCGCGATGGTATGTGGGCGGTCAAACTTGAGCTTAATCGCGTTTGATTGTGGCACCGGCTTCGATCATTGTAAGCCATTATGCATCAAGGGCAGGCATGAAGATCGTTCGCTTTTTTTCCGTAGGAAAAGAGCCGAAAATTCCGGAACGCCGCGTAAGAATCTCGGGTTACGTCCCGTGGCTCGTCATAACGTCTGTCGGGCTGTTGCTGACGGTTGCACTGCCAGTTGCGATCTTTTTCATAGTTGTCCCTCTCCCCATACTGGCGGCGGGAGCGCTTTATCTTTTGGGGCTTGTGGCAGCGATATTGGTGATCAGCGGCGCCGAAAACCAACCCGTCTTATGGATTGCCCGCCTCCTGCTGCCCCTGCCCGCCGCCGGACTGGCCTGGTGGGGGCTGGCCGCAATGGGGTTATAGGCCACATTCACCGATCCCGGTTGTGTCCCGACAGCCGGCGCCGCGCCCCGACCAGCGCCGATTGGGCGGCACGGGCCAACTTCCAGAGCATTGGGGTCTGCTTGATCTTGCGTTTTGCCGCACGCGCGCCCCGCAGCAAGGGAGCTGCGGCATGGCCAAGCGCCGAGACCGGCAATACGATGTCGTACACGGTCTGGCGGTGGGTCCAGCCGGTCTTATAGTCGAAATCGCCCAATCCCATGTCGAGGCTCTTAATGTTGTCGGCACGCAGTTCGTCGATCAGGAGCGACAGCGTCACCCCCATCAGCGAATAGCGCGATGGCTCGCCGTAGTCGGTGGAGTTGATGTATTGCGAATAGTGGGCGGGACCATAGGTGCCGATGCTGGTGGCGACGATATTTTCACCGGTATAGAGAGCGTGCAGGCTGATGGCTGGACGGACCTGATCCAATCCCTCGAGCGCCAGCCGGCGAAAGAACTGCCTGAAGGCGGGGCGCTGGAAAACATTCTCGACGCCCATCTGAACGAATCGGCGCCCTCGCTGATCGAGGAACACCTCGAGCATTGTTTCGACCTCGGCCGGGGTCTTGGCGCGGTGAAGCCTTACCGGTCCGAACCCTTCATCAAGCCGGCGCTGGGAGCGGCGAATATTGGTGCGGCGCTTGTGGGGCAAGGATTGGTCGATGAATGACGCGTCACCCGGTTCGAGCATATTGACGTAGAAATTGTCGGGGGCCGGGTTCCCCCCAAGCCCGGCCAGCGGATTGGCATGCTCGCCGAGTTGGGGCGCTACGCAATGGAAATTGGCAATATCGGCCGGGAGGGTGGCAAGCGCGTCACGCAGCGCCCTGGGAGTGAGCAGATGTGCCGATTGCGGATCAAACACCAACCCATCGCCATTGGAAATCGGCATGCCTATGATCTGGGCGATGCGCAGCCCGAACTTGCGGACAATCTCGAAGGGGATCAGCGCGATAGGCCGATCGTCCTCAAGGATCGTCAGGATTGCGATCTGCGTGCCCGATGTAAATCCGGCATCAAGATAGGCCGTGACCCAGTCCAGACGTTGATACGGGCTGTAGATTCCGACCTGCTGCAGGGCGCGCCAGGCAGGCTCGGCCATGGCAATGGAACCGTGGACGACCGCCGCCAGGGGCTGTGCCGTCATCGTCAGATCGCCTATATCGGTTGCCGCTGTCATCGCTTGGGGCCGTCCGTTCCATGGAGTGCGCGCTTTTTCTGCGTCGCGACCTTGGTCCCAAAATCTTGGAAAAACCTGAACTGGACGGTGTCATGTCCGGCTCGATGCCGGGAAACCTGCGAAATGGTAAAGAGCCACTTACGGGAAAGGGCGGAAATGGCCCGGACATCGGCCCGGGCCCATTAACGGCCAGGGCGGTCAGAGAACCTCGACCAGTTCGACATCGAACACCAGGTCCTTGCCCGCGAGGGGATGGTTGGCGTCGACGGTTATGGCATCCTCGGCTGTGTCGATGACCGTCAGGACCATTGTCTGGCCGTCACTGCCCGTCGCCTGAAGCCGCGCCCCGACCGACGTATCGACGCCATCGGGGATCTGGGTCCGCGGCACACTCTGGACGCCTTCGGGGCGATGAGCACCATAGGCTGCATCGGCGGGGATGGTCACCGTTTCCTTTGCACCCACGGTCATGCCCTGCACTTGTTCTTCAAGGCCCTTTATGATCTGGCCGGAGCCAAGCTGGAATTCGAGGGGATCGCGGCCATCGGAGGAATCGAACTGGGTGCCGTCGGTGAGCCGTCCGGTATAATGGATGCGCACAGTATCCCCGTGCTTTGCCTGGGTCATGCTGTGTCCTTTTTCATTTGTGTTTGCTCAGGGCCCGGCGCCGCGCGGCCTCCGCACGGCCAAGGCCGAGCCCGGCGAAGGTCCGCCGGGGCTTACCCGCGAACCACGGCCCCAATGTAGGGATGGAGGGCGAGATGTAAACCGCGCAGGCTTCGATTGCACTTACGCAGGGTTGCGCGACCAGGCCCATTCCCCGGCGCCGAGTACGGGCGCGGCCTTGTCCAGGGACAGCTGGCTGCGCGAAAAACTCAGCGGCGTGCGCAGGCCGGGAATGTTTTCCGGCACGATTTTCAGTCCGCGTGCCGCAACTTGAGGTTCGGCGAGGGCTTCAGCCACCGTATTGATCGGCCCGCATGGCACTCCGGCGATTTCTAAGGCTCCAATCAACTCCGCCTTGGTTCGCGGGCCAGTGGCTTCGGCCAGCAAGTCAGCAATCGCTTCGCGGTTGGTGACGCGATCGGAATTGGTCACCGCGCGGGGATCGGCCGCAAGCGTGGGAAGCTTTAAAACAGCGCACAGGGCCTGGAATTGCCTGTCATTGCCGCAAGCGATGATGACGTGCCCATCCGCGACCGGAAAAACCTGATAGGGAACGATGTTGGGGTGTGCATTGCCCATTCGCGACGGGCTGGTGCCAGAAGCGAGAAAATTCATCGCTTGATTGGCCAGAACCGCTACGCCTACATCAAGGAGAGACAGATCGATATGCTGCCCCCTGCCCGAGCGCTGACGCTCGGCCAATGCCGCCTGCACGCCGATCACGCCATAAAGCCCGGTGAACACGTCGATCCATGCGACGCCCACTTTCTGCGGCTCGCCGTTTGGATCGCCCGTCAGGTCCATGACCCCGCTCATGCCCTGAATCAGGAAGTCATAGCCGGGCTGGCTGGCGCGCGGGCCGGTCTGTCCGAACCCGGTGATCGAGACGTAAACAAGGCGCGGGTTGATTGCGGCCAGCGTTTGATAATCGAGGCCGTAGCGGGCGAGCCCGCCGAGTTTGAAATTTTCGACCAGCACGTCGGCACCGGCGATCAGCGTCTTGAGCCGTTCGAGGTCGTCGCGATCGCGGAAGTCACAGACCACCGAGCGCTTGGAGCGGTTGGTGGCATGGAAATAGGCCGCAACCTTTTCGGTGCCGCCGCGACCGTCTTCCCGTTCGATAAACGGCGGGCCCCAGTAGCGTGTGTCGTCTCCCTCAGGGCTTTCGACCTTGATGACGTCGGCGCCCAGATCGGCGAGCGTCTGGCCCAGCCATGGACCGGCCAGAATCCGCGCCAGTTCGACCACGCGCAGTCCGGCAAGCGGCGTTACGTTGTGCGTCAAAGCATTTTCGCTTTTCTTCGAATCGCTCAAATTGCTTCAAGTCCTTGTTTTGTCGCGCTTTCGAACCGCAAAAGAGGCGCCACTTTTGCTGGAAGCGCTCTAGTAAAACGCCTGCAGCCCGGTCTGGGCGCGCCCGAGGATGAGCGCGTGGACATCGTGGGTGCCCTCATAGGTGTTAACCGTCTCAAGATTCTGGGCGTGGCGCATAACCTGATATTCGATCTGGATGCCGTTGCCGCCATGCATATCGCGCGACTGGCGAGCGATATCGAGCGCTTTGCCGCAATTGTTGCGCTTGACGATTGAAATCATTTCCGGCGCAAACCGGCCCTCGTCCATCAGCCGCCCGACCCGCAGCGAGGCCTGCAGTCCGAGGGCGATTTCGGTTTGCATGTCGGCGAGCTTTTTCTGGAAGAGCTGGGTTGCGGCCAAGGGCCGATCGAACTGCTTGCGGTCGAGGCCGTATTGGCGCGCCCGGTGCCAGCAATCTTCCGCCGCGCCCATGGCTCCCCAGGAAATACCGTAGCGTGCCCGGTTGAGGCAACCGAACGGTCCGCTCATGCCCTCGGCATTAGGAAGCAGCGCGTCCTCGCTCACTTCGACCCCGTCCATGACGATCTCGCCGGTGACCGAGGCGCGCAGGGAGAGCTTCCCGCCGATCTTGGGGGCCGAGAGACCCTTCATGCCATTTTCCAGCACAAATCCACGAACCTTGCCGCCATGTTCGGCACTTTTGGCCCAAACAATGAAAACATTTGCGATGGGAGAATTGGAAATCCAGGTCTTTGAACCGTTCAGCCGATAGCCGCCCTCGATCTTTTCGGCGCGGGTTTTCATGCCTCCCGGATCGGAGCCGGCGTCGGGTTCGGTGAGCCCGAAACAGCCAATCCACTCGCCGTTGGCCAGTTTGGGCAGATATTTTTTCTTTTGTTCTTCAGAGCCATAGGCAAGGATCGGGTACATTACCAGCGAGGACTGCACGCTCATCATCGAGCGATAGCCGGAGTCCACGCGTTCGACCTCCCGCGCGATCAGCCCATAGGCGACATAGGAAGCGCCCAGCCCGCCATATTCTTCCGGCACCGTGGCGCCCAGAAGTCCGGCAGCGCCAAAATCGGCAAAGATTGTCGGATCAACTCGCTCTTTTAGGTAATCGTCGGTGACACGAGGCGCCAGCTTGTCGGCAGCAAAGGCGGCCGCTGAATCGCGGATCATGCGTTCTTCGGCCGAGAGCTGGTCTTCGAGAAAGAACGGATCGGACCAGTCAAAGCTGTTGCGGACGGGGGCTTCTGGCATGACATCTCCAGCGAATTATATTGGCTTTGCCCATCATATCTCTGGACTAAACCCCAAAATAATCCTATTTGATCGAGACTTGATGCATATTGTGCATAGATAATGAGCCGCCAACGTCGCTATCTGCCCTCCATCGGCCAATTGGCCGCCTTCGAGGCCGTCCAGCGCACGGGGTCAACGATTGCCGCCGCAAAGGTGCTCGATCTTTCGCAGGGCACGGTATCCCGCCTCGTGACCTCGCTCGAAGCACAGCTCGGAAGACCCCTGTTTCTGCGCCAGAACAAGCGGCTGGTGCCCACGCCAGCCGGCATCGATTACGCACAGGACATCGCTGCGGCGCTCGATGCCATCGAACGCGCTTCGATGCGAACCGCTGCCGATCTGGGCGGGGGCGCGCTGTCGCTGGCCATCCTTCCGGCGTTCGGCACGCGCTGGCTCGCGCCGCGTCTGGGCGCATTTCTCGCGGCGCATCCGGGGGTTACGATTAATCTTTCGACGCGCATTCGCCCCATCGATTTTACGGCGGAGCGGTTCGACGCGATGATCTATTTCGGGAGCGGTGATGCGCCCGATGCTGGGCACATGCGGCTATTCGACGAGCGTGTCACTGCATGCGCGGCGCCACACCTTCTGGCCAACCACCCGATAAGTGAGCCCGACGATCTGACGGGCCTGCAGCTTTTCCAGCTCGAAACCCGGCCGCGCGCCTGGGACGCCTGGTTTGCCGGGCAAGGGGCCGCGCCCCTGCCCGTTTCAGGCATGATGTTCGATCAGTTTGCGCTGATGATCGAAGCGGCGATTGCCGGGCTGGGGGTGGCATTGCTGCCCCACTACATTGCGCAAAGCGAGATTGCGGCAGGACGGCTCAGCCCGGTGTTCGCGCCCGCCGTTTCCGGCACCGGATCTTATTGGCTGGCCTGGCCACCGGCGCGCGAGACCTATCGTCCGCTCATCGCTTTCCGTGACTGGCTGGTCGCGGAAGTGCCCGGCGACGCCTGAGGCCTGAACGTGCTCGAACGCCTTGAAGGTCGATGGAGTGCATTCAGTTTCGGACGTTGCGGCCCTTAGCGTCAAAGATCAGGATGTCGTCGGCGGTGACGTCGAATCCGACGCTGTCGCCCCGGCCGAATGTCACGTCGCCAGCGATAACCGCCAGCCACTGTTCCTCACCCGGAAGGCGGAAATTGACTATGGTTTCGTTACCCAACCGTTCAACGATGTCCACGATGCCCCGGAGCGCTCCGTGCTCGGCTGGACGGAGGGCGTGAGGACGGATGCCCAGCGTAAGGCTTTCCCCCTGCCGGATGGCATGGCCCGTCACCTCTGCTGTAATCGTTTCCATGGCCCCGGACGCCATGATGAGCCGGTCGCCTTCGATTTCGGCGGCGGTGGCCGAAAGAAAGTTCATCCTTGGCGAACCGATGAAACCGGCGACGAAAAGGTTGGCGGGGTTCTTGTAGAGATCGATCGGGGAACCGGCCTGTTGTACCTCGCCACCGTTGAGCACGACAATCTTGTCGGCCAGCGTCATTGCTTCGACCTGATCGTGGGTAACGTAGATCATGGTCGCGCCTAGCTGCCCGTGGAGTTTTGACAGTTCCATGCGCATATCGACGCGCAAGGCGGCGTCCAGGTTCGACAACGGCTCATCGAAGAGGAAGACCTCGGGCTGCCGCACGATAGCGCGACCAATGGCGACGCGCTGGCGCTGGCCACCGGAAAGCTGGCTGGGCTTGCGGTCGAGCAAATGTTCCATCTGCAGGATACGCGCGGCGTCTCGAATTTTCTTGTCCCGTTCCTCCTTTGGCGCCCTGGCGAGTTTGAGCCCGAAGCCAACATTGTCGTAAACCGACATATGGGGATAGAGGGCATAAGACTGGAACACCATGGCAATGCCGCGGTCCCGAGGTTCGACATCGTTGCACAGCACGTCGCCGATATAGAGCTCACCGCCGGTGATCTCTTCAAGGCCGGCGATCATGCGCAGCAGGGTGGATTTTCCGCAGCCCGAGGGGCCGACGAAAACCACGAATTCGCCGTGCTTGATATCGAGATCGATGCCCTTGATGACTTCGACGAGGCCGTAGCTCTTGTGCAGGGATTTGAGCGAGAGATCCGCCATGATGGTGATATGTCTTTCTCGAGTTAGAGTATTTCGGCGTTTCTTTGAAGCGCTTTACTTGCTCCAGGGTTTTGTTGTTCGCGTTTCCCGACCGGACAAGTACCGCCGATTTATGCTGGAAGCACTCTAGAGCGTTTCACGTTTTGACGGAAGCATAGCCGGCGTTTGCGAAGTAGTTGCTGCATTCGCCGGGTTCGATGGTCGTGACGAGGTGGCCGAGTTGGCGCCATGTCTCCTCGATGGTCCGCTTCTGGGCGTGGCGCATCCAATGCTTGATCTTGGCGAAGGCCTGCTCGATTGATGTGATGGATGGCTCCTGCTCCCGGCGCCGCATTGCGCCATAGTTGGGGAAGTCATCATCCCATATAGAGGAGCCATCCATGTCCGAGCTTACCGTAGTTGGTGTCGACCTCGCAAAAAGTGTCTTCCAGATCCATGGTGTCGATGAGAATGGTCGAGTTCTCGTGCGCCGCCAGCTTCGCCGCAACCAATTGCTCGCGTTTTTCCAGAAGCGTCCACGCTGCCTGATCGGCATGGAGGCTTGCGCTGGTTCCCACGATTGGGGGCGCAGGCTGCAGGAGATGGGGCATGAGGTCGGGTTGATGCCGCCGTCTTATGTGAAGCCTTACGTCAAGCGCGGCAAGACGGATGCTGCGGATGCAGCCGCTATCTGTGAAGCCGTGACGCGTCCTTCCATGCGGTTTGTCGCCATCAAGAGCGAAGCCTGTTCGTCGGTTCTGGTTGTTCACCGCACGCGGGACTTTCTGGTTCGCCAGCGCACCCAGATCGGCAACGCGATCCGGGCGCATATGACGGAGTTCGGCATAATTGCCGCAAAGGGCGCGCAGAATGTTGATCGATTGAAGGAGCATCTGGATCGGTTGCCGGAAGCGGCCCGAACACCTGTAAGCTTGCTTTTCGATCAACTGGCCGAGACGGACAAACGTATCGAGCAGTTGACGGACGAGATCGCGGAGACCCACGCGCATGACGAGACGAGCCAGCGTCTGGCTACGATCCCCGGTGTGGGAATGCTGACGGCGACGATCATTGCGGCAACGACGCCGGATGTCGATAATTTCGACTGCGCCAGGGACTATGCCGCCTGGCTCGGCCTCACCCCCAAACCGCACTCCACCGGCGGCAAGCAGAGGGTGGGCCGGATATCGAAGATGGGCAATCGATACATTCGACGATTGTTGTATCTGGGTGCCATGGCGCAGATCATGCTCAGATGCAGGCTCAAGCGCGAGCCGGGATCGGACTGGCTATCGTCCATGCTGATGCGGAAGAAGACGAAGCTCGTCGCCATCGCCCTTGCGCATCGCATGGCGAGAACAATCTTCGCCGTCCTGCGCGACGGCACACGTTACCAGCCGCAGGCCGCTGCCGCCTGAGGGGCTCAACGAATGGTCAGGGCAAAGTGAGGTGATGGCGAACAAACGGAGACGAAGAACCGGGACACCCCGATCAATCCGAAGCGCCTCGAGCGCGCTCGATTGAGTGGGACCTGTTCTCCAGGCGGATATTCATCAGGGCGCGCAACGATCCCGTTGCACATTCAGACGCCGTATACATGGCCGCAACCGACCTGTTTGCCAAACCCGATCCAAAACCCTTGACCCGCAGGAGCCATCCATACACGGGTTGAGGTCGGGCGAATAGGGCGGCAGATACCAGAGCCTGGCGCCGGCTGCCCGGATCATCTGTTTGATGGCGGCCGATTTGTGGGAGCCGAGATTGTCCATGACGACGATGTCGCCGGGTTCGAGCACGGCCAAGAGCTGCTGCTCGACATAGGCGCGGAAGCACTGGCCGTTGATCGGTCCGTCGAAGACGCACGGCGCAACGAGCCGGTCATAGCGCAGCGCGCCGACGAAAGTCAGCGTGCGCCAGTGGCCGTGCGGGGCCAAGCCGCGCAGGCGCTTGCCCTTGGCTCCCCAGCCGTAGAGCGGCGCCATGTTGGTCTTGATCCAGGTCTCGTCGATAAAGACCAGCTTGCGCGGGTCGAGGCTGGTCTGAAAGGACCGCCAGCGCTGCCGCCTGCGGGCGATGTCGGCGCGGGCCTGCTCAAGGGCGAACAATGTTTTTTTTGAACCGGAGCCCCTCGCGGCGCAGGAACTGCCACACTGCATTGTGCGACACCTTCACCCCGCGCGCCGCCAGCTCGTCCTTTAGGCCATGCAACGTCAGATGCGATGTCTGGTTGATACGTTCGACGATGAACGCCCGGTGCGGCTCCAGCAGCCGCTTGCGGTGGCCGCCCATCTGGCCCGGCGCGACCGAGCCCGTCGCCCGATAGCGCTGCGACCACTTCACCGCTGACGAAACCGCGACGCCAAACCGCGCCGCCACCGACCGGCAGCTTTCGCCAGCCTCGATTGCCGCCACAACACGCTTACGAAGATCATTGGAAAGAGGTGCTGTCATCAGATGCTGGCCTCCTCTCCAGCCAGCATCTTGAATCACAAAAATCAACCGACGGGAATCCCATCCGATTCAGACAAAGGATGAACGGCTCTAGAGCCGAGAATTTGGTTGAATCAAATCCTCGGCTCTAAACCTTTGTTTAGTCGCGTGTCCGAACCGCAAAACCGTTTCCATCCCCGATCGGGTCGAGGACATGCTTTTGCTGGACACGCTCTAGCCCTTGACCGCGCCGGCGGTCATGCCCGCCACGATCTGACGGTTGAAGAACAGGAACACGATCAGCGGTGGGATTGTGACGAGCAGAATGTTCATGAACAACAGATTGTAGGACGTGTTGAACTGGCTTTGGAAATTGTAGAGCGTCAGTTGCACGGTGACGTTGTCATTGCCTGGCAGGTAATAGAGCGGGTTGACGAAATCATTGAAGATAGCAACCGACTGCACGACGATCACCGTAATGGTTACCGGCCTGAGCAGGGGCAATATGACCCTGAAAAAGACATCCATGGGCCGAGCGCCGTCGATGATGGCTGCTTCATCGAGTTCGCGCGGGATCGTGGCGATGAAGGCACGGTACAAGATTATGCAGAAAGAGAGGTTGTAGGCCACCTCGATCAGGATCATGCCGTGCAGGGTCGCGAACAGGTTGATCTCTTGCAACAGCCATATGGTGGGCACGACGGCCGGAGGTATCATCAGCCCCGCCAGGACGAGAAAGTCTACCAGCCCATTCCACCAGGCCCTGCGACGCTGGCGAACGTAGCCGACCATTGCCGCCAGAATCACCAGCAGCGTGACCGCTCCGACCGTCAGGATGGTCGAGTTGATATAGGCCGTGACGAGCATGAAGTCGCGTGTCGAAATCACCGTCCAGAAATTTTCCCAGATGGGAAAACTGGTCGGCAGGGTAAAATTCAGGCGTGCGGACTCGGCGCGATCTTTGATGGCGGTAAGGACGATAAAGAGGAACGGGACGACAAAAATGACAGCCGTCAGGGCAATGGCCAAGGTCGTTTGTCCGTAACGGCGCAACGCATTCATTCGTGTCCCTCCTTGCGGTTCAGAAAGAGGTAGAGAGGCACTGCCATAGTGGCGATCAGCACGAACAGCACGACGTTTCCAGCGGTGGAGAGGCCGTAAAAGCCTGCCTGATACTGCTTGTAAATCACCGATGCGAGGACGTCCGACGCAAAGCCCGGCCCGCCACGAGTCATTGCCCAGACGAGTTCAAAATTGCGCAGCCCGTGAATGAACGAGAGAATAACCACGGTAACCGTAGCGGGCCGGCAGAGCGGCAATGTGATGTATCGAAAACGGTCCCAACCAGTGGCACCATCAATGCGGGCGGCCTCATAATAATCGGTCGGGATCGACATGATGCCGGCAATATAGATGACCGCCGCCAGTCCCACTCCGCGCCAGACCTCGACAAAGGCCACCGAATAGATGGCGAGAGCTGGATTGGTCAGCCAGCCAGGGCCGTCGATGCCGATAAGTTCGAGCGCCACGTTTATGATACCCCGTGTTGGGTGCATCATGGCGGTAAAGGCAATGCCGACGCCCACCGCGCTGACCAGCACGGGGAAGAACACCACGGAGCGCAACAGGGCCCTGAACCTGATGTCGGAGGTCAAAAGGACCGCAAGTCCCAGCCCAAACACCACTTTAAGGGTGCAAGTTACTACGGCAAAAATCAGCGTGTTGACCACGCCCTGGACGAGAAACGGTTCGCGGAAGAACTGGACGAAATTGTCGAGCCCGATGAACGTCGAATTGAACAGAGTCCACCGCGTCAGGCTGAAATAGAGCGACGAGAACGTGGGCACCAGAAACAGCACGCCGTATATTATAGCGGCGGGCAGAAAGAACCAGCCCGGATAGGGGCTGGCGCGTCGTCGCGACCTTTGCGATGTCGCCGGCGCGGCTGCAGCAAATGCGATTGATGTGCTCAAGCCTGCTCTCCCCTCGGATTTTGGTGGCGGCCCCGGTCATCGCCTACCGGGACCACCTTTGCTGGCAAGGGAGGCTTACCAGCCTTCGAGACCGAGCTGTTGCGCCTGTCGGGCAACATCCTGATCGTAGAGAGCGGCCGCCTCGGCCGCCGAGCGAATGCCCGAACCCACCTCGACGGTCAGTTGCTCAAGTGTAGGGCCTTTGACCGGGGAGAGAAACTCCAGCGCAGGTGCGGAGCCGTCCTCCTGCTGGAAATAGGGCAGCATGTCAGCAACCGCCGGCACGACGTCATCGGGGAGCTCGCAACCTTCGATCAGGTAGGGGCCGGTCGCACCAACGGCCTCGGTGATCGCATCGCAGCCCTCGACACTGGCCACGAAGTCAAGGAACGCCAGTGCTTGTTCCTGGTGGTCGGTCGATTGAGGAATGTAAAGGCCAGCCGGCATCCAAGTGGTCAAACCGTTGCTGTCTGCGCTTTCACCCGGCTGGGCAAAAAAGCCGACATCCTCCACGCCGTCGGGATAGGTCGCCTCGATGGCCGCGATCGCGAAAGTCAACATCGGGTAATGCGCACCTTCGCCGTTGACGAGCATGCGCAGGCCGTCGTCATAGGTGGCCGCGCCGAAGTCCTCGTTGAGATAACCGGCTTCATGGACTTCTGCGAGATGCTGGAAGCCTTTGAGAGCAATCGGGCTATCGGCGTATTTGACCTGGTTGGCCGTGTACCGATCGGCCCAGTCCGGTTCTTCGGCCAGAACGTTGTAAAAATCTGCCAAGACAAAGAGCTGGCTGGTCCAGGTATCGCGATAGGTCTGGATGACGGGCACATATCCCGCTTCCGCTATGGTGGCATTGTTGGCCATGAATTCTTCCCAGGTCTGGGGAATTTCAAGTCCCAGTTCCTCATAGATGGAGCGATTGTAGAGGATACCGCCGCCCATCGCAGTCTGGGTTGGAACGCCATAGACTTCCCCATCGACGGTAACAGCCGCCTCAAAAGAGTCGAGCACACGGTCCAGGAAAGGCTGGCCGGTAAGCGGGACCATGGTCTGGCCGGGCGCGAGGGCCTGCACGAGCGAACCGGAATTATAAAGGAAGATGTCGTTCATCTGTCCAGTCGCAAGGCGGGTCTTTACGATATTGTCGCCCTCGCCGCCGCCCGGCCGCGTTTCGATCTCGATATCGATGTTGGGATTTTGCTCTTCAAACCTGGCAACCAGGTTCTCCATGAAGGCCACAGTATCAGCACTGTTGTCGATAAGGAGCGAGAGTTCGACGACGTCTTGGGCAGGAGCAGCGGCAATGCCCAGCCCCAGAACAATGGCGCTCGAGCAACCGAGCAGGGATAGTCGTTTCGCATGGGTCATAAGTATCCTCCCTTAACTCCCCGCGAGCGTGATGCTCCGGGTCCTTGCGAATGAAAGCCGGGCTATGGTGTCTTAGATGTCGCCTCGGCAAATCCTTGCAGTCCTGGGCGCATGGCGCCCAATGTGAACGTGATTGCGTGTGAGCCGGGTGCCAGATCGAGACCGTCCGCGGACGGCACGGGCTGACCGTCGACCATGATCTTGGTGTAGTCCTCTGCGAGTTTGAGGATGCCGGCGCTGTCAGGCGGCACATCGAGCATGTAGGTCACTGTCTGCCCGTCAATCTGCCAGGCGACACGCACCGGACCACTGGGCGTTTCGAGGGCGGCCCGGACCGACCCGAGTTCGGGTAGGATTGTTGGCTCGAAAACAATCGTTCTAAAACCCGGCCTGTCGGGGTCGGGCTTTATGCCGGCGGCAGACTCGAACAGCCATTGGCAAACGGCGCCATAGGCATAGTGATTGTAAGAGTTCATCTGAGGATCGAATATCGTGCCGTCAGCCTGAATGGCGTCCCAGCGCTCCCAGATGGTGGTTGCGCCATTCTTGACCTGATAGAGCCAGCCGGGCACTTCCTCCTGCAAAAACACCTGTTGGGCCAGCCCGGTTTCTCCGAGCTTGATCAGCGCCGGAAGGAGAGCCGGTGTTCCGATAAAGCCCGTTCCGATCCGCCCTTCCGCGCGAGCGATCGCGTTGCGAAAGTATCGGCGCGCGCCCTCGATCTTGTCGTGCGGGATCAGATCGTGGAGCACGGCCAGCGCGTATGAGGTCTGGTCGTCGTAAACAAGACGACCCGATGGGGTGATAAATTCCCTGGCAAAGGCGGCTTTCACCTCGAGAGCAATCTTGTGCATGCGCGCGGCGACTTCATTGTCACCCAAAAGCCGGGCGATACGCCCGACAAGATTCGCGGTGATATAGAGATAGATGGTTGCCGCCGCCTCGTCGCCAATGGTTGGCAACGGCTTGGCGCTCGGCCCCTTGGGCTGGAGCCAATCCCCGAACGTGAAACCGCGCTGGCCCCATTGGCGCGGCGGGGAAACGAGCGGGCCGTCGCTGATCGACCAGACGAAATCGACCCACTTGACCATGGACGGCAGCGCTTCTTGCAAAATATCGCGGTCGCCATAGTGGAGATACAGCGTCCAGGGCACGATCGCGATGGCGTCTCCCCAGCCGGTCGAGCCAAAAAAGCCGGGGAATTTTTCCGGATGCAAGCGGGTGGGATCGGGCACGACATGAGGGACGGCACCGTCCTCGCGCTGGTCCGCAATGACATCACGCACCCATTTGCGCAGGAAGTGGTGACTGTCGTGAAGATAGCACGCCGTTCCGGCAAAGACCTGAGCGTCGCCTGTCCAGCCCAACCGCTCATCGCGCTGCGGGCAATCGGTGGGTACCTCGATAAAGTTCGCTCGTTGGGACCAGACGGTATTTTCCACCAGCCGGTTGACGAGAGAACTGCCACTCGAAAAATAACCGGTACGCCGGTGCACCGAGGTAATGGGAATCGAACGGATGTCCAGAACTTTGGCATTTCCTTCGATGGTTACGCGGGCATACCGAAAGCCCTGGAACGTAAAAAGCGGCCTGTAGCTCTCCCGCCCTTCTCCCTTAAGAATGTATTCGATGCTGGCGTCGGCGGTGCGAAAATTGGCGTTCTCGAAGTTCCGATGCGCATCGAGAATTTCCGAATGTTGAACAACGATGCGCGCGCCCGCATCGCCCTGCACCTCAATGGCGACATACCCCGCCGAATTCTGTCCAAAATCATACAGCGTCCGGCCCTGCCGGTCTTTCCAGGATTCGAGTACGGGCAACGGTGCGAGTTCGCGCACCGGGTCTGCCTCATGGGCCACCAGGGTTGAGAAGTCGAACTCAACGATTTCGACGCCAGCGGTTTCTTCGATAGCCTCGCGCCGAGCGTCGTAAACCTCGCCGAAATAGATGCCCGTCTTAAGAACGGGCAGAGGGCCGCTGGTCCAGCCGGCCCCTGTTGCGACAATGAGATCGCCCTGCCCTCTCGGTGCGCTGCGCAGTTCGGCCAGCGCGGCTATGGTGCTACCCCAGCAGTTGAAGATGGGATTTTCTCCCCACATGATCTGTGAGCGGTGCCACCCGTCGGCGAGCCAGATTTCGATGGTATTTTCGCCCGCCACCAAAAGATCGGCGACTGCATAGGTCTGGTAGGAAAGACGGATGTCGTAACTGGTCCAGCCGGGGGTCAGAAGATCTTCGCCGACGCGCTTACCGTTGATGAAACAGCGATATAGCCCGTGGGCAGTGATGCGGAGAGTCTCCTGCCCGCCAACGGTCTCAAGGGAAAAGCGCTTGCGCACGAAACTTGCCGGCGTTCCAACGCCCTGATCGGCCAGGGGACGAACCATCATCGCCTGCCAGGACTGGTCCTGCACCCTGCCGGTCGCTTTTGCGAGTGCGTAATTCAAGATCGTCCTCCCACTGCTCCGGAGCTTGATCCACTCCAAGGCGAATTGGAGGGACACTCCATGCTCCGGCCACCTTGTATGGCAACAAGCCTGGCGCTTGTGTATCGTTCTACGTGCATCGTTCTACATTTTTTGCCGCTTGGCAATGGCCTTTCTTGCCGAGGGGTGCGATAAGCGCATGAATGGCATCGGCGAACCCTGCAAGGAAAGGCTCGGGGACTTACCCATGAGCGATACGGCGCGACCACCCTTACGAAAGGCCCGAACGGCACCGACGCGCGCCACGATCCGCACGGTGGCCGAAGACGCGGGCGTCTCGGTTTCGGCCGTCTCGAAAGTGCTGCGAAATGCCTATGGCGTGAGCGACGCTCTACGATCGAAAGTGAACGCCTCGATCGATAAGCTCAATTACCGGCCCAGCGCCTCGGCGCGCGGCATGCGCGGGCGCAGCTATACGCTAGGCGTGCTGCTGTCGGATATTCGCAACCCGTTCTTTTCGGAAATCATGGCCGGGATAAACGAGGCGTTGTCGCAAACGCCCTATCAACCGCTGCTGGGCGTCTCGGATTCGGCAGTGGGCCTGGAACTGGCCCTTGTCGAATCCATGGTCGACCGGCAGATGGACGGGCTGATCTTCGTCGCGCCCCGCATGGCGCTGACCGACATCGACGCCGCGGCCTCGCGTACGCCCACTGCGGTGATCGGCATTCACAGTCCCGGCGACACGCTATTCGATACGATCAACGGCAATGACGAACTGGGTGCCGAGCAAGCCATCGACTATCTGGTGGGCCAGGGACGTCAACGCATTGTGCACATAAGTCTCGATCTCTCGCCGGAAGAGGATAGTTCGGTCACCGCCCACCGCGAGATCGGATATCACCGGGCCATGGAACGCCACGGTCTGTCCGCTTTTGCCAAGGTCTATTATGCCGAGCACAGTCCGTTGGCGCGGGACGTGGCGCGACGGATACTAGAAGCGTCCGACCGGCCAGAGGCGATCTTTTGCTGGACCGATGCGTGCGCGTTTGAAGTGATAAGCGCCGCGCTGGAGTTGGGCCTGTCCATTCCTGGGGATGTCGCTGTGTTCGGCTATGACAATTCTCCTCTGTGCGATCTTGCGCAGAATAATCTTACAAGCGTCGACCAGTCTGGCCGCCAGTTGGGAATGGAAGCAGCACGATTGGTCATGGAGCGGATAGAAGGGCGACAGGAAGCCCGCCATGTGCGGCTCGAAACGAAAGTGATTGCCCGCCAGTCGACCGGCTAGGCGTAAGCTTTCAGCAGGCAGGTTGTCCATTCGAACCGGAAAAGTGATACTCTGTCCTTGAGGCTCTCTAAGCCAGTTCAAACATCTTGATGAGTTCGACCTGTACGGGCGAGCTGTCGGGATTGGCCTGCATGATATCGCCCATCATGGACCACCAGCGCCCCATGATTTCCGCGTCTGCCAGCCGCTCCATGGTGTGGTTATCGGCCCGCACCAGCGTAGCGAACAGGTGATCGGTCTCGGGGTCGAGCCAGATCGTATAATCAGAGATGCCGCTTGATTTAAGTAGATCGACCAGTTCGGGCCAGATGGCATCGTGCCGGCGCCTGTATTGTTCGGTCTGGCCCGGATTGAGGTTCATGCGAAAAGCGATGCGTTCGGCCATATCGCCCTCCCTAAACAATCCCGCCGCTGCCACCGGCACTTGCAGGCCGGATGGCGGCAACGGCGTTGCGGTAGCCTGACTGTCGATAGGCTGCGATCGGGTCAATGGCGGCGCCCTTGTTCCTGCGGGCCATGGCGAGGATGGGCTCAACATCGATGCGGAACGCACTCTTGAGCGTCTGGCTGGCCATCAGCGCGTCATTGGTTTCCTGATGGTGCGTCAGGGCATTCCGGTCAACGAGCAGGGCCTGGGCATAGGCGCGTTGGACTTCCATGGCTGATTGCATCAGACTCTCGATAGGGTCGGTGACATTGTGGCTCTGGTCGAGCATATGTGCCGGGTTGAACCCTTGCAGGCCACGTTGTTCAGCGTCGACCAGTTCGTTAAAGACCAGGAACAGCCGATAGGGATCGATCGAGCCGGTGTCGAGGTCGTCGTCGCCATATTTGGAATCGTTGAAATGGAAGCCGCCGAGCTTTCCGAACTGGATTAGCCGCGCCACGATCATCTCGATGTTCACATTGGGGGCGTGGTGACCAAGATCGACAAGGCAGAAAGCCTGCTCGCCCAGCTCCCGGGCTATCATGTAGTTGGTGCCCCAATCCTGCACGACCGTCGAATAGAAGGCCGGCTCGTACATCTTGTGTTCGGTAAAGATGCGCCAGTCGGACGGCAGGGCTTTGACCACGTCCTGCATTGACGCCAGATAGCGTTCGAACTGGGCGGTGAAACTGGCCTGGCCGGGGAAATTCGAGCCATCGCCGACCCAGACGGTCAGCGCCTTCGAACCAAGGGCCTTGCCGATTTCGATGCACTCGATGTTGTGATCGATGGCCTGCCGGCGGGTCGCCGCGTCGGTGTGGCTGAGCGAGCCGAACTTGTAGGAATGGGCCTGGCCCGGCGCGTCGGAAAAAGTGTTCGAGTTCATGGCGTCGAACCCCAGCCCCACCTCGTCGCCCTTGGCTTTAAGGGTTTTGGGGTCTGCCTTGTCCCAGGGGATATGCAGCGAAACAGTGGGGGTTGCGCCGGTCAATTGATGGATGATGCCGCAGTCTTGAAGCTTGTCGAAGATATCGCGCGGCTCGCCGGGGCCGGGAAAGCGGGCAAAGCGCGTGCCGCCGGTGCCGACGCCCCAGGAGGGCACGGCAACGCCGTAGGCTGCGACCTTTTCGGTGATCTTTTCGATATTGATACCACGACGATCGAGCTGCTCACCCAATGCGGCGTAGTCGGCTTCAAGCGCGCTGTCGCGCTTGGCGTTGGTCTGCCCGATCACATCTGTCGAGATTTTGCTCATGCCAGCCCCTTCCCTCAGCGCGTGAAGCTTTGCGCGTTGCCCGCATCGACGTTGATGATGTTGCCCGTCGATTTTGCCGACATGTCGGACGCCAGGAAATACACGGCTTCGGCGATGTCCTCGGGAAACACGGAGCGCTTGAGCATCGAGCGCTGACGATAATGTTCCTCGAGCTCGTCGGTATCCATCTTATAGGCGGCGGCGCGCTGTTCTTTCCACTCGCCAGTCCAGATCTTGGAACCGCGCAGGACGGCATCGGGGTTGACCACATTGACGCGGATCTGTTCGCTCGCGCCTTCGAGTGCCAGACAGCGTGCGAGATGGATCTCGGCGGCCTTTGCGGTGCAATAGGCGGAGGCGTTGGGCGACGCGGCCAAGCCGTTCTTTGAGGCAATAAAGACGAGGTTGCCGCCGACCTTCTGCGCGCGGAACAGCTTGAACGCCTCGCGACTGACAAGGAAATATCCGGTCGAGAGGATATCCATATTCTTGTTCCAGAGCTCGAGGGTGGTTTGCTCGATCGGCGCCGAGGAGGCCAGCCCGGCGTTGGACACCAGAATGTCGATGCCGCCGAAATCGATGACGCCACTTGCGAACCCATCGTTCACGGCGCTTTCGCTGGTGACATTCATTTCGATGGTGCGCACGACATCGTTGGAAAACGTAGCAGAGAGCTCGTCCCTTGCCGCCTTGAGCCCGCCGGCGTCGATATCGGCCAGGAGCACACAGGCACCCTCCCGTAGCAGGCGCACCGCTGTTGCCTTCCCGATACCGCCCGCGCCGCCGGTGACGAGTGCCACTTGGCCGGCCAGCGACTTGGGCTGGGGCATACGCTGGAGTTTGGCTTCTTCGAGGAGCCAGTATTCGATATCGAAGGCCTCCTGCTCGGACAGACCCTGATAGGTCGAGACCGAGGATGCGCCACGCATCACGTTAATGGCGTTGACGTAAAATTCGGCGGAAATCCGGGCCGTCGCCTTGTCCTTGGCGAAGGTGAACATTCCGACGCCGGGCATCAGATAGACCACCGCATTGGGATCGCGCATGGCGGGAGAATTGTCGCGCTTACACCGCTCGTAATAGGCGGCGTAGGCCGCGCGATAATCCTCAATCTGATTTGCCAGATTATCAATCACTGCGTCCGCATCGGGATTGGCGGGATCGAAGGCGATCACCAGAGGCCTGATCTTGGTGCGCAGGAAGTGATCGGGGCAGGATGTGCCCAGTGCGGCAAGGGGTTCGAGATCGCTGGAATTGACGAATTGAAGCACGGCGTCGCTATCGTCAAAATGGCCAACCTTGCGGCTGTCAGCCGAAATCATACCGCGAATACGTGGCATGAGGCGCGCGGCTATGGCGCGGCGCTGGTCGGCTGGCAAGGCCACGGCCCTTTCGCCCCCGAAAGCGGCGGTTCCGGCGGTTTTGGTATCAAGCCAGTCCATGGCCTTGTTGATGGTGGCGATTGTGGTTTCATAGCACTCTTTGGGGGTGTCGCCCCACGTGAACAGGCCGTGGCTTTCCAGGATGACGCCGCTTGCGCCGGGATTTTCAAAGCAGAATTTTTCCAGCCAGAGGCCAAGTTCGTAGCCCGGACGTTTCCAGGGCAGCCAGCCGATGCTATCGCCGAAAATCTCCCGTGTCAGAGCCTTGGAATCCTTTGCGGCTGCGATGGCGATAATCGCGTCGGGGTGCATGTGATCGACAAAGGGTTTGGGCACGTAAGCGTGCAGTGGGGTATCGATCGACGCGGCGCGAGGGTTGAGATTGAAGGTGGTGTGCGGGAGATAGCCCACCATCTCGTCTTCGAACTCGACACCCCGATAGACCGATTTCAGGGCACGGAGCTTGTCCATATAGAGCGTGGAAAAGCCATCGAGCTTAATGGTCCCCACGTCGCCACCGGAGCCCTTGACCCAGAGCACTTCGACCTTTTCACCTGTCAGGGGGTCGGTTTCGAGAATCTTCGAAGATGTGTTTCCGCCACCATAATTGGTGACCCGCTTGTCCGCGCCGAGGAGATTGGAGCGGTAAACGAGCCGCTCGGCCTCGGTCAATGCAGTCGCTTTGGCGTCGTCCCACAGGTTGGCGATGCGCGCGGGCGCTGATGGCGTGCTCATGGATTCCTCCCGAATATGCTGGGCGCATTTTTGCGCAATAACCACACGTGCAGCAATCAAAGTCAATCACTAACGGTCACATACCTCCAATATTGACCAATATTGACACTTATTGATTGACAATGACCGTTTTTGATGGTGGCATACTGGTAGGAGGAGATGGTCCGTGCACGAACGTGAACGCCACAAGGTTATTCTGTCCGCGGTCCAGGCGCGACCGGTAGCGACCGTTTCCGATCTGGTCGATCTTACCGAAACGTCCGAAGCCACGATCCGCAGGGACATTGCCGCGCTGCATGTCCAGGGCAAGCTGCGCCGGGTGCGCGGCGGCGCCGAGGCAATCAACCCACCGACCCAATCGGGGCTGGTGGGCCGGCCGTTCAGCGTCAATGAATCGATGAACATTCCGCTCAAGCGGGCCATCGCCAAGGCGGCGGTCGATCTGTGCTCGGACGGGGATTCGATCATCATCAATGGCGGGACCACCACCTATCAGATGGTGTTTCACCTGATCGCCCGGCGGCTGCAGGTCTTTACCAATTCCTTTCCAATCGCTGGCCACCTGCTGACCCATTCCAAGAACAGCGTGGTGGTGCCCGGCGGAACTATATATCGTGACCAGAACATCATCCTTTCGCCCTTTGAAAGCGATGTGACCCGGCATTTTTATGCGCGCCGGATGTTCATGGGCGCTCAAGGGCTGGGGCGGCACGGGCTGACCGAGGCCGACCCCCTGCTTATCCATGCGGAAATGAAATTGCTGGGACAGACGGACGAACTTGTCGTTCTTGCCGACTCCACGAAATTCCGCCAGCGCTCGAGCCTCATTCTGTGTCCGCTCGAACGCATCTCAACAATCATCACGGACCGCGGCATTCGCGACGAGGATCGTCAAATGCTCGAGGATCACGGCATCACACTTATCATCGCCGATGCCGGTGAGCGGTCGAACACGGAGGAAGCTTCGTCGGTCGCCTAGCGACCGGTGTCGTAAACGACCAAAGCTCCAGGGAGGACTTCATGAGCTTGATCAAAACCTTACTGACAACCACCGTCATAGCCGCATCCATGATGGCAGCGACGGCACCGGCCCAGGCCCAGACCCGCATTGCGGTGCTGGTCAAATCCCTCGGCAACGGCTTTTTCGAGGCTGCAGCACGCGGCGCCGAAGAAGCGGCGGAGGAAATCGGCGATGTCGAAATCATCTATACCGGCCCGACCGAACCAACAGCCGAGGCCCAGATCGAAGTGATCAACACGCTGATTGCACAGCAGGTCGATGCCTGTACCCCGTCAGCACCGATGGCACAGATTTGATCTTGTGATGTAAGGAGGGTTTTGGTCTCGTCGGAGTGACGAAGGAACGACGATGAGATCAAAACCCTCGAAAGCCAAGAAGCCCGCCGAACAGGTGGTCAAGGATATCCGCCGCGCGACACGGCGGCACTTTTCTGCAGAAGACAAGATCCGCATTGTGCTCGATGGCCTGCGTGGAGAGGACAGCATTGCCGAGCTGTGCCGCAAGGAAGGCATTGCCCAGAGCCTCTATTACACCTGGTCCAAGGAATTCATGGAAGCGGGAAAGCGTCGGCTTGCTGGCGATACAGCCCGTGCTGCCACCACCGACGAGGTCAAGGAACTGCGCCGCCAGGCCGGAGCGCTCAAGGAGTGTGTTGCCGATCTGACGCTGGAAAACCGTCTGCTCAAAAAAAGCATGATCGCGGATGGGGACGACGACGCATGAGGTATCCAGCATCCGAAAAGCTCGAGATCATCAGGCTGGTCGAGCAATCCCATCTGCCAGCAACACGCACGCTCGATAATCTGGGCATCGCGCGCCGGACCTTTTATCGCTGGTATGACCGCTACCTCAATGGTGGGCCCGAGGCGCTGGAGGACCGGCCATCGGCGCCCAGCCGGGTGTGGAACCGGATCCCGACCGCCATCCATGATCAGATCATCGAGATGGCGCTGGAACAGTCCGAACTGAGCCCCAGGGAACTGGCGGTTCGGTTCACCGACGATAAGGGCTACTTCGTGTCTGAAGCCAGCGTTTACCGGCTTTTGAAGGCCCACGACCTGATTACCAGCCCGGCCTATGTCGTGATCAAGGCTGCCGATGCCTTCCACACCAAGACCACCCGGCCCAACGAGATGTGGCAGACCGATTTTACCTACTTCAAGATCCTCAGCTGGGGCTGGATGTATCTCTCCACCGTGCTCGACGATTATTCCCGCTACATCATCGCCTGGAAGTTGTGCTCAACGATGCGGGCACAGGATGTCACCGACACTTTGGACCTGGCACTGGCAGCTTCAGGGTGCGATCGGGCCCATGTCCACCATAAGCCTCGGCTGCTCAGCGATAACGGCCCGAGTTACATCGCCGGGGAACTGGCCAACTACATCCAGGCCAACCGGATGAGCCATGTGCGCGGTGCACCCTGTCATCCTCAGACCCAGGGCAAGATCGAGCGCTGGCACCAGACACTCAAGAACCGGGTGCTACTGGAAAACTACTTTCTGCCGGGGGATCTCGAGGCCCAAATCGCTGCTTTCATCGAGCATTACAACCACCAGCGTTACCACGAGAGCCTCGACAACGTGACCCCGGCCGACGCCTACTTCGGCAGGGCACAAACCATCATCAAACAGAGAGAAAGGATCAAACGACAGACCATCGAGCATCGGCGCTTGCAACACCGCAATCTCGCCGCATAAAATCAACCCACAGACGAGGCCAACGCTCCTCTATTCAACGCAACAAATTGCGCCAAATCATCTGACGACAGACACGCTGGGCCGCTCGTTTTATGCGGTGGGCGTCAACCCGACAGCGTCGGTCTATACCGGCATCGATGTAGGCCGCAGCCGATTTTTTGCCTTTGTCATATCAGGCATGGTTGCTGGCCTGGCCGGGTATCTGTGGGTGGCGCGATATGCTGTCGCCTATACCGATATCGCCGGCGGGTTCGAACTTGAGGTGGTTGCGGCCTGCGTGATCGGGGGTATATCGATTGCCGGCGGCATCGGCACCGTGGCCGGGGCGGTGATTGGGGCACTGTTTTTGGGCGTGGTCAAGAACGCGCTGCCGGTGATCGGGGTTTCCCCGTTCGCCCAGATGGCCATTTCAGGCGCCGTCATCATCATTGCCGTGATCTTCAACGCCCGGGCTGAAGCCAAGAAAGGGCGGATTATCCTGCGCAAAGCCGAGGCCCACTCATGAGCACCTCCGCCCCCTCTCCCCGTGCCATTCCCAACCGGCTCGACAGCCCGCTTCTGAGTGCGCTTAAAAGCTGGGAATTTCTCTTGCTGCTCGTTGCCGTGGCCATCTTTATCTTCAACAGCTTTGCAACGCCCTACTTCCTTTCGCCCTGGAGCCTTTCAGACGCCACATTCAACTTCACCGAGCGCGGCATCATCGCGCTCGCCATGGCCATGGTGATTATTTCGGGAGAGATCGACCTTTCCGTTGCCGGCATTCTGGCCCTTGCGTCGACAGCGATGGGCGCTGCGGCCCAGATCGGCGCAGGCGTCCCCGAACTGGTGGTGGTCGGACTTGGCGTGGGCGTTTTTTGCGGCATGTTCAATGGCATATTGGTGGCCGGGCTGAAGCTGCCCTCGATCGTGGTCACCATCGGCACGATGAGCCTGTTCCGCGGCATCGCCTATATCGTTCTGGGCGATCAGGCCTATACCGGCTATCCGGCGGGCTTTTCGTTTTTCGGACAAGGCTATGTCTATTGGGTCATTTCGTTCGAAATCGTCCTGTTCCTGATCATGGCCGTTGTCTTCTATGTGCTGCTGCACCGCACCAGTTTCGGGCGGTCTGTCTATGCCATCGGCAACAATGGCCTGGCCGCTCGATTCTCTGGAATCCGCGTGCAGCGAGTCAAATTCATCCTTTTCATGCTCACTGGCGCGATGGCCGGACTTGCCGCGATCCTTCTGACATCGCGGCTGGGATCGACGCGTCCATCAATCGCTTTTGCGTGGGAGCTCGAAGTGGTGACCATAGCGGTGCTTGGCGGCATCTCGATCCTTGGCGGAGCGGGCACCATTTTGGGCGTGGTGATTGCGGGGTTCGTGATGGGGTTGGTGACGTTCGGACTGGGGCTGCTCAACGTTCCCGGGATTGTCATGTCGATCTTTACCGGGGCCATGCTGATCATCGTCATCGCGATGCCCATCGTTATAAGGCGCGTCCGCAACAGGCTTACCCATCCATGAGCCATGTCGGCGTCATCGATATCGGCAAGACCAATGCCAAGTTTGCCGTTGTTGACACCGAAACGCTGCTGGAGACTGCTGTCCGCACGCGTCCCAATACCGTCATCGATGGCCCGCCCTATCCACATTTCGATATCGAAGGGATATGGAATTTTCTCAAATCGTCGATGGCCGAGGTCAATGCCCACTACCGATTGAGTGCTCTTGCAATCACCACGCACGGCGCGACGGCGGCGCTGGTCGATGAAGAGGGCGATCTGGTGTTGCCGGTTCTCGATTATGAGCATGACGGGCCGGACGGCGACCGAGGCGATTACGATCTTATCGCGCCGCCATTTGCCAAAACGCTTACCCCCAAACTGCCGGCCGGACTCAATCTGGGGGCGCAGCTTTTCTATCTGCAACGCCATTGGCCGAAGGCCGTTGCACGCACCCGCGCCATCCTGACCTACCCACAATACTGGGCTCATCGCCTGACGGGCGCGGCCGCATCGGAGTTGACCTCACTGGGCTGCCACACGGGTCTGTGGGACTTTGAGCGACGCGATTTTTCCTCGCTGGTCGATGCCATGGGCATCCGCGACAAATTCCCGCCGCTTCGATCGGCATTTGATGTGTTGGGCACCGTTAAACCTGACCTTGCAGAAGAACTGGGGCTCGGGATTGGCGTGCAGGTCTATTGCGGCATTCACGATTCCAATGCTTCGCTGCTGCCTCATGTGTTAACGACCCAACCGCCTTTCGCCGTCGTCTCCACGGGCACCTGGGTTATCGTCTGCGCACCGGGTGGGGCGTTAGATGGGCTCGATGAAACGCGCGACTGCCTAGCCAATATAGATGCCCTGGGCCGGACAGTCCCGTCGGCCCGGTTCATGGGCGGGCGGGAATTTTCGCTGCTGATGGGAAGCGAAATCTGCGAAATCGAGGATAGGGTGACCGACCGGATACTGCGCGAGCGGATCATGTTGCTCCCGTCCATCCAGACCGGTTCGGGGCCGTTTCCACAAAACAGTGCGCGCTGGAGCCTGCCCCCTGATGAGCTCGATGCCACCACACGTCATTGTGTCGTATCGTTCTATCTTGCTCTGATGACGGCGGAATGCCTCGTCCTGGCCGGTGCCGGAGGGCGCGTAATCGTCGAGGGTCCGTTTGGGCGCAATCGAATCTTTCTCGATATGCTGGGCGCGGCGACCGGTCGTCCGGTGATCGCCAACTCCGGCAACGCGACTGGAACCAGCCTCGGCGCCGCTCTTCTGACGCTAGGATCGCATGCGCGGCCACGTCTCGACCATGCAGCCTTGCCCCCGGCCACAAATGCGAGCGAGATGAGGCTTTATGCTAGACGCTGGCGGCAGGCGGTCGACCGGCAGCCTGATTAAGGCTATTCAGCCGAAAAAGCCAGCAAGGGGTCCCAGCACGAGCCCGCGCACGAAAGGGCCAAGCCCCAACAGGATCGCGAGCGCAAGGCCGAGCGCGATGGGTAGCCGGTAGCGGTTCATCATCGCGCCGACCGAGGGCGCTATGCCCAACCAGAGGTGCCCAGCGCTTAGGGGAAGGATGGGGATCAGGTTGATGAGCACGAACGCCAGCGATGTCCTCGCGGTGGTTTCGAGCAGTCCGATCAGCGTTATGCTCCCCGTTCCCCCGCCAAACGCATAAAAGACCAGAGGGCGCAGTTGCCAGGAGCACCAGCCCAACGCGAGGCTGCCCAAAAGCGCGCAGAGAGTGACCAGTAGCGGCCCGCCCCGTCTTGCCACCAGTAAGGAGTGGTCGAGCACCAGGGGGCGAACCCAGCCCAGCTGGGTCAACGCCATAACGAGAGCACCGACAGGTTCGGCGTGGCGAAACGAATTGAGGGTCAGGCGGCCATCATATTGTGGCCCGCGATCCCCGAGCAGGCGGGCAGTCAGAGCCAGGAAAACCCCATGGGCCGTCAGCACGACAATGGCCGCGCACACTTGATAGAGCAGACGTTGAAACGACAGATCGAGGAAAAAATTCACATGCTGGCCCCGTGGCTTGACCGTCGCCGCCATGGTTTCCGGCGTTCAAGAACCCGCTGACCATCGCAGCAAACAGCAAGGCAGATCAAGCTCTGGAAAAGTATCAAAACGAGTGCAATACTGCCTCCTGTCATGATGGTCTGGATTTAAGTGCCAGCTCTCGCTTGCGTTCAAATCCCACCAAATTTGCGGCAACGTCGTTTGCGCAGGTCGGCCCCCCGTCCACCTGCGCGCTCATGGCCGACGGCATATATCAGGGAGAGAAACGTGACTGACTTTGTAAATATGCATGGAAGACGGCAGGAGGTGCCCGGTTTCGGGCTCAAGCTCCTATTGTCGGGAACCACGCTGACGCTCGCGTCCCTTATGGGGACCGCCCTTTACGCCCAGGAGTATACAACGGCGGAGCAGATTGCCCGCGGTGAAACAGCGTATGAGCAGCAATGCTCAACCTGTCATGGACAAGACATAGTCGGATCGATCCAGGGCTACCCGGATGCTTCGCTGTTTTTCAATTTCATTTCGACCGCAATGCCGGCCAATGCCCCGGGCAGCCTGCCCCCGCAGCAATATGCCGATATTGTGGCCTATTTGCTTTCGGAGAACGGCTATCCGGTCGGCACCGAAGACCTGCCGGCCGATCCTGAAATTCTGGCGCAGATCGACCCGCGCGCTATCGAAGCCGCACCGGCCGACGACGAGCCCGCGGCCGACGAGCCGGAAGCCGATGATGCCGCCGTGGAGGAAACCGCCGAGGTGGCCGAGCCCGCCGAACAGGAGGTTCCGCCTTCTGTCGTTACTCTGGTTTCCGATGCCGAGCGCGACTATTCGCCGGTTACCGACGAAATGCTTCTCGATCCCGACCCAGCTGACTGGTTGCAGTGGCGCCGCACAGTGAACAATTGGGGCTACAGCCCCCTCGGCCAGATCAATCGCGACACCGTTGCAGACCTCGAACCGGCGTGGAGTTGGGCTCTTGGTGAAGCCGGACAGCAGGAAGTCGTGCCAATCATCCATGACGGCATCATGTTCGTTGCCACAAACAACAATTATGTCGAAGCGCTCGACGCTGTGACGGGCGACTTGATCTGGTCCTATGCCCACAGCCGTCCCGAATTCGAGGGCGGCTATCACAACAACCAGGCCATGCGCCAGAAAAACTCGGTGGCCCTCTACGAGGACACCGTTATCCTGACGACCGTCGATGCCAAGCTCATTGCACTCAACGCCCTGACCGGCCAGGTCGAGTGGGAGGTGCAGGTCAACGATTGGGAGAAGGGTTACAGCTACACCGCCGGCCCACTGGTCGCCGACGGCAAGATCTTCACGGGGACCTCTGGTTGCTCGATCGTGGGCACGGCCGGCGCTTGCTACATCACCGCTCACGATGCGACGAATGGTGAAGAACTGTGGCGCTTCAATACCCTTGCCGACGAGACCAATCCCGAGTTCGAGGAAAGCTGGGGCGGTGTTCCGCAGGAAAATCGCTGGGGCGCTACGCCATGGGCTACGGGGTCCTACGATCCTGAGCTGAATATGGTGTTTTACGGCACAGGCATGCCGATCCCCTATGCCGAGATTACCCGCGGCACTGGTGACAATGACGTGCTCTATACCAACTCGACCCTGGCGATCGACGCCGACACGGGCGAGCTGGTCTGGTACTTCCAGCACCTACCGCGCGACAACTGGGACCTGGATTCCCCGTTTGAGCGCATGATCATCGACGCCGAAGTGGACGGTGAAACCCGCAAGATGATCGTTACCACCCCGGGCAAGAACGGTATTACGTTCGGGCTCGATGCAGAAACCGGCGAATTCATCTGGGCCGAAGATACCATCTACCAGAACGTCGTCTCCGACATCGATCCGGAAACCGGCCGTGTGACCGCCAACGTGGAGATCATTCCCACCGAATTTGGCGAGTCCGTAACCTTCTGTCCCGCCATCCCAGGGGGACGCTTGTGGCAAGCAACAGCGTACAGCCCCGATACGGGTCTTTTCTACCTGCCGGCGGCAAATACTTGCCAGACCAGCGCTCCGCGTGAGTTCGGGGAAGCTGCGCCCGGCACGTCCATGGGTTTCTTCCAGTCCTTCGGCACCAGCCTGGCTCCCGATGCGCCCGGTGTCGGCTCGTTGCACGCCCTCAACGCCGTTGATGGCGCCGACGGTTTCGAAGTGCAGCAGGGGCCGCGCTTCACATCATCGATCCTGGCCACCTCGGGCGGCCTGATCTTTGTGGGTGACGCCGATCGCTACATCAAGGCGATGAACGACGAAACCGGCGAAGTGCTCTGGCAGCAGCGTATGCAAGCCCCTGTGGGCGGTACGCCGGTGACCTATGAAGTCGATGGCGTCCAGTATCTGGTGATTGCCGCGGGGCAGAGCAACCAGACACATGCCGACCTCACACCGGGCCTGGCCGCGCCGCGCCTGGGCGGAAACTCGATCCACGTCTTCCGTCTGCCTGATCAGGACTGACGACCGCGTGACAACTTGAGGGGTCCCGGGGAAATCGAGTTTCCCCGGGACCCTGTTTTTCGCAATGCCCGAACCAACGTTTGAGACGAACCATGAAAAGCTGTTCAGCCGCGTCCACCTCATTTTTCGGCGGATGGCTCCGAGCCGCGCTGGCTCTTTCCCTCTCGGTCACCGCCGGCATGCCCGCCATGGGCCAGGTCAGCAACAATGTGGATCGATCGCTGCTCGACGCCTGGCGGCTGACGACAGGCAACACAATTCGTTTTTGCCAGTATGACACCTCTCCGACGTTGGAATTTGACCGCGCACTGGCCGAAGCGGCCGCCCAGCAATTGCTGGTCAACGCAGAATTCACCGTCCTGGGGTCGGCTTATGGGATCGGGGGCGAATATGCGGCCGAGGATCTATTTGTCAGCCTGACCAACGACTGCGATGTCATCTTTGGCATGGGGCTGGCCGCCAACATGTATCCAGTCGAGTTTATTTCAACCCGGCCCTATGCGGGCTTCAGTTATGTACTGGCCGTGGCCGACGCCGATATCGAAGGTCTAGGCGACATCGAAGGCGGCGAAAAGGTCGGCGCGCTGGTGGGATCGTTCGGGTTTGGTGCGCTGGGGCGATACATCGCCACCCTGCCGGCCGATCAGCGTCTGCTCGCATTGCCCTATGGCGATACCGAACTGATGGTGACCCGCTTGCTCGACGGAACAATCGCCGGAATGGTGGTATATGGCCCCAGCCTTGTCGAGTTCCGGAACGAGCACCCCAACGAAGGCGAAATCTTCATCCGCCCGCTGGCCGATCAGATCGGTGCAGATGTGGATATCGGCGGCCTGTTGCTGACCCGGAACGGCTATCTGCGAACGCTGCTGGACGAGGCCATCGCGCTGATGATCGAGGACGGCACGATCGCCGCGCTTCTGGCCGAAACCGGGCTCGATACCATTCCGGCACAACCCGGTGGCTTTCAATAGGACGAAGTTGAGAACTGGAGCGGGTGAAGGGATTCATACTGGGGCCGTTACCTATTGTTTTTCCAACGATCTTATTCCGGCAGGAATACATCAATACCGTCAAATATACCGCTTAACTAATGCGCGGCATGTGGGTAGCACGCGGGTGAGCAACGCTTTCATCGCCCCCCTCGCCTCGATTGGGCAGCGTGAGCCCTGGCGTTGTTACCAGAATTACCAACGGCGGCAATGCGCCCCAATTCCGGCCGTTCACGCCTCGATGGCGATTCCCCGAAACTTGCCGTTCGCGATCTGCCTCAAATGCGCCCGGCTCGGGGGGGGGGCGCAGAACTGCGGCTAGTTGGCGGAATGCTCTAGACTAGTATATCCTATCCTCTGGATCGATGCTCGTAGCAGGGATCCCGAGTGACTGTTAGGCCGTGCTCCTTAATCGCAGCTGATCGAAGGCCACGGCAAGGATGAGGACGCCGCCGCGCGTGATCTCCTGCCAGAAGCTGGAGACGTCCATGAGCGTAAGGCCGTTGTTCAGCGTGCCGAGGATCAAAACGGCAAGCACGGTTCCCCATACGCTACCGCGGCCGCCGTAAAGACTGGTGCCACCCAGAATGATGGCAGCGATCACTGTGAGAAGGTGAGATCCGGCGGCATTGGGGGCCGCTGCGCCCAGCATCGCTCCGAGCACGATGCCAGCGAAGGCGCCCACGGCCGCCGACACCATGTAGAGCACGAGCTGCACGCGGTCGACATTGATGCCCATGATGCGGCTGGCTTCGGGGTTGCCGCCCGAAGCATAGATTTCGCGCCCGAAGCGCGTTCTGGTCATGACCCACCAGGTAAGCAGCGCCAGCACTGTCATCATGATGAGGGGTGCTGGAACACCCAAAAGACGACCCGACCCGAGCCAGTTGAAATTGGGCACGATAAGCGGCTTGCTGAGCCCGCCGGTCAGAACCAGAGCGGCGCCCGTGAAAATGCTCATGGTGCCCAGCGTCACGATCAGCGGATTGAGCCTGAGCTTTGTAACCAGCAGCCCGTTGATTGCACCAAGGACCAGCGCAACCATGACGGCAATGGCAGCGGCGACCCAAACATCGATGCCCATGGAATACAGAAGGGACACGATAACCCCGGACAGTCCGGCCACCGCAGCAACCGAAAGGTCCAGACCTCCCGAAACGATCAGCGGCGTTCCCGCTATTGCCATCAATCCGATGACGGACATGTTCAGCCCGATCGACATCAGGTTGCGCGGCTGCAGAAAGTATGGCGTCAACAGAGTGAAGGCTACAAAGATCAGAATGTAGAACGCGGCGAGAACGGCGACGCCCGCCCATTCCTTACCCATCAGTTCCTTGAGACCAGACCGTCTCCGGTGCAGCGCTCCTGCGACTTCGCCTGTCGACTCCGCCATTCTCGGTTCCTCCTCCAGAAGCGATTTTTATTCGCCCTTGACTAACCGGGATCTCCGTTCTAGTCAATAAGTGGACAGGCCACTTGGTCACCTTGAGGGAGCAGGCAACAGCAACCGCCGCGTGGTGACCTATGGGAGGAAACGACTATTCTTACGGACAAGGACATCATCCCCATCGCCAAGACTGGCGTCTCGGATCTGCTGGTCGAGCAGATTTTGAGTTTTGTGACCGCCGGCCGCCTGAAGCCTGGCGACAAGCTGCCGTCCGAGCGCGATCTGGCCGAACGGTTCAGCGTCAGCCGGCCAACGGTGCGTGAAGCGATGCGGGCTCTTTCCGTGCTCGGCGTTCTAGAGGTTCGTCATGGGGGCGGAGCGTTCGTTACGGCGCTGGATGCGACCGAATTGCTCAAGCCCCTCAATTTCTTCCTGTCGCTCTCGGACGTCTCGGTCGAAAAACTTTACGATGCGCGCATGCTTATCGAAGGCGAGTTGTGCGCGCTGGCCGCCGATAATGCCGACGAGGCTCTGTGCGCGGAACTGGATGCAATGATCGGCCGGCAGGTCGAAGTGATGACCGACATCGATGCCTACCTCGCGCTCGACTCCGCCTTTCACGAGCGGATGGCCGTCGCTTCTGGCAATCCCTTCCTGACACGGGCAGCGCAGAGCATGAACGTGCTCGGCATCGAATTCCGCCGTGCCTCTGCAGAGGCAGGACAGGCCCAGAGGCAATCGATCGAAGACCATCGGACCATTCTCAAGGCGCTACGCGCTGGCGACAGCGATGCAGCCCGCGCCGCCATGAGAGACCATATGCGGCAGGTCTATACGACAACGCGCAGAGCGCTCGACAATCTGCCCTCCACCCGCAGCAAAGAGGTCTGAGCCGATGCAGCGCCGGGTCGTGATCACCGATTATACATTTCCCGACATCGACAGGGAGACTGCCGCCGCCGAAGCTGCTGGGTGTTCCCTGCAAGCCCATCAGTGCCGCACTGCCGAGGAGGTCGCCGAGGCCGTCGCGGGCGCGGACATGGCCATTGTCCAGTTTGCTCCCTTGGACAAAGCGGCGATTGCCGGCATGGCTGATAGGCCGGCGCTCGTGCGCTACGGCATCGGCTATGACAATATTGATGTCACCGCGGCGCGTGAGCTCGGCGCCACGGTCGGCTATGTGCCAGATTATTGCACCGACGAGGTTGCCGAGCATACCTGCGCCAGCCTTTTGACCCTTTTGCGCAAACTGCCCGCTCTCGACGGCTCGGTGCGTGCTGGCCGCTGGGCGGCCGTGGCGGCAGCAAAACCCATATTGCCGTTCCAAAAGACGACTGTTGGCTTTTTCGGATTCGGGCAGATCGGGCGCGCCGTGCATTCGCGCCTCAAAGGGTTTGGCTTTGCATTTGCTGTCGCCGATCCGGCCCTGTCACAAACAGAAGCTCAGCAATTGGGGCTCGAACGTCTTTCTGCAGACGAACTTTTCCGCAGGTCGGACGCCATATGCCTTCATGCACCAGCCACCGCGGAAACAAAAAGCTTCGTCAATGCCGAACGGCTGTCCGGCATGCGGCCCAACGCTGTCCTCGTCAACCCGGCGCGCGGTGCTCTGATCGATGAACAGGCTCTCGCCGATGCCCTTGGACGCGGGCTGATCGCCGGCGCTGCCCTCGATGTCTTTGAGACCGAGCCGCTGCCGGAAGCCTCGCCGTTGCGAGATGCACCTAATCTGCTGCTGACGCCGCACGCCGCCTGGTACTCGGAAGAGGCCATCGGACGGCTTCAGGCCCTGGTTGCCGAAGACATATCAAATCATTTTGCAGGCAAGGGCCTGCGAAAGCCGGTTCCCGCATAGGGCTGGCATAACGGGAGGAACTCGAAAATGCATCACAAGGAGGAGACGATGACATTTCGGACCATATTGGCCCTTGGGGCCTCAATGCTGGCGGTGCAGGCCCAGGCGCTTGAGCCTGGCGAACTACAGGGTCAAATGCTCAGCGAAGCGGAGTATGCCGAGCTGGTCGAAGCCGCAACCGCCGTCACGCCGCCGAACAACGGGGATGGCTATGTCATCGGCTTTGCCAATCTTGCCCGCAACGCTCCGTTCTTCCTCAACGTAGAAGAGGGCATTCTCAACAACGCCGAGCGCGCCGGTGTGGAGGTGTTTGTAACCGACAATGCCCTTGATGGCGCGACGGCGCTCGCCAATGCGCAAAGCTATGTGCGCCGTGGCGTCGACTATGTGATCGAGTTCCAGACCGATGCCAATTTCGGGCCGGGCATCATGAGCGCTTTCGATGCTGAAGGCGTGCCGGTGACCGCTATCGACATTCCGATGCCCGGAGCCACGTTCATGGGCGCCAACAACCCGCGGTCCGGCTTTATGGGCGGCGCTTATCTCGGACAGGCTGCCCGCGACAAATGGGGCGACGAGCAGGTGACAACTGGTTTCCTGGTTGTCGGAGAACTGCCGCAGTCGGGTGCCATCCCCGCCATGAGGACGGACGGGCAGATCGCCGGATTTCTCGCCGAATATCCGGACTTTCCCGAGGAAAACATCGTCAAGATCGACACCAAAGGCACGCTGGAGGAAGGCTTTCGCGTAATGAACGATTTGATCGGCAGGATACCAGAAGGAGCACCCATCCTTGGCCTTGCGATCAACGATCAGTCCATTCTGGGCATGCTGCGTGCAGTCGAGCAATCGGGACGGTCTGACGATGCCATATTCGTCGGCATGGGTGCTGACGAAATCGATTCGATGGTCGCCGAGCCGAACTTCATAGCGTCGGTGGGATATTTCCCCGAGAACTACGGCAATTATCTGGTCCCCATGGCCCTTATGGAATTGGCCGGGCAGGAACTCCCGCCGGCAGTGCTCGTCACCCACGAAATGGTGACCCGGGGCAATGTCTGCGACTATTACGCCGATGCCGAATGCGCCGATGTCGATGAGGTATCGTTCACGTTCCCGGACGCGGCGTTTGCCGATCATCTGGCCGAACAGGCCCAGAATCCGGATCTGGCCGACTACCAAGATCTCATCCCGTCCGAATAACCGTAACGGGGCTCCTCGGCCGAGGAGCCCCGCACCGGGAGGAATGACCAATGCTGCTGGAAATGACCGGCATCACAAAGTCCTTTGGGTCTTCGCGTGTCCTGTACGACGTGCGGTTCGCACTGCAGCCGGGCGAAATCGTCGCTCTTCTTGGCGCGAACGGCGCTGGCAAATCCACGCTCATAAAGATCATGACCGGCATCTATTCCAAGGACGCCGGCACGATTTCCATCGATGGCAAGCCGGTCAGCATCGCGCGGCCTTCGGACGCTATGACTCACGGTATCCGGCTTGTGCCGCAGGAACTGCAGGTTCTCCCCGATCTCAGCGTGGCGGAAAATATCTTTCTGGGCACGCTGCCCGCCCATGGCCGCTCGCGGCTCTCGCGCATTGACACGCGGCGGCTGCACGAAGAGGCAAAGGAGATCCTGGCCGGACTTGGCATCACCTCCATCGACGTGACGCAACGGCTTGCGCACTACTCGATATCCGAACGGCGATTGGTCGAGATCGCGCGGGCATTGGCCGCCGATGCGCGGATCCTTGTGCTCGACGAGCCGACAGCGTCGCTTTCCGCTCCCGAAAGCGAGCGGTTGTTCGCGATCATGCGCCGCCTCAAGTCGCGCAACGTGTCGATCATTTTCATCTCCCATTTCCTCAACGAGGTGTTTGAGGTCTGCGACCGCATTGAAGTGCTCAGGGACGGCAGGAACGTCGCCAGCGTCGTAGCGTCGGAAACTGATGTGCCCTCTGTTCTGACAAGCATGCTGGGACGCGAGTTGAGCGATCTGTTCCCTGCTCGAACCGGTACGTTCGGAGAGCTTGTTTTTGAGGCGCACGGACTTGCAGCGCCGCCGCGGGTACACGATGTCGGTTTTTCGGTTCACGCCCGCGAAATCCACGGTGTGTTCGGGTTGATTGGGTCCGGCATCGAGGATCTGGGCAAATTACTGTTCAGCGCCCATCACCCCCAGAGCGGCGGCCTGCGACTCGAGCGGTCCGCGTTCCGGCCGGACTCGGTCGTAGACGCCATCGAGGCGGGTGTGGGCTTTGTTTCGGGTGAGCGGAAATCGGAAGGCATCGTTCCCGACCTCGGGCTCGGAGACAATTTCACCCTGCCCTTCCTCAAGCGTCACAGCGGACGCCAGATCATGTCCAAATCCTCTCAGACGGCCTATGCCAGCAAATGGATCGAGGCTTTGGGCGTCCGGACGTCCGGCGTCGATCAGAAAATTTCCGGCCTGTCGGGCGGCAATCAGCAGAAGGTGTGCATCGGCCGCTGGCTGGTCGACGACCTCAAGGTTCTCATTCTTGAAGAACCCACGCGGGGCGTCGACCTCGGCGCGCGCAAGGACATTTATGCGCATCTGCGGCGGCTGGCCAATCAGGGTCTGGCGATCGTCGTGATCTCGTCAGATGTCGAGGAAATCGGAGGATTGGCAGACCGTTCGACGGTTTTGATCGACGGATATGCCGCCGAGCGTTTCGACGCACCTGTCGACGCCCAAACACTCATGGCGACAGCGACGCAAGACGTCGCTGCGTAACCAAGTTGCAGAGGAGGAGCCGCAATGAAACTGAGTGTGACAACATGGTCGTTTCCCCAATTGAGCCTCAAGGAGGTCGGAGGACTTGCGTCCGTCCTCGGTCTGGACGGCATCGATGTGGGGCTCTTTTATGCCTCGGCGCTCGACAAACAGAAAATCCTGACTTCACCGGATGCCTATGGAGCCGAAGTGGCCCAAACGGCTGGCGTTCCGGTTGCCAACTATTATCACCTTTTTGGCGATGGTCTGGCCGAGCGTAATCTCGCCCTGCCACAGGACCCGCAAAACCTCGAAGATCTCAATGCAGTTCTGCGGTTTGCAAAAGCTGCGGGCGCTCCCTCGATCTTCATTCTTCCTGGTCTGATCAATCCCGGTCAGAGCCGACGCGAAGCCTTTAATGCTTCGGCCGCCGCCCTCAGGCCGCTCGTCGAGGCAGGACAAGCCGAGGGTGTCGCGGTCACCATCGAACCCCATGTCCACGGGCTGATCGAAAGCGTCGATATGGTCCACGAGATTGTGGATAAGGTGCCCGGGCTCAAGATCACGCTCGATCTGGCCCATTTCGTTTCTCTCGGGTTTCGCCAAGACGAGATCGAGACGCTCGCACCTTATGCCGGCCACGTCCATTTGCGGCAGGCCAAGCAAGGCCATCTGCAGAGCAAGACCGAAGAAGGAACGATCAATTTCGCGTCCCTCCTCGGTGCGCTGCGGGATGCCCGCTATGTTGGCTGGCTCGCCATCGAATATGTGCATCAAGCCTATATGAACACGCTCTACGACGACGTTCTGACCGAAACGGTCAAAATGCGCGATCTCGTACGCGACTGGCAGAGCAAATAAGGGAGGGTATCGAAATGGGTCATTATGCATGGGTGCTGGGCGTCCGTCCCGGATACGAGGAGGAATACAAGCGCCGTCATGACGACATCTGGCCAGAACTGGTCGAGGACATCCGGGCGGCGGGATTGCGCAACTACAATATCTTCCGTCACGGGCTGACGCTGATCGGTTATTTCGAAACCGATGATCTCAAGGCATCCATAGCTGCCCTTGCCGAGAGCGACGCCAATCGGCGCTGGAACGAATACATGGCGCCAATCATGAAGATCGAGGCCGACGAAACCATCGGATTTCCGTTCCTGCTTCCCCTTCAGTGGCGCATGGACTGAGCTCTCATGGCAGACGACCTCATCTATAACGATACTCTTGGGCGCCTGATCCGATCGGGCGGCTGGGCGCAATTGTCAGAGGGCACGCCAAGGCTGCTCCGACGCGCGCTCGCCCGAGGGGAGCAGGATGGCGCGGCTGCCTTGGCCGAGTTCTTTCTGTCCGAGATGCAGGTCGTTTACGACATCTACACCCAGTGGTTCCGCGATACCCGACGCTATCTTCTGGACAAGGGTATGGAGCCGGACGCTCTGGCTCGCTGCGAACGGGAAATAAGGGACAAACTGTCACCCTATCATGCTGCAATATCGCGGGATCGCGCCGGGACCTGGACAGACATCGCCGGAGCCCTTGCCTCGGTTTGCGAGACAGCCCGACCGGCTACTGCCAAGAGCGCTGACCTCGATAGGGCCATTTCGCTTTGGCGGGGCCTCCACGATTCCGAAGTTGACTGTCTTTCGGCGCTTTTTTCGCTCGTGGTCGCACAACATGGCGAGCCGAGCCTGCGCGAAATGTACGAGGGCTGGGTTATCGGCGACTGGTTTGCCAAGCGCTACCAACGCTTTGACGTCTCCAAATTGCCTTGGGAGACGGCGCAGTGGCTTTTGATCTATCTAGGCTTTGAGGGCCATCACGGTCACCTCAGCGGCATCGATCGCGACGGTACCATCGACTTTTTCGAGGACGACGAGAAGGTCACCCTCAGCTTTGCCCCTTGCGGCTCGGGCGGACGGTCCATGCAAGGGGAAGTGCGGGACGGACTTCCTCCCCTCTCGGAAGAGCCATTAAACTGGCCCGAACTCCAGGGCGCTCACGACTTCACCTGGAACGAGACGGGCATTTGCGGGTATTGCGCGCACTGCTGCATCCTGCACGAAAACTTGCCCATTGCGGCGTTCGGCTATCCCGTCCGCGTCACCGAACCTCCGAAGGCACCGCTCACTGGCGACAGCCGCTGCAGCTGGACGGTCTACAAGAACCCGCGCGACATTCCCGACTGGGCCTATACCCGCGTCGGCAGGACCAAGCCACCTGCAAGCGCCCCGCTCGGTTCATCCGGGCGCGAGGAACGCGAGGCCATCATGGCTGGCGGGAGCACGCCGTGACCGACCTTTTTGCCTTCGATAAGCCTAAGGGACGGGTGGCCGTCATCGGCGGCATGATGGCCTATTTCGAATCCATCATGCCTGAAGGGTTCCGCGACGACAGGCGCGGGCATGTGGGCGAGGTATTAGCGCAGCTTGGCGACGAATTCGTTCTCCACGAGCTCGGACTTTGGGCCGACAGCGGCGACACAGCGTCCATTGCCGCACGGTTGAAGGCCAGTCGGCCGGACGCGTTGCTGTTCGTGCCGACCATGGCGACCCCGCCCGCCGACATCGCTGCGCTTGCGCAAGACGCCGGGGTGCCGGTTGTCATCGCCTGCGCACATGGCTTGAGCCAGATCACCGACGACTACGATATGCGCGCACTGTGCCGCCATTCATCCAATGTCGGCGCAACGATGATGGGAGCCATGCTGAGCCGGCTGAACCTCCCGCGGGCGCCAATCATTCTCGCGGGGTTTATGGACGATCCCGACTTTCACGCGCGATTGCGCATGGCCCTGCGCACAGCCATCTTGTCACGCCAGCTCGACGGTTTGCGCGTTGGACGGCTCGGCAATCCCATGCCGGGCTACGATCATGTGGACCTTGACGTGCAGGAGGCGCAAATGGCGGGCGTCGAAATCGTCGACATTCCGCTCGAAACATGGTCCGCGCGCTACACAGCCGTCACCGATAGCGAGATCGCAGCATTCAAGACCGGACGTTTGCCGCAGCTCCTACCCGAGGCCACGCAATGGAGCGAAACCGACAATTTCGACAAGGCCGTCCGCATGGCTATTGCGCTCGACCGCACCGCCCTCGAGTACCGGCTTGATTGCGGATCCCTGACCTGCCGTGGACCGTATGGTGTAGAGCTGCCGGGCGGCGCCATCGGCTGCCTCGCCACATCACTGATGACGGGAACCGGGCGTCCGTTCAGCGCCACGGGCGATCTTGTGACAGCTGTCGCCATGTTGATCGGCAAGGCCCTCGGCGGCGCAACACTCTATTGCGAGCTCGACGCCGTCGACCGCGAGCGTGATGCCTTCCTCGTCGCCAATACCGGCGAAGCCGATTTCGCCTGGGTGCCCCGCAATGGCTCGGTCACATTGCGGGACGCCGCAGCGCTCTCTGGACGGGAAGTCCCCGGGGTGGTGATCGCACACGAGCTGGCAGAAGGTCCGGCGACCATGCTTGGGGTGGTGCCAGACATTGCAGCCGGCACGTTCAGGCTGATCGCACTCGAAGGCGAAACGCTCGAGCCGGCCCGTACCAGCCTTCATGTGACGCATGGCTGGTTCCGCACATACAGGTGCCCGGCGATGTCGGCCTTCGAGGACTGGGCCAATGCCGGCGCAACCCATCACGGCGCGCTAAGCCGCGGCCATTTGGCCGAAGCCTGCCGATGGCTCGGCCAACTCACCGGCTATGCAACAAAAGAAATCACTGGAAGGACCGTTCATGACTGAAAGCAGGGTCGCAATCGTCACGGGCGCTTCGCGCGGCATCGGGTTCGAAACGGCCCGCCTTCTGGCGCAGCGCGGGTGGTCTGTCGGACTGACGGCGCGCGGACAGGCCGGTCTGGACACTGCCGTGGCCCAGATCGGTAGAGAGCATGCCGTCGGGATTGCCTGCGACGTTGCCGACCCGGCATCCGTGCAATGGGCCGTGAACGCAATCGCCGAGCGCTTTGGACCGATCGGCGCGGTGGTGAACAACGCCGGCGTGATCGATCCCATTGGCGCGATCGCGGACATCGATCCGTTGGCTGCGATGGAGCTCTTTAAGATCAACGTCGGCGGTGTTCTGGCAATGTGCAGGGCGGCCTTGCCCTACATGCTGAAACGCAAGGAGGGGGTAATCGTGAACCTCTCCTCAGGTGCAGCGCAAAATCCTGTCGAGGGCTGGAGTGCCTACTGCACCTCCAAGGCCGGGCTCGCGATGCTGACGCGTTGCCTAGACCTGGAATATGGCGGCATGGGCATCAGGGTTCATGATTTCGTTCCCGGGGTTGTGGGTACGGACATGCTCAACGGTGCCCAGCAGAAGTTCGACAATGCCATCGCCAGGCTCGATGACGGCGCCAAGCTCACGCCGGATCTCCCCGCCCGGTGCATTGCCTGGCTTGTCGATGAGGGTGCGGGGCGCGCCGAGGGGGTCGGACAGTCGATCCGTGATCCGCATCTTCGCAAAATGGTCGGATTGGAGGAACGTGCGCAATGGTAAATCATCTTGACCCGAACGAATTCGGACTCAGAGGGCGCCGTATCCTCGTCGTCGGTGCGGCGCAGGGGATCGGACAGGCCACTGCGGTCTGGCTCGCGAAGCTCGGCGCCGATGTAATCGCGACCGACATCAAGCCGTGCGAGGACACCTCAAGGCTGGCGGGCGGCATCACCACCCATACACTCGACCTCTCGAATACAGACGAGGTGGTCCGATGCGTTGAGAATGCAGATAGCGACGAGAACCCGCTCTATGGTGTGGTCAATTGCGCTGGCCTGTTGCTGCGCCGTCCGCTCGAGGACACGACCGAGGACGAAATCGCAATTCAGACCGCCGTCAATCAATCAGGCGGGTTCTTTCTGGCCCGGGCTGCCATGGCAACGTTTATCCGACGCGGCGGCGGGCGGCTGGTTCTCTATACAAGCCAAGGCGCTTTCACCGGTGGCTTTAACGGGTCCATCCCTTACGCGATGAACAAGGCGGCCATCACCGCTCTCGTAAAATCGCTTGCCCGTCATGGGGCGCTGCATGGGGTGACTGTCAACGCCGTAGCGCCCGGCGCTGCCGACACAGCCATGTTGCGCGGCGGCATGACCGACGAGGATCTCGACAATTTCCGCAAGATGATCCCGATGCAGCGGTTTGCCGACCCTAGTGAACTGGCTGGGCCAACAGCGTTTCTTTTGAGCGACTGGGCCCGGTACGTCACCGGCACGACGCTGCATGTCAACGGCGGTCAGTTGATGGTCTGAACGCTTAGGCAAACACCAGGGAGGATACACATGGCAAAGGCAAAAATAGCACTGATTGGTGCGGGATGGTGGGGTGTCGAGGTCTATGTTCCCGCGATGATAGCCCATCCGGATATCGAACTTGTCGCGGTTAACAGGCGCAATCCCGAAGCGCTGGACAAAATACTGGCGAAGCACAAGGGGCCGAAGGGATACACCGACTATCGCGAGATGCTGGCCAACGAAGACCTCGATGCCGTCGTGATCACATCGCCGCATACGGCACATTACGAGCACGCCGACGCCGCGCTCGAGGCCGGTTGTCACGTGCTCATCGATAAGCCCATGACCACCAGCGCCGAGGACGCCAGAGCGCTCGTCGCGCTCGCCCGCGAAAAGGGCAAAGAGATCGTCATTCCCTATGGATACAACTACAAGGATTTCGCCACCGAGGCCTCAGAGCTTATTGCCGCCGGGCGGCTTGGAGAAATCCGCCACATCGCGTGCCATCTCTCGACCTTCACATACGACCTTTTCGGCGGCGAGGGTTTGAGCGACGCGGCCGAGCACATGTTTCAACCCAACGCGTCGACATGGGCCGATCCCGATCGGGCTGGTGGTTATGGATGGGGGCAGTCGAGCCATTCGCTCGGACTTTTGTTCCGGCTCGTCGATATCAAGCCGGTACAGGTTTACGCCTGCGAGACCAAGTCCGCTGCCAATGTCGACCTCACCAATGCCGCGGTGGTGACCTTCGAGAATGGCGCCTGCGCGTCGGTTTCGGGATCTGCGCTGCTGCCCAAGCACTGCGCCTATCAGATGGACCTTCGCATTTTCGGCACCGAAGGCATGCTGGCGCTCGACATGGACCGCACACGGCTTGAATTGCGCCGCTTTGACAAGGACGACGTCGTTGTCGAGCTTGCTGCCGATGCCGGGCAATATGAAGCTGTCAAACCGATCGACAGGCTGGCGCAGGTATGCTTGGGCACCGCGACCCACGATGACATCGAGGCCAATGGAACAGTTGGCATGCGCGCCATCGAAGTTCTCGATGCCATGTATCGGTCGTTCAAGTCGGGAAAGCCAGAGAAGGTCTGAGCCATGGCCTGGAAGACGTCAATAGCTGAAATCGTCAAGGGCGGGTTTTCGACCCCGCTCGATGCGCCGATGGTCCCGCCCTTTCCCTTTACCTTCCATGACGTGGAGGTGATGACACTTGTTTGGCGCACCGACATCGCGGCGATCGAGGCCATCCTGCCCGAGCCTGTGGTTCCGACCGGCGACACGGTCATGGCCCACATCTATAAGATGAACGACACAGAGTGGATCGGACCGTACGCCGAAACCAACGTCATGGTTGGTGCCGAACTCCCCGGCACCGCCGTTGGCGCCTATTCGCCTTATCTGTTTCTCTCCACCGACATCGGAGTGGCTCACGGACGCGAGGTGCACGGCCAACCCAAAAAATTCGGGCAGCCCACCATTGAGTTTCGCGGCGATCTCATCGTGGGCAAGCTTGAAAGGAACGGCATCGACATTCTGACCGGCACTATGGCCTACAAGCAGCAGCGGGCCGATATCTCGGAACTTTCCGACATCTTCCCTTTCGCCACCAACATCAACCTGAAGGTGGTCGATCACATTGATGGCCGCCCCGCAATCAGGCAGCTGACCTCGCGCAGCCTCGCCGACTTCAAGATCACCGAGTGCTGGCGCGGGCCCTGCACCACCGAATTGCGGCCCAATGCCCAGGCACCGATTCACCATTTGCCAGTGCGTGAAATGCTTGACGGCTTTTTCTGGAAGGGCGCCTTCACGCTCGTTCCCGGGGTCGTGCTGCATGACTATCTCGATCCGGACCCTTCCGGTCCGGGCCCTTCTGACTGAGGACCACTGACATGAAACTTCTCCGCTATGGCGAAGCCGGTGCCGAAAAGCCCGGCATTCTCGATGCTTCCGGGGCAATCCGCGACCTTTCGGGCGTGGTCGGCGATATCGATTCCTCCGTTCTCGCAGACATGGAGCAATTGGCAGGGGTGGAGATCGAAACCCTGCCTCTGGTTGAAGGGTCTCCCCGCCTTGGTCCCTGTGTCTCGGGGACGGGAAAGTTCATGTGCATCGGGCTCAATTTCGCGGACCACGCCGCCGAAAGCGGCATGGCAGTGCCGAGCGAGCCAGTCCTCTTTATGAAAGCCACATCGGCGATCTGCGGCCCCAACGATCCAATCATCATTCCGCGTGGCTCGGTCAAGACGGACTGGGAAGTGGAACTGGGCGTCGTCATCGGCAAACGGGCGAAGTATGTCGAGGAGAGCCAGGCCATGGCCCACGTCGCCGGCTATTGCGTTGTCAACGACGTTTCCGAACGCGCCTTTCAGGCTGAACGCCAGGGCCAGTGGACCAAGGGCAAGTCGAGCGACAATTTTGGCCCGATCGGCCCGTGGCTGGTGACGCCGGACGAAGTGAAAGAACCGCAAGCGCTGGCAATGTGGCTCGACGTCAATGGCGAACGAATGCAGGACGGGTCAACAAAGACGATGGTTTATCCCGTTGCTCATCTTGTGAGCTATCTCAGCCAGTTCATGACGCTGCATCCGGGGGATATCATCTCTACCGGCACGCCCCCAGGCGTGGGATTGGGCCTCAAGCCGCAGCGCTATCTCAAGGCCGGGGACACCGTTAATCTAGGCATAGAGGGACTAGGGACCCAGCATCAGGTCTGCGTGGCCGATGAGTAAGGAATTTACTGTCCGCAGCATCGAAGCGATCCCTGTCGCCTATCCCGAGCCCGTCGATCACAACCGCACGCGCTCGGTATGCCTCGTCAGGATCACCGCAGAGAACGGCGCGACTGGTTGGGGTGAATGCTGCACGTATTTTCCTGAGGCCAGCCGTGCCGCTGCCTGCCTTGTCGCGGGCATGTCCGAACGCGTGGTCGGCCAAAGCGCGATGGACACAGAAGCGGTCTGGCAGTCGCTCAAGGCCCATAGCTGGTGGTATGGCACCGGGGCCGGCATTGCTTCAATGGCGATCTCGGGCATCGACATCGCCCTTTGGGACCTCAAGGGTAAGCTGCTGGGCGCTAGTGTGCTCGACCTTCTGGGCGGACCGGTCCGCGACCGCCTGCCGGCAATCGCGAGCCTTCACGGCACCAAGCGCGACATCGGCGCGATGGCCGAGGAGATTGCCGGGTACACAGCGACCGGCCTTCACGGCGCCAAGATCGGGTTCGGAAAAGCCGGCGACGCCCATCTGGGGTTTGATCACGACAGGGACGTGGCATTTGCCAAGGCCGTTACCGAAGCGATGGGACCGGGCAAACAGCTCATGATTGATCTGGGGATGAAAAACCATTGGGACATCCCAACGGCGATCAAGCGGGCGCGGGCCTTCGAGGACATTGGCGTGGGTTGGCTGGAAGAACCGCTGGGGCATGACGATCCCGAGGGATATCGCGCCTTGCGCGCCGCCACCGGCATCCGCATTGCCTATGGCGAGCGCGAATGGAATGCGCGCGGCGTCGAGCGTATCGTGCGCACCGGCACTGTCGACGTCATCGGGCTGGACCCTGGCCGCGTCGAAGGCATAACCGGCTTCCGAAAGGCGGCCGATATCTGCGCGCTCAATCGCCGCCAGGCCAACGCCCACAATTTCTCGACAGCCATCGTGGGTGCCGCCAGCCAGGCATTGAGCTGGGCCTGCCCGGCCTGTCATCTGCTTGAGCTTCAACCCATTTATGGACCGGCGCAGCGCGATCTCGTCGACCGCCCTGTCGGGCACGACAATGGCTATGTGCGGATGCCCGAAGGACCAGGGCTGGGCATCATGATCAACGAAGACCTCGTCAATTCGGCCCGGCTAGACCAGAGCTGATTCATGTCGGGCCAAGGACCCGATGCGCACTTTTAAACACCCATACAGGAGGAGAAAACACATGTCAGACTTCAACAAGCGCAGATCCCTCAAAGTGTTGGCGCTGAGCCTAGCCATCGCTGCCAGCGGCGTCGGCACGGCATCGGCCCAGGATGTGACCCTGCGGCTTTCGCACCACCTAGCTCCGGGCCACCTTGTCGATGTCGCATCGAACCGGTTTGCAGAACTGGTTGCCGAATACACAGATAGCGCGGTCTCAGTGGAGGTCTTCCCATCGGGGCAGATCGCGGGGCTGAGGCAAGGGGCCGAGGCCGTACAGATCGGTACCGTTGACCTTGTCTGGTCGGACATGGGCACGTTGGGCAACTGGCGACCGGAATATGGTTTTGTCAGCTTGCCGTTTCTTTTTGCTGACAACGACCATTTCGCGGCGTTCTTTGAGGGTGAAGGCGGCCAGCAGATCGGCGAGGATTTGCGCAACAATCTCAACATTGAGGTGCTCGGGTTCGGCAATGCCGGTTTCAGGGTTGTCGCTACCCGTGACACTCCCATCCGCACTCCTGAGGACCTGGCCGGTGTGCGCATCCGGGTGCCCGAAATTCCCGTCTATGTCAGCGCTTTCGACAGCGTCGGCGCCAACCCCACCCCGTTGGCCTGGGGCGAGGTCTACACAGCCATGCAGACAGGGGTGATCGACGCCGTCGAAAATCCGGCTGAGGGCCTTGTGAATGGAGCGCTCAACGAAGTGGCCGGCCATTTGTCCAGGACCAACCACATCATGACTGACGTGAACCTGTTCGCCAATGCGGGCAAGTTCGATAGCCTGTCGGCAGAGCAGCAGGACGCGTTGCACCGTGCTGCCGAAACGGCACTTTCCGAGTTCAATGTCGCGACAGCCGAAGCGTCCGAGGAATATTGGAACCAGCTGGCCGAGGTCATGGAAGCCATTGATGATCCCGATCGCGCGGCATTCCAGGAGGCGATGGCGCCGGTCTGGGACGAGTTCATTTCGCGGACGGGCAATGCCGGACAGGCTTGGATCGACATGGTCGTTGCGGCCACGCCCGAATAGCGTGTCAACCATGAAAGATGCCAGCCCGTGCTGGCATCTTTTCGCTCCGGGAAAGGATATGTCCTCGTGAATGCTCGTCCAAGTCTTGCGCAGTCGCATTTCGTCCGCGGCGTGCGCGTCCTTTGCGAAGCGGCTCTCGCAGTGATCGTCGCAAGCTATGCCGTCATTACCTGCGCTCAGGTCTTTTATCGGTTCGTTCTCAACGATTCTCTGGTCTGGTCGGAGGAGATCGTGCGGTATGGGCTCTTATGGGGGGTCATGATCGGGGCCGGCGTGGCCGCCGACCGTGGTGCCCATATTGCCTTGGCACCTCTGCACGGCCTTATCGGCAATTCTCGGATCGCGGCCATTATGGATTGGGCCGTCACGATCATAGTGGTGATCTTTTGCGCCATCATGGCCTATGCGGGAACGAGTTACATCATGCAGCTTTGGCGCATGACGTCTCCGGCGACGCAGATTCCGATGCGCTACGTGTTTGCCTCATTGCCCACCGGGGCGACCCTTATCGCATTCTTTTTCATCGTCCACACGATTTCGGGCACCCATCGCACCACCGAAGCCGATCACGCGCAGGAGCATCTTGCATGACCATAGCCGTGCTCTTTGCGGGGTTCGCCCTGTGTCTCGTTCTCGGCGTACCGCTCGCCTTTGCCATGGGATTGTCGGCGATTGCCGCGATCTTTGCTGCCGGTGACCAATCAATTCTCATCGTGCCGCAGCGCATCGTTGCATCTCTTGACAGCTTCGCGCTGCTCGCCGTGCCGCTGTTCATCCTTGCAGGGGAACTGATGAATTCAAGCGGCATCACGCAGAGAATCGTGGCGTTTTCCCGAGCCGCGATAGGGCATCTCAAGGGCGGCCTTGCACAAGCCAACATCCTCTCGAACATGTTTCTCGCGGCCCTGTCCGGCTCTTCGCTGGCCGACCTGTCGGCCATCGGGTCGATGATGATCCCGGCGATGACACGGGAAGGCTACAAGAAATCCTATTCCGTCGCTGTCACGTCCTGTGCCGCGCTGATGGCGCCGATCATTCCGCCGAGCATTATCGCCGTAATCTATGGCTCTATGACGGGAATTTCGATCGGCGCGATGTTTCTTGGCGGCGCGCTGCCGGGCATCATGGCCGGCATCGGTATTATGGTGCTGGCGCGGGCTCTTGCAGCGCGAGGCGGGGCTGGGGCACAGCCCAGGGCGACCCGGCGGGAGTTGGTCCAAAGCGGAGGCGCTGCGCTTCCCGCGCTTCTGGTTCCCGTCATCATCGTCGGCGGCATATTGTCGGGAATTTTCACGCCGACAGAAGCGGGCGCAGTGGCTGTGGCCTATGCCGCGCTCTATGGCATCCTTGCCAAGCGCTATACGTTAAAAGGCGGATACGCCTTGTTGCTGTCGGCCGGCGTAACGGCGGGCAGCGCGCTTATCATTCTCGCAGGAGCCTCATTGTTCAGCTACGTGCTCGTCGCGAGCGGCTTTGCACAGGCCACACTGAACGGTTTTGTGAGCATAACCGAGAACCCTCATATCGCGCTGTTCTTGATTTTTATCCTGCTAGTTCTTTTGGGAATGTTTGTCGAAACGGTTTCCGCCCTGATTCTGGTCGTGCCAATTCTGACGCCGATCGCCCAGTTCTATGGCTATGACGGGGTCCAGTTCGGCGTATTCACGCTGATGTCGCTGGTGCTCGGGGGCCTGACGCCCCCCGTGGGAATTCTCGCCATGGTGGCATCACGCATCGCCGATATCGAATACACCAAGACATTCGGCATGCTGACGCCTTTTATCTTGTGGTGGGCGTTTGCGACGCTGACGGTGGGCTATGTTCCCTTCCTGACAGGCTGGCTGCCGTCCCTGGTTCTCCAGTAACAGTGCGCAGGTTGGGCAGATTGTTGCCCAACCTGTGTCGGCCTACCGGATGTAGAGACTCTGACGCGTAAGATCGCTCACCTTTTCCGCACCCATTAGGCGCATGCCCCGCTCGATCTCGGCCTTCATGTTTGCGAGCGCCCGTTCGACGCCGGGTTGGCCGGCCGCCGCCAGCGGAAACAGGTAGTAGCGCCCCAGGCCGACGGCCTTGGCGCCCATGGCCAGAGCCTTAAGCACATGGGTCCCGCGCTGTACTCCACCATCCATCATGACATCGAGTCTGTCACCAACGGTATCGACGACATCGCCGAGTTGCTCGAAGGCAGTACGTGAGCCATCGAGCTGACGGCCGCCATGGTTGGACACTACGATACCATTGCAGCCGATATCTGCCGCCATGCGGGCATCCTGAGTGGAAATCACCCCCTTGAGCGCGAATTGTCCGCCCCAATCGGCAACCATGTCCTCGACGTCTTTCCAGGATAGTTCAGGATCGAGCATTTCAGTAAAGTACTTGGATATCGACATCGTGCCGCTGCCCATGTCGACATGGCTGTCGAGCTGGGGCAAGGAGAATTTCTCGTGCGTCAGGTAGTTTAGCGCCCATGCCGGACGCATGGCGAACTGGATCAACCCCGAAAGATTGAGCTTGAAAGGGATGGAAAAGCCTGTCCGCTTGTCGCGTTCACGATTGCCGCCGGTGATTGAGTCCACCGTCAGCACCATGGCGTTGATTCCCGCGTGCTTGGCCCGGGCCATCATTTCCCGGTTCAAGCCGCGATCCTTGTGAAAATAAAACTGATAAACCTGCGGGCCCGACGAAATCCTGCGCGCTTCCTCAAGGCTGATTGTGCCCAGTGACGACACCCCGAACATCGTCTCAAACGTGTTTGCCGCGGCCGCGACAGCTCTCTCGCCATCATAGTGGAACAGGCGTTGAAGAGCTGTTGGAGAACAATATACAGGCAGTGCTAGCTTTTGGCCCAGCACCGTTACCGACATGTCGATATCCTTGACTCCACGCAGAACGCTGGGGACCAGATCGACAGCCTCGAATGCTGCCGTATTGCGCCGGTATGTCACTTCGTCGTCGGCAGCGCCATCGATATAGTTAAAGATCGGCCTTGGTAAACGCTTTCGCGCCATACGGCGGAAATCGTGAAAATTGTGGCAGTTTTTTAGGCGCATGATGGTCGTCTGTCACTAAAATAGCGGGCTGAATCGGCTGATGCCGAGGGCATATGACCTAGTCATGAATACCTAAAACATGGGCTGCGAAATTGCTAGGTCACGACTATTGCTGGTTGTTAACGAAACAGCTGCTTCTGGATGTCCTGACTATCGATTTGCGCGACCACATCGGTTCGTATGCCGAACGTCGGCTTTGTCTCAATCCTTGCCAAAACCCGCCAGTCCGGTTTCGGCCCCATTTCCCCATCACAAATGCCCTCCCATTCAACCGTTGGTAGGTTGAGAAAGTTGCCGAACCCAGGGCTTCTAAGAGATTACAAGCGGTTGATTTCATAAGAAATAACGCCATTTTTGCCGGTGACTGCATCAGAACAGATTAGTTGAAGCTCGCAAATGCCCAATTGGGAAGCATGGCCTCGATTTCATTGCGTACCACCGTCGCGGCAAAATTTACGGGCTCCGCAAGTTTGAGATGAAGCGGGGCGATCATGGAATAGGTCAGCATAACGCGCGGCTTGAAAGGTTTGACGACCAACGCTTCAGTTCGAGTCGCCCGCGCGGAGAATGGATCCATTAGTGCCAGTCCCACGCCTTGCTCCACGAGGCTTCCGGCCGTCGCCGCAAACAGGATTTCGGCAGTGATGTTAGGAGCGATTCTGGCGCTCGAAAATACGCCATTGATCTGCGGACGAATGCTTCCGCTTTCCCCCAAGACGATGAGAGGTTCGTCTGCAAGCATACCAACATCGATGATGTCGCGGTCAGCCAGCTTATGCCTACGGGGCATAACACAAACCGCCTCAACGCTGCTTTCGTGAATCACCCGGACATCGTTTGTGCCGCGGGGCAGCGTACAAAAGCCGAGATCGTGCTGTCCGCGCGCGACCTGATCGGCAATTGCCAGTGATGTGTCGGTATGGATGCTAAACCGCAAGGCAGGATATTGGCGACGCAGCGCGCCGACAACCAATGAGACATAACCGAGAGAAAGAAACGGCGGCGCGGCGATCCGCATCAGAGTTTGAGGAAAGCGCTTGATCGTACGTGCCGCCTGTTCGATCTGTTGCAGACCGAGAAAGACCCGCTGAACTTCCTCCATCAATCGCAGCGCGTTATCGGTCGGCTTGAGCTTTGGGCCATTTCGTTCAAATAGCTTGAGATCCAAGCTCATTTCCAGATCCGCAATCAGCCTGCTGACGGCAGGCTGAGTGATCGAGAGCATATGGGCAGCGCTGGTCATCCCCTGCGTGCGCATAACCGCCCGAAAGGCCTCGACCTGACGGAGGGTTATGTGAGGGAGGAGGTCGTGTTCGGTCGGGGCGTCCATAATATCTACGCATGATAAAATGCCTAAGTGCGATTTGACATTATGGATCGCACGAAACAACCTCTGTCAATCGTCAAAAAACGACGAAGGCAAAAGTCGGCAAGACAAACAAAGGGGAATACCAATGAAAGCATTTTACCGGGTGACGGTTTCCGCCGCGCTCCTTCTAGCCAGCGCCATTCCCGCTCACGCGCAAACACTCCGCCTTTCGACGCAAGCAAATGCACCGCACCCTTGGCTCGACGCCGCACAGACTCTGCGCGAGGATATGCTCGAAGCGACAGATGGCCGCGTGCAGATTGAAATTTTCAATGGTGGCGCGTTGGGCAATGATGCGACCGCACTCGACGAAATGCGGATGGGTACCATCGATGTGCTGATTGGTGGCACTCAGGAGGCCACACCGTTCTTCCCCCAATACCAGCTGTTCAGCCTGAGCTATCTGTTTGCGGATGAAGAAGTCTTAAGGGCAGCAGTGGCGCCGGAAAGCGAAATATCTGCCTACTTCCAGAGCGTCTATAGCGACAGCGGCAACGGGCTCAAGTTGCTGGCTCTGACTGGCGGTGGCGTTCGGAACTTGAGCAACAATAACGGCCCTGTTGCAACGATTGATGACCTTGCAGGGATGCGGATGCGCGTTCCGGGGTCACGGATGGATGCTCTGATGTGGGAGACATCCGGGGCGCTGCCGACCTCACTACCTTTTACGGAGCTTTACACAGGAATGCAGACCGGCGTGGTCGATGCATTTGAAAGCACAATTAGCGCATACGTCGCCAACAAGCTCTATGAAGTTGCGCCTTATCACTCACAGACCGAACATCAGTTCATGGTCAGCCACATAACGATGAGCCAGGCGAGCTTTGATCGGCTGAGTGAAGACGATCAGGCTGCCCTCATGGCCGCCGCCGCCCACGCCTCCCAAGTCGCCATCGATGCGGGCATCGAATATGACAGCTCTCTTCTCGCACCGCTGGTTGAAAGTGGACAGGTGACTTTGACAGAAGTCGACAAAGCACCTTTCATCGAGATCGTGGCACCTCTGCATGACCAAGTCGCTGCAGACCTCGAAGTCACCGACCTGCTCGAGCTTATCCGCAGCCTTGACTAACACCACTCTTGAGATGACGCGGGATTCCCGCGTCATCTCAAGCTCGAGAGGCAACCATGCTGATCAAGATAAACGATTTAGTCGAGACCATCCTCAGAGTGCTGGGCGGGCTGTTGTTTTCGACCTTCATCATAACAGTGCTGTTCCAGGTTTTCGCTCGCAACTTTATAGCGATGTCGTTCGTCTGGACTGACGAAATCGCAATGTTCTGCTTTGTGTGGAGCGTTTTTGTCGGCACGGCGATCGGATACAGACAAGGGCTCCATTACGTCGTGGAGATTTTCCCGGAGTACTTTATCCGCACAAACAAGGTGCTCAAACTTCTCGCGCTTATTCTTGGTTTCCCGTTGATCTGGGTGATGGCGACCAGTGGCTGGGACTACGCCCAACTCGGTTGGCGTCGATATTCGTTTTCTCTGGGATTCCCCCTCTTTTACCAAAATGTCGTCGTGGCGATTAGCGGGGCGACCATGATCCTATTCACCATCGAAATTGGCATTCGCGACATTCTGGCATTCAGGACGGGCGAGCCGGTTCGCAAGGAGTCTATCGAATGATTTCGGTACTTATCCTTTTGGGCAGCTTTCTGGCTCTGATTTCCCTGCGGGTGCCAATCGCTTTCGCCATCGGCGTTGCGTCCCTCGTCACAGTTCTCTCGTTGGGATTACCTCCCACCTCCGTGATCAATCAGATGGTCTCCAACATCAATTCGTTCGCTCTTTTGGCAGTGCCCTTCTTCCTTTTGCTCGGGCGTTTGATGAACGATAGCGGCATCACCGATCGGTTGATGACCTTCGCACAATCGATGGTTGGCCATATCAGAGGCGGCCTGGGCCATATCAACGTGTTGGTGAGCATGATGTTTGCTTCAATGTCGGGTTCGGCCGCTGCCGACACCGCAAGCGTTGGAGCCATCATGATCCCGGCAATGACGAAAGCAGGTTATCCCGCGCCTTTTGCCGTAGCACTGACGGCAACGTCTTCGACGCTCGGCGTTATTATCCCCCCATCGATCCTGTTTGTTATTTACGGAGCGTTTGGCAACATTTCCATCGCCGCACTATTTCTGGCGGGTATCCTACCTGGGCTGCTGATCGGCCTGGTGCAGATGGGCTACACCTACTACGTGGCCTCCACATACAATGTCGCCAATCCCGAAAAAGTAGACTTTCGTGGCCGCATACGAGCCGGAAAGACAGCAGCGCCGGTTCTGCTTATTCCAATTATCATCCTAGGTGGCATCACGAGTGGCTTTTTTACTGCGACCGAAGCTGCGTCTATCGCCGCGCTAACGGGACTTGTCCTGGCGGTCGTCGTCTATCGTTCGGTGAAGCCACGCCAACTCTTTGAGCTGCTGACTTCCACGGTGGTCGCCTATTCTCTTCCCATGTTTGCTGTTGCGGCAGCAGGCATAATGGGCTGGCTCATAGCCTATCTCGGTATTGCGCGTGAAGTCGCCGACTTCATCATATCGGTATCGGACCATCCGGTCGCTGTGATGGTCATGGTCATGATTTTTTGTCTGATCGTCGGGACCGTTCTCAGTCCCATGACTGCAGTGATCATCTTCCTGCCAATCATTCAGGAACTGACCGCCTTGGGGCAGATTTCGGACATTCACATGGCACTTGTCGTCTGTCTTTCGCTCGCTGTAGGCCTCACGACGCCGCCCTACGGCATCTGTCTTTTGATTGCCGCCCAAATCGGCAATGTCTCAATGCCGCGAGCCTTTCTTGCGGTTCTGCCGATCATCGGTCTGACCGTACTGGTCATCCTCAGCGTGGTCTTTGTGCCCGAGCTGTATCTGTACTTGCCGCGGACTTTTTTCCCGCAATCTTTTGGCATTGCCGGCTGAGGCCGGAAACTATTTGAAAGCGATCCTTCATGAGAGTTGCCGTTCTTGGCGGTGGGCCCGTTGGGCTCACTTATGCCGCGATGCTGCTGAATAATGGGCATGATGTCGTCGTCCATTCCGCCTCCGCGTCGACGACCGACCTCCATATGGAAGTCCAGGGAGCTATCGAGTTTTCCGGACTGATAAGCCTGAACACCGAACTTGCAACTGCAATCGATGGCGCCGATGTCTTGGTGTGCTCCCGCCGCGCCAGCGGCGTCAAAGAAATTATCGACCAGTTGGTTGAGATCGCGACTCCCCAACAGGTCATTATTTTCAGCGCTGAGTTGTCGCTCAGCTCGCAATATGCAGCATTAAAATTGGCTGATGCGGGCCGTCACAACCCGATTGTGTCCTGGTCCACCACGGTCGCGACCGCGCAACGTCGGAATCCGACGCTCGTCGTGAGCGGAACGCTTCGCGATCGCATTGACTATGCGGTAACCAACTCCGACGAGCCCGATCAGCTTCACTCACTGCTAATAGATCTGTTTGGCGAACGCTTTCACCGGCTGCCAAATGCCTTGGCCGTGGCGCTAAGCAATCTCAATCCACCGATCCATCTGGCCAATTCGCTGGCAAACCTGACCCGGATGGAAAAGGGGGAGGATTGGGACAACTATGCCAACATCACCCCGGCCGTCGGGCGACTGATCGAAGCGCTCGACGTGGAACGCTTAGCTCTCGCCCGTCACCTCAATCTCGACGTGCGCAATGTTCATGAGCATTATCTCCGGACCTTCCCTGGGCTCGAGCGAGCGAGTGTGTCGGAAATGGCCAGTCAGGTTGCTGCAGCGAGCCCTGGCACGCCCGGTCCGAAGTCAATAGATAGCAGGTATCTAACCGAAGACATTCCGTTTGGCCTACTTCCGCTCCTCGCACTTGCAAAGCAGGTCGAAGTCCCGATGCCAGTCCACCATGCCGGCATATTATTGGCGTCTACATATACTGGAGAGGACTTTTTTCGTCAGAACATGATGCTCCCACATGTCGAAGCCCACTGGTCAAGCATCGGTGCTGGACGGTGACATCGCCCAACTGATGGCAGCTATGGACAGACTCAGCACCACAAGCCGCCATTCCGGTCTCGGCCCCATTACAGATAAAGAAATACGTGCTTTTTCTTGTTCAAATGGCAAGGAAATTTGATCACCAATAGCCGGAACGGGACACGATGCTGCCGTTGGCGTAGAAGCCGGAAGTCTCCGTCTACCTCCGTTTGCCTATCCACTATAGCTGCGCGGTCAGGACAGAACGATTCTAGGGTCGAGACTCAATCATAGCCAATATGCGACTGCGGCCGCGAGCATGACAGCGGAAAGGTAATTCCGGGCGAGTTTGTCGTATCGTGTTGCGACACGGCGGAAATCCTTGAGGCGGCAGAACGTGGCTTCGACACGCCAGCGGTCCTTGTAGCGCTTCTCATCGTAACGGATTATGCGCTTGCGGTTCTTGCGGCCAGGGATCACGGGGATAGTGTTCTGGCTGCGCAGAGTGGTCCGAAGTCGATTGGCATCATATCCCCGGTCAGCGATGAGCCGCTTAATGCCCATCGTATGAGTGATGAGCAGATCGGCACCCGTCATGTCCGAGGCGTTGCCGGGCGTCAGGATGAGGCGGAGCGGCCTTCCCAGAACATCGACGAGCGCGTGGACCTTGGTGGTCCGGCCACCACGCGAGATGCCAATGGCATTGGCTTTCGCCCCCCTTTTCCCCCGCCTGCACAGCGATGGGCCTTGATATAGCTGCTGTCGATCTGGGCTGTTTCGGCTATCCAGCCCTGTTCGGTTAACGCGGCCAGGATGCGTGCCCAGATGCCGCGACGGCTCCACCGATTCCAGCGATTATAAACGGTTGTCGCAGGGCCATACTCGACAGGGCAATCAACCCAGCGCCCGCCGCACTTGAGCATATGTATAATTCCCGAAATCACCCGCCGGTCATTAACCCGGCGCGCCCCAGGTTGGTTCTGAGGGAGGTGCGGCTCAATGGCCGCCCATGCTTCATCGCTCAACCAAAACAGTCTGTTCATCAACGCCTCCAGCTCAATCCAAAGCCAAAGAATCTGATTTGCAGCATCTATTCAATAAGCTGATTGGGGTTGGACCCTAGGAATTCATCTATTCGGTCGAGGACCCAAAAAAGGTGCCACGGTCACCACCGTTAGCTGTCTCACCAGATGATGGGCAGCAACGTAGCCTGCATCGAGCCCGGCAGCCAAAGACAAGAGTGACAACTCTGTGAGCCCTCCGGGCGAGAATGCCATAACGATAGTTGGAGCTGGCTGCCCCACCCAGCCTGTCAAACAGACCGCCAACAGCAGGCAAAAACTGAGAACAATAGCAACAAAGACCAAGCCATGCACAAAGACCCGTCCAAGGAATGCAAGTCTCGTCCCAGCAAAGCGGCAGCCAATTCCCGCACCAATTACAACTTGGGCTGCAGCGACCAAGACTGCGGGTAATTCCACGACGATCCAGCCGCTCATGTGAGCGACGGCGCTCAGAACCAAAGGCGCCATCATGTGGGGCGCGGGAACACTAAGGCGCTTGCCAATGCGCCATGCCAAAATGCCCAAACCTAGAAGAATACCCAATTCGACGAACGAACCAGCGGCAGGGACGAAGGGCGATACCCCATCGGCGCTCTGCACGGCGCTCAAGTCGATAAAGAGGCCCACCCCTATCGAGAGCACGCTGATAGTGATGGCAATGCGGGCGGCATGGACCAACGCTATCGTACGGACATCGGCTGTTGTCTGTTCGGCCAGCAGGACAATTTCCGAAAGCCCCCCGGGAATGGCACAGTACAGCGCAGTAAGGCGATCATACCCCGCGACCCGGGAGAAATAAGCCCGACCTAATAGGGAGACCAAACCCAACATAGGGATCACCAAAACAAGCGAAATGAGCCACTGGCTCATCTGGGCGAGCATCTGGGGCTGAAACCCTGCACCAATCGCCAGTCCAAGAAGCACCGCCATGGGGGGGCGCAGCTTGCGCGGGCTTACTAGGTGTCCTCCCGAGATGGTTATGACCATACAAGCGGTCATGGAGCCAAGCATCCAGCCAAGCGGCACACCAAGCCAGGTAAAAACCCAACCCCCGGTCGTGGCGGCAGCAAGGGCGGGCACAAGTGCCCACCCGCGCTTCCACCATGTCCGAGTTCCTGCTCCGGACGCCATCAGGCGTCCGTTGTATAGCGTGTCTCAAGCTCGCGAATCTTGGGATAGTCCATCAATTCCATGATGTCTTCGATGCCAAATAACAAGTCGGGACGATCAATTGTCTCACCAGTTTCGACCGATTGTTTCATCAGCGTTAGGGCCTGACGCATAGCGTGCATCGCGGCGGCAGGCAGCATTCTGGGCAAGCTGACCCGCTTGACACCAAGTTCGGAAAGTCGCGGCAGTGGGATTAGTGGCGTTGTGGGACGAGAGCGAATACCAAAACCCATATTGACGGTGATGGGAATGTCGATGGCGTCGCGAAGCGCCTTGATGTCGTCTTCACCGCGAACGGCATCAGGAAAGAGTACGTCCGCACCCGCAGCCTCATACAGCTTGGCGCGGCGCACGGCTTCCTCGATGCCGCCGATCGCAATCGCATCGGTGCGCGCCACGATAACAAAATCATCGTCTCGGCGAGCGTTGCAGGCCGCTTCAAGCTTTTTTGCCATTTCTTCGGCCGCAATAACCTGCTTGCCCTCCATGTGGCCGCAGCGCTTGGGCCAGACCTGGTCCTCGAGGTTGACGCCAACCACGCCGGCCTCTTCGAAATATTGCACCGCATGGTGCACAGTCACCGCGTTGCCATAGCCAGTGTCAGCGTCCGCCATTAATGGTATTGAGACGCTGCGCGCAAGGTGAGCCACGGCCTGGGCATTGTCGAGCATGCCCATGATGCCAACGTCAGGCTGACCAAAACGCGAATTGGAGACGGCCGCCCCCGATGTCGATGCCGTTTTAAACCCGGCCTGTTCGACAAGACGCACGCTGTAGCCGTCAAACACGCCGGGGGAAACGATCAGCTCGTCCCCGTTCAAGAGTTCGCGCATGCGTTTTGCTTTGGTCATCTCGATTACCCTGTCTTGAGATAGTGATTAGGCCAGGAGGAGCGGAAGCAGTCCTCGCGGCCAGCTGATGTTGAGGCCCACGCCAAGTGCGAGCACAGTGACTAGGCACAGTGCAGTCATTGCGATGTTGCCAAGCCACTTCATGCGCGCCACGCGCCACAGAAACAGCAAGCAGAACAACCCCGCTGCTGGGAAGAATCCGATCAGATACATTCCCAAATACGCGCCCATGACCCAAATCAGATAGGGCCAGACTTCTTTGAACGCGGTGTCGGATGTGAGGTCGGATGTCTCCAAAGCGTCATCTTCTTCGCGCTCAGCTTTGCGCCCTTGCCAAACGGTAACGATCATGGAGGCAACCGCCAGGCCAAAGACCAGAATGGAAACAGCTTGCGGGAACAGTCGGGCGCCACGCGCAAAATCCATCGATAAGAGGTATGCGGCGACTGCGATACCGGCAACCAATCCTGAGAAAACAAGACGTGCAATGCTCAGCCCAGAATATTTGGGGTCTGCGGTGTTGTTCATCATCATGGATGAACCTCCTCGGACTTCTTCTTTCTCAAGCTGATAGCTAAGAGAACGATTGTAATCGCAATGATGGCGATCACACCTGGACGTGTGAGCCAATCCAGCCCGTACCGGGAAGTGGTGAGCCACAAATACCGCTCGGCCAGTGTTGAGAGGATAAAACCCACAAGCAGCGGAGCCCTTGGCGCTCCGAGCTTCTTCATAACCCAACCCAGAACACCGAAGCCCACCAGAACGACTAGATCACCAATGTGGCGCGTCGCCTGATAGGCACCTAACGTCACAAGCAGGAAGATGAACGGAAATAGGACCGGGAACGGTACCCGCGTGAGCGCTGCGATCGGGCGACTAAAGCCCAGGCAAATGATGGTACCAGCAATGTTGGCGATCGCTAGCGACCAGATGAGGACAACCACAATGTTGAGGTTAGTGTCGATGATGCGTGGCCCTGGCTCGACGCCAACCACAACCATCGCGCCCAACAAAAGAGCCATACCTGCACTGCCCGGAACGCCGAAAAGGAGCGTAGGGATGAGCGCACCACCTTCTTTGGCATTGTTGGCACTCTCGGGCGCAATTACACCACGGATGTCGCCTTTGCCGAACTGGCTCTTGTCTTTTGCCGTCTGGACCAGATAGCCGTAATTGAGCCAGTCAACGATCGCGCTGCCTAGTCCGGGTACAATACCCACTCCCACGCCGATTACCGAGTGGCGCAAGACGAGCCAGCGGTGGGTGATAATGTCCCTAAATCCTTGGAGCCAACCCTTACCAACACGACTAGGTGCATTCTTGGCTATAGCGCCGCCTTTGGCCAATACGTCGAGAATTTCAGGAATGGCGAAGAGACCAAGAGAGATTATGACGAGCTGGAAGCCGTCAAACAGATAGTCTTGATCGAAGGCAAAGCGATAGGTGGGCGAAGTGGGGGCCGCACCCACTGTGCCTATCAGCAAACCCAATGCTGCAACCAAGATGCCCATCAATGGGCGGCGCCCACTGAGTACGCCCACCATGCAAAGCCCTAGAAACGTCAAGGCCAAAAGCTCAGGCGTGCCAAACGCCAACACCAAAGGACGCGCGATTGGAATAGCAAGCGTCAAGGCGATTGCGCCGATCACCCCACCAATCATTGAAGCGGCGAACGCAGCAGCAAGGGCCCGTGCGGCCTGTCCCTTTTGGGCCAAGGGATAGCCATCCATGATAGTGGCTTGCGACCCTGATGATCCGGGGATTCCCATCAAAACGGCTGGAAAGGTATCTGATGTGGTCGTTACGGCTGCAACACCAATAAGCATCGAAAGCCCAAGCATTGCATCTAGCCCGTAGGCAAAGGGCAGCAAGAGTGCCATGCCCACAATGCCGCCAAGACCAGGCAGAACACCAACAGCCAGACCGACGGTCACCCCGAGCATGAGATGAAGCATATGCTGGATGGAAAAAATTGTTGGCAAAGCGGCGAGTGTGGCCTCAAGCATTGTCGCCTCCCGCTGCCGCAATCTGAGCCGTCAGGTTCGTCGTTGCTCTGCCGATATGGCTGCGCATCAAAGACTCGGCGAGATCGGCATCGCGTGCCATCATAGCCTTCGCAATCTGCCAGTGTTCGCGCGAGGCTTCCTTGCTGCGCCCGAGCGCAGCGCCTGAGTGGCGTCGATAGAGCCTGAGAAGATAGTAAAGATCGTCACAGAGCGCCTCGATTATCCGTGCGTTCCCACTCCCATGTGCAATGGCGACGTGAAAGTCGAACCTCACCGGGCTCGGAGCTGCACCGGGGTCAAGATGATCGAATATCTCTTTGATCGCTGCATCTGACATTCGCTGTGTTGCCAAACGGCAGGCCATGCCCTCAAGCGCCTCACGCAGCTCAAAGATGTCGATCAGGTTTTGGGTCGACAGCATGACCACCCGAGCCTTGAGGTAAGGCTCACGCGTCACGAGCCGACGCCCCTGTAGGCGCCTCACGGCCTCGCGAACCGGCCCACGACTCATTTCGAGGCGTTCCGCCCATTCCGCCTCGTTGACAACAGAGCCAGGCGCGATGTCGCCTTCAACAATCAGCTCAGCCAGCCTTTCAAACGCAGTATCAGTCCTAGTTTTCCCGGTAAAAGCTTCACCTGCATCCGCTTCAACTGTCAACTCTTTGCCCTCCCCAGCAGAAAGCCACTTCCAAAAGACTTTGCCATACAGGACCGAAACGCCTGCTATCCAGGCGAACTGCCCTCGTTTTGCTGCTCCGTATCACTATCCCTGAAGGCATTCAACAGAAAAGAGTTGACACTTGGTTTTTTGAAATGCCACAGAATTGATAGTCGACCTTGAGGGGTCGCTATCAAATTATGACGTATGGGAGGACTAAATGCACAGCCTACTCAGAAGCGGTCTCGCATCAGCAATGGTGCTGGGCCTAACCTCAATTGCTGCTGCCCAAGCGCCCTACTATGAGGGCAAGACCGTCACAGCGATTGTTGGCTTTTCGCCCGGGGGTGGCACGGATTTCTTTGGTCGCCTCGTGGCTGAAAACATTGGCGAGCACATTGCGGGCAACCCCAACATCGTGGTCGAAAACATGCCCGGCGCCGGCAGCGTTCTGGCCTCGAATTACTATGTCGATCGCGCTGAGCGCGATGGTACCGAAATTCTCGTGGGCACAGGCCAGCTGCTCATGCGCATCGTGTTGGGACTAGAGGGCTCCACCGCATCGCTAGCCGATCTCGAGCCGATCGTTGCGCTCCCCATGGGACGGATCACCTTCGGGAGCACTGAGGCAGGAATTGAAGGCCCTTCGGACTTGCTTGATCCGCCCCAGCCACTCGTGCTTGGCGTCCCTGAGGTGATCTCCACAATCGATGCCGTCTTAGGACTTGAATTGCTCGGCGCCGACTATCAGGCCATCATTGGTTATGAGGGTAAGAGCGAAGCCTATCTCGCGTTCGAGCGCGGTGAGCTTAATCTCGATGCCCAAACCACGCCGGTCTACCTTCAGCAGCCCGCAATCGCAGTGGACGAAGGTCGCGCGGTTCCGCTCTTTGCACAGGGCTTGCTCGACAACCAGGGCGAACTGGTTCGCGATCCGGCCGCGCCAGACATTCCAACGGTGCAAGAGGTTTATCGCGAGCTTCACGGCGAAGACCCGTCCGGCCCTGTCTGGGAAGCGTTCAAGGCTGCGGTTACTGCGATTGGCAATGGTGGCAAGATCCTCATGATCCACTCCGATGCCCCCGAAGAGGCAAAAGAGGCTCTCGCTGAGGCCGTCGAAGGCTTGCTTGCGGACGAAGAGTTCCTGGCCGAGGCCGCTGAAGCGACCGAAGGGTATGAGTTTGTTGCAGGCTCGGAACTGAACGCGGCAGTACAGGCCGTTGCCAACATGAGCGAGGAGGACACCCAATGGTTGCGGGACTTCCTCACCGAAAACTTCGAGATGCAATTCGAATAGGCTTGGCTGGCTACACCCGACATTTGGAAGGGGCGCTGCGCGCCCCTTCTCGCGTCCCAGGAGAAAACCATGAAGCGCCAACTCGGCACCGTAGTGACAAAGAACGGCGAGACCCTTTCCTATGTCGACCTATTTGCAACGGTAGGCAAAGAGCGTCTGGCCAATCTGCCCTATAGCCTCCGTGTCGTTCTTGAGAACATTGTGCGCAATCAGCCCGGATCGGATGGGGGAACCCAGATCGATGCGGTCTTGCGGCGCGACGTTGGTGCGGCGCTGTCTCTGCAAATCCCACGCGTGATCATGCCAGATTCAACTGGGGTGCCAATCCTGATGGACCTCGCTGCCATGCGAGATGCTTTAGTTGATGAGGAAGAGGATCCCGCATGCGTCGATGCAAAGGTCAAAGCGGACCTTGTCGTCGACCACTCGCTGCAAGTGGATTCATCTGGCTCCTCCGCAGCTTATGCCATCAATGCTCAGCGCGAGTTCGACCGCAATTCCGAACGCTACGTCTTCCTCAAATGGGCTCAATCGAGCTTTGATAACCTTACAATCCATCCGCCGGGTTCTGGAATTATTCATCAGCTTAACCTTGAGTCCATCGCCCCGGTGGTTTGCGTCGAGACCGATGGCCAGGCCAGTCTGACCTTTCCCGACATGGTTGTTGGCAGCGACTCCCACACCCCCATGATCAACGCACTCGGCGTTGTGGGATGGGGCGTTGGGGGAATCGAAGCGGAAACCGTGCTACTCGGTCAACCCTACTCAATGGCAATGCCTGCTGTGGTTGGTGTGCGTTTGAGCGGCACCCTGCGTCCTGGCGTCACAACAACCGATCTGGCGCTTACCGTCACCGAGCGCCTGCGCCAAACCGATTTGGTGGGCAAGTTCGTTGAATTCTGTGGCCCCGCCATTCCCGAACTCAGCATTCCGGATCGTGCGACCCTGTCCAACATGGCACCCGAATATGGAGCTACGATCGGGTTTTGGCCCATCGACGAACGCACGCTCGAGTACCTATCCAACACCGCCCGAAGCCAGGACGATGTTGACCGGATAGAACAATTCGCCAAAGCCGCCGGCTTTTTCCGTGATGCTGATGTCCAGCCCGAATTTGATGAAATGATAGAGATCGATCTCCGGGCAGTCTCAACATCCATGGCAGGCCCGAGCCGTCCCCAGGATCGGATTGATCTCCATGCTGTCGCAACATCATTTTCTAATGCCCTCAATCAATCACGCCATGAGGGCGGGTTCGGTGTGCGAGATGGCATGCCGATGAGCGCGCTCGATGACGTCCCAACCCATGGGGCAGTCGTCATTGCTGCCATCACCTCTTGCACCAATACAGCTAATCCCTCGGTTATGGTGCGAGCGGGCCTTATGGCGCAGCGCGCCGCTCAGTTGGGGCTGGTTTCCAAGCCATGGGTGAAAACCTCCCTTGCCCCGGGTTCTCGAGTGGTCACGGGCTATCTTGAAGATTTGGGCCTGATGGAACCGCTACGCGCCCTCGGTTTCGATGTCGTTGGCTATGGCTGCACCACGTGCGGGGGCAAATCAGGCCCACTCTTGCCTGAAGCCGAAGCGGCAATAACCGAAAACGATTTGGTCGCCGTCAGCGTGTTGTCGGGAAATCGCAACTTTTCCGGACGAATCCATAAACTGGTCCGCGGCAATTACTTGGGATCTCCGGCACTGGTCGTGGCGTACGCTCTTGCAGGCCGCATTACCATCGATTTTGAGCACGATCCCTTGGGCCAAGACCACTCCGGCAAGCCGGTTTATCTTGCCGACATCTGGCCCGAAGACCAGGCGGTTCAACGCGCAACCATGCGCGCAGGCGACAAGAGCTTTTACCAATCGGTCTATGGCGTCCAAACCGAAATCTCGGCCGAATGGAACAGCCTCATGGCCCCAACCGGCCAAACGTTCTCTTGGGATAGCCAGTCCCAGTATCTCATGGCGCCGCCGTTCTTGAAGGTGAAAGACCGACAGCCAGGCCAGGGCCTTAACAACGCGCGCATTCTCGGTCTGTATGGGCATTCCCTCACCACCGACCACGTCTCTCCTGGCGGTGAAATCCCGGTCGAAAGCCCAGCCGGAGAATACCTGTTATCCAAAGGCATCGAGCCGCGCGGGTTCAATACCTATGTCGGTCGTCGCGGCAACCACGAAGTGATGAAGCGTGCAACCTTCGCCAATATACGCATTCAAAACCGACTGGCTCCGGAAACCGAAGGCTGGTGGACTAAGATAATGCCTAGCGGACAAACAGTATCGGTATTTGATGCAGCCAATTCCTATGCTCAGGACGACACGCCGTTGATCGTGGTTGGTGGACGCGAGTATGGGACCGGATCGAGCCGAGACTGGGCTGCAAAAGGCCCTGCTCTTTTGGGTGTCCGAGCTGTTCTGGCATTGTCATTTGAGCGCATCCACCGTGCCAACTTGGCGGCTATGGGTATCGTTCCTCTTACATTTTCGGAGCCGTCCGACTTCGAACAGATCGATGGCACTGAAACGGTGTCAATCGATGATCTCTACGGACAGCTACTTCCAGGGGCCGATATTAGGGCTAAGCTCACCAAGGCTGACGGAACCTCTCACTCCATTCCGCTAATTGTCGACCTACGCACCCCGACCGAGGCAAGGTTCATACTCTCGGGCAATGTCCTCAAGACGGCACTGCAGCAGGTCACTCGAATTCGTAGCGTCAGTTGACGCATGGGTGGCACAGTCATGTTGTCCGGCAATAACGCCGTACCATCTGGCCACTTCCGGGTTGGCTGCTGAACGTCGGCATTCACCAATTCCTCTACAATAACCGCTCAGTCTGGAATCGGCCCCTTGCATGCCGGGCAGCAGCGCGCCCATTCCCGCACGTTCGAGGGCTGTCTTGGAGTTCCCGAAAGCGCCGAATCCCGTCCACCTGAGAAGACAAGACAACGGAAGATCCATCGAGGCGCCCATTTTGCATCGGATTCGTGCGGTCGACTGAGGACGTTCCGGACGAGGTGCTGGACGATCTCGTCAACGTCAAAACCGTTCGTTTCTGGGCGGATTCCACGAGACAATGCCCCCCACAACAGACTCTCAGTCATCGATGAGCCTCTGTTCCGTGCACTGGTAGTGTTGCACGGAGCAGGTTTCGATGAGGTCTCCGTAGCCGGCAGGAAGATAGCAGCTGTGCCAATCGGCTCCAAACCGGCCCCGAAGGGTGTCGGCATCCTTCCACCCGGAGCAGAACATGAATTCGCGCGATCCGGTTATGCCGGGTTTCCCGATGACGTAGCACAGATTGCCCTCGCAGAGATAGAAGACTGGGCCGACGACCGCGAGACATGGTTACGGGTCGGCATGGCGCACGACTGGTCGCAAAGTGGTCGGGGCTACAACCGCCGCGAGAACCGCGCCCAGTGGAACGGCTTCAAGGAGAGCCGCGACAAGCTCTATACCATGCGCTCGGTCATGTCGGTCGCACATGAGAGACACCGTAACCGCACGATCGTCGATGAGTTCACGGACGACGACGAAGACGAGGACGACGATCTGCCGCTCGCCAGCGATGACGAGATCAAGGAAGAGTCGGAAAAGCTCGGCATCCCTGAGCACCTTCTTCGCTTTCCCAAGGGATCGATCCTCGAACACGTAGCCGAATACTACAACGCCACCGCGCTCGTTGAGCAGCGCCAGTTCGCAATCCAGGCGGGCATCATTTTCGCTTCGACCGTGTGTGGCCGCAATCACCGCACCAATTACGGCAAGCCGAACTATGGCACCATTTACACCATCAACGTGGGTGACACGGGTGCCGGTAAGGAATCCATCAAGGACGCCGTGGAACTGCTCCTTGAGGCGTCGGGACTGGACCATTTGGTCGGGCCGCGTGACTACACCTCCGAATCCGCCGTCATGTCCAAACTGATCGAGAAGCCCAAACACGTCGCCTTCATCGACGAACTGGGCAAGCGCCTCAAGGATGACCGCAAGGGTGGTGGTAACGGTCAGAAGGACAGCGCCTATACCGCGTTCCTCGAACTGTTCTCAAAGTGCCACGGCACCTATCGCGGCACGGCGATGTCCACCAACAACAAGACCAAAGAGGAAGTCGAGGCGATCCAGAAGCGCAAGGTTGTGCGCCCTGCCCTCACCCTGGCTGGCCTGACGACCCCCGACACCTTCTATGGCGCTGTGAGCGCTGCCGACGTGTCGAGCGGCTTTCTCAACCGCTTCCTGATCGTGCAGTCGCAGAGCGAACCGTTTCAGGAGCAACGCATCGACATCCCAGAGGTGGACCCACCGGCAAAAGTTCTGCGCTGGGCCAAGCGGATCGCGTTCGAGACGGGCGACGATGACGACATTGCGCACCACGTCGATACAACGCTCGATGTCGAGCCGGTGGTGACCCCCTTCTCGAAGAAGGCATACGAGTACCTGCGCATCATGGAGCGCGAGCGCGTTGGCTTGCAGCGGGAGTTCGCTGAGTACGGGTTGGCCGATCTATTCAGCCGTACCCGCGAGATCGCAATGCGCCTCTCTCTGGTCATCGCGATTAGCTGCGACAGTGACACCATCAAGCTCGACCATCTCAAATGGTCCTGGGAATATGTCAGCTTCTATCAGCGCCAGACCGCCGAAGCGTTCCGCGCCAATGCTGGCAAGTCCGAGTTGCATAAGCTCGCTGACGAGGCCGCGACCTACATCAAGTCCAAGGGTGAAGAAGGCATCAGCGAAAGCAAACTTTACAATAACAAGCGTGAGATCGGAAAACTGATCGACCGTGACAAAGAGCAGTTCAAGAGTTTCCTTCGCGATCTCCATCAGATCGTTGCCCATAAAGTCGGACGAAACGGTTATCGCTTCATACATCCCAAGTTTGTGAAAAGACGAGAACGCGACTGATATCCCATCCTGCTAACAGCCCCGCTTCGGCGGGGTTTTTTGTTGGCGAATGTCTGAACTTTCCGCAACTGCGGAACGTTGCGGAACGGCTGCGGAAAGTTCGAATCCGAAAAACCGCATATGTTTCAATATGTTCGATGGAATCCACCGCGAACTTTCCGCAAATTCGAGGGGGTGCCCTATCTGCCATATACGATTGGATTGAGGAGTCGAGATAAAGGGTGGGGTAGAAACTGCGGAACGATAGGATAAAGAAGTAAAAATTATTTATATATATCAATATGTTATCCTACTCTGAACTTTCCGCAACCTTTCCGCAGCCGTTCCGCAACTGCGGAAAGATAAGTGCTAACCCTTTGTTTTCACAGGGCTTTTACGTTCCGCAGCGCATCTCAGAACCACATCCGCTGTCACACCGCGTAACAGGTTGTAACTGGGCGTCACCCCTGGTCCATTTTGAAACTTTTTCTGAAAACTCCCGGTGACCGCGCTCAGCGCCCCCCGCGACCGAGCCACCCCCCAGGAAGGACCCGGAGCGACCCCTAGTAACTTGATGTAACTTTTAAGGACTTCCGGGAACGCCCGGTAACACGCCCGCCAGGTTCCGCCAGCTTGGCGTTGTCACTCTTATTCACTGGCACTCACTCACGCGAACGCGCGGTAACATGGCGTAATAGCATTGGCCAACAAAACCGCTTTCTCGCTTTCTTCGCAATAGCTGTATCTTGCTGACCCGACCAATTTCGGGTCGCGGAGACCTGTGGGAATTAACCACTGCCCGCTTGGCTTGGTACCACAACCATCGCAATCAAGTCGCTTTTTTTGAGTGCGAATTGCCGATGACCTATAATGAAAAATCCGAACGCGCACGTGTGGAAGATTACTGTCGAGTGCGGCTTTTTCCGGTGCTCGGCGCGGCGGTGAACGGGATTCAACGCTATCTCCACCAGTTGGTAGAAGAGCGGCGTTTCCCCCCCTATCGCGGTCGGCTCCTGGACTTGACCATAGTAAGCGACGAGACTGGCATTGCTGTTGATGCGCTGCGGCTCCATCGCAAACTCGTCCAACCGATTTTTGACGCGGTATCGCGGTGGATCGCCAATGACGTGGTCGCTCGGGCCAATGAAGCGGAACGACCCCGCAAGTCGACCCGAGCCCGAAAATCCGGTCGCCAAACGCGGCCAGTGGTCGAGTTTCCAGAAGCGCTCTTCGAGGAATGGAGTGATCCTCATACCTTTGAGGACGCGCTTCTCCTTCACGTCGAGCGACACGGCGATACCCTGACACATCTCTTTAAGGCGGTGGTGCAACCGAGAGATCATTTTCACCACACAACATTGCTGAAATGGGCGCGCGGTGATGCGATGCCGCATGGTGTCAAAAGCTTTGAGATCCTCGAACGCATCGAGCGCCGCTATCGTCTCCCAGCTGGATACTTCCGAGAGAAACTGCCGCATCAGACCAGGGCCGTTCATGGACATATGCTCAAGGGCATTTCAGCTCCCGAGCAACGCCGCCTTGCCTGGCACCTGCCCCACGATTTCGCCAATAGGCCAAAAGCTCAACAGGAAGAGATCCTCTCCTGGGTCCGCAAGGTGATCATAACGGGGTCAACGGAATATCGTCGCTACCAGGCCGAGGCGACCAAGCAGCGCTATGCAGTTCGTTTTCGATCATTGCAGGGCGGAAAGCGCAAACACCCGGCCAATGATGCGGGTGAGTTGGAAGCCGAAATCAAGTCCGGGGTGATCGATGCGCCGGCAGCACTCGAAGCTGAGATGGTCGAACTGCTGCGGTTCAAGACGTCCACCCTCACCGCGTTCGGACTGCAGCGAAATGGCGTCTGGGGAGAAGAGACCGCCTCCCAGAAGGTTGAACACCTCGGCCTGATGTTTGGTGCCCTCGCCGCGGTCGAAGACAGCCAAGTCAAAGGTTTTGGCGCCAACGTCAATGATCTTTGCTTTGCCATGTTGATCTTCCCGAACGTCTGGGACTGGTATCTGCAATGGCGTGAGCGACGCCGGGGATTCTGCACCAAATGGGAATCCGACATGCTTTCGATCGCGCTTTCATTGGTGAGGAAGGAAACCGGCTGGTTGCGGCAGCACCCTACCCTCGCGCAGCGCCTCACCCCGATACCCGGGTTGATCTCCAGAGCGGATATCGATCAGGTCCGGACAGACTGGGACGCCGCCTGCGACGCCATGCACAAACACGGCCGAATTCGTTCAAAGGAAATCGACCGCGTGTCGCGGGTCCATCGTGATCCCTTCGAGCCGATACTGCCTGTTCTAGAAGCGGATAGCCCCGTCGGCGAGTATCGAAAGATTACCGAGGAGATCCTGCGGCTGATGCCGGACGAGCATCGATACCCGCGAGCGGCGGCCGAAGCGGTTCGCTCGTTTCTGATTCTCCGGCTCGGCCTTCACACCGGATTGCGCCAGAAGAACCTTCGAGAACTCCTGGTATGCCCCCGTGACCGCACCCCGACGTCGGAACGCCAACTCGAAGACAAGAAATGTGGGGAGTTGCGGTGGTCGCAGCGAGAACAGGGATGGGAGGTTTTGATACCGGCCGTTGCGTTCAAGAATGCCAACTCGTCGTTCTTCGGATCCAAGCCCTTTCGATTGGTGCTGCCGGATTTTGGTCGCCTCTATGAAATGATCGACGCTTATGTTGATCGTCACCGTTCAAGACTGTTGAATGATGCTCGCGATCCAGGGACCCTGTTCGTAAAGACAGTCAAGGTGACGAGCGCCAACGCTGCGTATAACCAAACGACTTTCTACGAGGCCTGGAAGCTGACGATCCAGCGCTACGGAATCTACAATCCGTATACTGGCCGTGGTGTGATCAAGGGCTTACTCCCCCACGGGCCTCACAACGTGCGGGATGTTCTGGCCACCCATATCCTTAAGCAAACCGGCTCATATGAGCAGGCCAGCTACGCGATCCAGGACACGCCTGACATGGTGCAGAAGCACTACGGGCGCTTTCTGCCCCAAGACAAAGCGGCAATCGCGGCGCAGATCCTCAACCGAGTTTGGGCAGCCTGAAGGTGAGTTCATTGGGTCGGTATTATCGGCAAAATCTTCAAAATGTGGATCCCACGTTCCGAGCGACTGACCGCGGTGGGACCAGTGGCCGACTGCCCGGTCCTTTTGTCCGGCGCGGTGCAATCGCTTCTTCGTATTGATCGGCGTGATGGCTGTGCGACCGGCCTGTCAGGGCCGGCCATGGGCATCCTGTGGCGCTGCCCGCGAAAACATTGGCCCTCCGCGCCAGCGTGGGAAGCCGTAGCCATGAATCTCAACCAAATCGATATCTGTTGCCCGGCGTACGATCCCTTCTTCAAGAATCTGCTCGCCCTCGGCCGCCATTTCCGCGACGAGGTCGTCCGCGATCTGCTGGCGGGTCCGGGTCTCGCTCCCACGCACTGAACCTGCGAGCAACGTCGCAACAGCTTCTGATATGATGGGCGTGCGGCTGCCTGAAACGTAATCATACCAACCGGCGCCGACCTTTTGTCCCTTTCGTCCGGCGCGCACGAGTATGTCGCCAAGCGTTTCGGCGATTTTCGTGCCCGCCGAGCGGGCGGCCTCGCGCTGAGCGAATGCAATGTCCAGACCTCCAAGATCTTGAGCCTCGAACGGTCCCATGGCAAAACCATGCTCGCGCATTGCAGCGTCAATTTCCGCGATGGGAATCCCGCGGCGCAACAGATTTTCGGCTGCGGCGCGATAGCGTTTGAGAATGCGATTGCCGACAAACCCCTCGCAGATGCCGACCCGGACCGGAATTTTGCCAAGGCGTCTCGCAAGCGAAATTGCTGTCGCCAGTACAGTCTGGCCCGTTTGTGCCAGCGGCACGATTTCGAGCAGTTTCATGATATTGGCGGGGCTGAAGAAATGAAGGCCGATGAAGCGCTCCAGCCCGGTAACGGGTTCGGCAATCACGCGCGGATCGAGATATGATGTATTTGTCGCGAGAATGGCGTCGGGTCGGCACATCCGGTCGAGCTGCCCGAACAGTTCCTGTTTGACTACGATGTCCTCGAATACGGCCTCGATCACCAGATCGGCCGCGGCCAGTTTGGCAAGATCAGATGTCGAGCTGAACCGCGTCAGTCTCGCCTCGGCCTCAGCGTGGCTCAGCCGCCCACGTCTGACTGTTCCTTCGTAAAGCGCCTTCAAATTGGTTTCGGCCCGCTGAGCGGCCTCAATGTCTCGTTCAACCAGGGTGACATTCAGCCCCGCATCGAGAAAGGCAGCCGCGATGCCAGTCCCCATCGTGCCACCCCCTACTACGCCGATCTGCTCGACAGGAAGTGGGACGATGTCTTTGAGGTCGGCGGGTCGGAGCGCGGCGCGTTCGGCAAGAAAGACATGCCGAAGCGCGGCTGCTTGCGGAGAGCTGCGTAGTTCAAGAAAGATTCTCCTTTCAGCAGCCATCGCCTCGGCAAAGTCATGTGTCGCCGAAAACTCTATGCTTTCCAACGCCTTGAGCGGGGCCTTCTCGCCCCTGGCTCGCCACGTCATCGCTTCACGTTGCTGCTCCCGTGTATAGCTCCCTGCTTGCACCGGCCGCTGCGAGATCGCCGGGGGCAACGGACGCTTGAGCGCCTCACGGAGATAGCTGACCGCCTCTGCGGTCAACTCGCCATCGGTCACCTTGTCAACTAGGCCGACCGCGAGCGCCTTCTCGGCGGTAACCGGCTTGCCGGAGGTGATGAGCTCCACTGCGGCATCAACGCCTATGAGCCGCGGCGTGCGGACCGTGCCCGACGCACCAGGAATGACTCCAAGCACAACCTCCGGAAAACCCAGCGAAGCGCTGCCCGCAGCAAGCCGGAACCGGCACCCTAAGGCTACTTCCAACCCGCCTCCCAAGGCCGCGCCATGAATGGCGGCCAGCCAGGGTTGAGGCGCGTTCTCGATCGCGGCTACAAGGTCCGGCAAATGTGGCGGCATGGGCGGCTTGTCGAACTCGTTGACGTCGGCTCCGGCAAAAAAGGTACGGCCCGCACAGAGCAAAACCACGCCCCTTATGCTGGCATCCGCACCCAGCCTGTCCACTGCTTCCAAAAGTTGCTCCCGCAGCGCCTGGGCCAGCGTGTTGACCGGTGGATTGTTCACGGTAACGATTGCGATTTCAACATCGCGGGTAATGGAAACGAGCGTCATCGGGCATGCCTGCTGCTGAGGTGAAAATACGCGCAAATATTTGATTTTATTTGCAAAATTGTGGATTTCTGTTGGCTAAAGACGCCTTCCATGCCATTGTTGGTGAATCGCGTTCGCGTGAACTCTGTGAAATTGGAGAAGAAGGTTGCAGGCTTCCAAGAGTGTGCTTTCGACAGTCGAAGATGGCGTTCTGAAGTTGACGCTGAACCGACCCGATAAGCTCAATGCGTTCAATATCGAAATGCATGTGGCGCTGCGGGCCGAGCTGGAACGCGCCCGTGACGATACCGCGATCAGGGCTGTCCTGCTGACGGGCTCCGGGCGCGCCTTTTCTGCCGGGCAGGATCTGAGTGATCGCGATCCGCGCAAGCGGACCCCCCCACACGATCTGGGCCATTCTCTCGATACCTATTACAACCCCTCCGTCCGTCTCATCCGCGATCTGCGCAAACCCGTGATCGTCGCTGTCAACGGCGTGGCAGCGGGCGCGGGTGCCAATATCGCGCTGGCCTGCGATATCGTAATCGCCGGCCGTTCGGCCAAATTCGTACAGGCGTTTTCCAAGGTCGGGCTGGTGCCGGACGCGGGCGGCAGCTGGACGCTTCCCCGTATTCTCGGGGAACCCCGCGCCAAGGCCCTCATGTTGACAGGTGAACCGCTTGCCGCCGAAACGGCTGCCGAATGGGGCCTCATCTGGAAAGCCGTCGACGATGCGGATCTTCTCGATCAGGCCGGCCAGCTTGCACACAAGCTTGCCAAAGGCCCCACTATCGGACTTGGTCTGACCAAACATCTGATCCAGCTTGCCGCCTCCAATACGCTCGACGCCCAGCTTGACTTCGAGCGTGACAGCCAGCGTGCTGCCGGCAGCAGTGCCGACTATGCCGAAGGCGTCGCCGCCTTTCTGGACAAGCGCCCGCCGGTTTTTCGCGGGGAGTGATCCCCGCTCCGGAAAGGAAGCGATCACTCCCCCCTTTTGTTCTGTTTAGCGCGAAATGCCGCCAAGTGATCCGCCACGCGCGCCAGGGAGCGGCCAGCGAACAGCGCCGCTTGCGGAGACAATAGATCATATTCACCCGCGCCTGACGCCAGGCGGATGCCGATCTGCGCTTTGACCGCAAAGGGCGGCAAGCCCCGTTCCGCGAGAATACGGCCATAGTCGACGCAGTCGAGCTCACTCGCCGTAACTGGCCGGCCCCAGACCTGGCTCGCCAGCCCGGCAATCTCATGCAGATCGAGCGCCTCGGGCCCCGTAAGTTCATATGTCCGGTTCGCGTGCCCCGGCTGGGTCAGTACGGTCGCGGTGGCCTCGGCCACGTCGCGGCGGAAGATATAGCCCACTTTGCCCGAAGCCCCCGGCAACGTCAGCGAGCCGGTTTTCCACGCTCCCATCAGGGCATTGTCGAGATTTTCGACGAAATGGTTGTTGCGCAGGATCGTATAGGGCACGCCCGAATCCATGAGATAGTGCTCGCTATCTTCATGAACTGCTGCATAGGGAAAGAGACTTTCTCGCTTTGGGTTGATGAAGCTCGTATAAACGACCCTTCCTACTCCCGCATCGCTGGCAGCATCGATCGCCGCCCGATGCTGCTTCACCCGCGCTTCGACCGGGGCGGTACCACAGATGATCAGCGCGACATCCGCCCCCGAAAAGGCGGTCCGCATGGTTTCGGGCCGGTCGAAATCCGCCGTGACGGTCCTGATCCCGCCTTCCGCGAGATCGCCGATCTTCTCTGGGTTTCTAGTACCCGCGACGATCGCGGAGCCAAATCCGCGCTGTATGAGGGCTGAAACAATTTGCCGCCCCAACTGACCGGATGCGCCGGTGATACTGATCATGGTTTCTCGGAAG